>JAXEPX010000071.1:0-33285 GCA_034117325.1 Phascolarctobacterium sp. | reverse complement strand
CGCCCTGACGTCTGGTTGCTTGCTTGTGAAGTGTGTGCCCATTGAGCAGAGCGTTTTTTGTGTGAGATAAATTGGCGTTGGACATATAAATATAGAAATTGAGAGCCTCTCCTTGAGGAGAGGCTCTCAATTTCTATATTTATCTGTCCAACTCCAATTTATCTCACACAAAAAACGCTCTGCTCCATGGGCTCACACTTCACATGCAAGCATCCTGACGTCAGGGCGTTATGATGTACTTACTTCTGCTTGTAAGATTAAAACGAATTATGTGCGAACATATTATTGTATTAAGAACATTTTTGTGTTATAATACTTTTGACAACCGTGTTGCAGGGTGGCGTTGCCTTCATTCTCTAGTGAATGGAGGTGATGTCTATGGCAAACTATTCTTTTCAGGACTTAATGTCCTTCGGAATGTTTATCTTAGCATTGCTTACGTTCATCATCTTATTGATTAACAAAAAGTAGTCTAGACATAGAAAAACCACCCCTATATACTTTGGCAGGTATCTGGGTGGTTATTCTACTCAATTAACTTGGCAACCCACCTTGTGGGCGGTTGTCTTTCTATACATATTATACAGCTTGCAGCTTACTTCTGCAAGTTTTTTATCTTTCTAGGCAAAAACGCCCTGCGCTAGCAAGCCTTACACCGGACCGAGCTTAATAGCGGTAGCGTAGGTCAGGAAGCAGAAGGCCACGATCCACCACATGCCAATCAGCGGCAGCACGAAGCGCGCCCATTTTTTATACGGCACACCTGCCATCGCCAAGTAAGACATAGTCGCACCGCTGGCCGGGGTAATGCAGTTCGTGAAGGCATCGCCAAAGGTGAAGGCGAAAACTGCAGTCTGACGCGTCAGGCCCACAAGGTCCGCCAGGGGCGCCATAATCGGCATGGAAATAGCAGCTTGGCCGGAGCTGGAGGGTACCAGCAGGTTGAAGCAGTCCTGAATAATGAACATACCAAAAGCGATAATAGAGGACGGGAACACATCCAGCATGCCAGCCAGATAGTGAATAATCGTGTCCATAACCTTGGCATTATCCAAAAGAATCGTCGCTGCCTTACACATTGCTACTGCCAAGCAGGGCAGCATCATGCCCTTGCAGCCGTCGAGAAAAGCATCGCAAATATCATTGGGCTTCAGACCGCAGATAATGCCGCTCAGGATGCCCATAATAATGAACAGAGCAGAAATCTCGTTCATATAAAAGTCGTATTTCAGCACGCCAAAGATAATACCCACGAAGTTCAGGCCCAGGAGCGCGAGGCAAATCGCTTGACGCGTAGTGAGCTCGGGATTATCCTCCAGCTTAATAGTGTCAGCCTTCGCGCGGTCAATCTCATACACGGGGCTGCTCTCGGGGTTCTTCTTCACCTTATAAGCATGGTACATCACATAGGCGATATTCAGCGCCAGCAGCACCACAAAAATGCCCACACGATACGGCAGTGCGGAGAAAATCGGCACTCCGGCAATGCCCTGCGCTACGCCTACGGAGAAGGGCTGCGTGCAGCCTGCGCCATAGCCCGCTGCCACGGAGCAGAAGAGCATGCCCAGCGCAGTCAGGGAGTCGAAGCCCAGCGCCAGTGCCACGCTCACAACGAGCGGGGTGAAAGCCAGATATTCCTCATTGCAGCCTGCCAGCGTGGAGAAGGTTGCCAGCGTCGTCATCAGCACGGGAATCAGCAGAATGCTGTGGTTGCGCAGCTTTTTCACCAGCGTGCTCAAACCCGCGATAATCGCGCCCGTTTTTGCCAAAATATTCAAAGAGCCACCCACCATAAACAGGAAGGCGATAATGCTAATGCCGCCCTTGAAGCCCTTATTAATAACAGTGAAGAAATCCATAAAGCCAGTCGGCTTTTGTGCTACATAATGGAAGGTTGCAGGATTTACAACCATTTTGCCCGTGTGAACATCCTTCACGCGGTCATACACGCCTGCCGGAATCACATAGCTCGCGATAGCCGCCAGCACAATAACACAGACGAGAATCAGCACCGGACTGGGCGCTTTAAAGACTTTTACTTCATCATTTTGCTGTTCTTTTTTTGTCATCTTACACTCTCCCTCATTTTATTTGGCAAAATTAGCCACATAATCCTCAATTTCCATAATGCAGGCCATGGCGATAATCCAGCGGCGGAAGAAGCTGTCCACGGAGGCATATTCCTCACGCGTATGCGCACCTGCGCCCTGCGGTCCCATGGAGCAGATGGTCGGCACGCCCACGCTAGCAAAATAAGCTGCATCACTCATGCCACCGACGAAAATCGGCTTGCTCTCGGGATAGCCATACTTCGTCGCCATGCTATTAATATAGCCCAGGAGCTGGTGATTAGCCTCGCTCTCCTCAAAGGAAGGCATGGGATATACAAATTCCACCTCAGTCGTCGTTCCCTCGATAAAGGTTTGCGCGCAGACCTCGCGAATTTTTTCCTTAATATATTCCATGTGCTCCAGCTTCTTATAGCGCACATCGAGTTCCGCATAGCATTTATCGGGCACAGCATTGGAGGCCATGCCGCCTTTAATAACATCGGCACTGACGGTCAGGCCCTCGTCATAAATAGTTAAATCCTGTAGCAGCGGCAGCTTATGGCACATTTCGAGAACGGCATTGCGACCACTCAGGTAATCATTACCCGCATGCGCAGCCTTGCCGTGCACCGTGATGTGGCAGTCCATGCCGCCCTTACGACCTACTACAAGGCCATTGTCCATGCGTCCGCTCTCCATATTGAAAGCGCAGAGCGCACCCTTACTCTCCTGCATCAGCAGCTTGTCGGCAATGCCCTGGCCGTGGCTATTTTCCTCATCGCCCACGATGAGCGCCTTCACGGGGCGCTCCGTATAGCCAAAATGCTTCAGCGCCACCATAATGTAGAAAATCTGCGCGATACCGCCCTTCATATCCAGTACGCCCGGGCCATGCGCCAGGCCCTTTTCGTCAATATAGAAGGGATCATCGGGATAGGAGCCGGAGGGGAAAACAGTGTCGCAGTGGCCTGCTAGGATTAGCGGCTCTTTATCGACATCCTTATTCAGCTCTGCCACGAGCATATTTACACTGCCCTGCGTATCCAGCAGGTGGCAGTCAATGCCCTCGACTTCAAAATGCTTTTTCAAAAAATCAATTACGCGATTCACCTTGTCAATTTCATAGGAGCCGGCCTGCATATTAACCAGATTCTCCCAAAATAGCAGCATCTCGTGCTTATTTTTTTCGACAAAAGTGCGCAGCTCCTCAATCGGTGCTTGCATATTATTCACCTCATTATCCTTATGTTGAACTTAGTAATAATTTTATCACTTTAATGTACTAAAATAAATGAATATAAAATACATGGATAATTTTACAGCAAATCACAGTCAATGTCAATTATTTACAACCTTTACAAGCCACTAAAACTGTTGCCAACGCAACAAAAAGCTTCCTCCCAGGATTCGTATTCCCCCGGGAGGAAGCCTTTAATTTTTTAGAATAGCTTTAAGCTTGCTAAGTAATTATGCATCACTTGCATCACTGATAAATATTGCGAAAATCTGATTGCCGAGCTCCATGCCTGCTTCCGTTAGCGACAGCTTCTGCTCTGCCTCATCATAGCGCACTAAGCCCTGCTTAATAAAGGGCTCGAGCTGCTGGCGATACTGCGCCCACACGTCCACGCCGAAGCGTGCCCGTGCCTCCGTCAGGTCCGCGCCCCGCGCTTGGCGCAGCCCCATGAACATGTACTCCCCCAGCTGCTCAGTCGGCGTGAGCTCCTCGATGTCATAGAGCGAACTAGTACGCCAGTTAGCGCTAGTTAATGCACTAGCCTGCGCGATATACTCGGGCACCGTACTTACGGCAGTGCGGCGTGCCTGCCCATCAAAGCCGCACGCAGCAGCACCGAAGGCGATATAGGGGTGGTACTGCCAATAGACAGTATTATGGCGGGAGTATTGCCCGTTTTTTGCGTAATTGCTAATTTCGTAGCGGCTAAAACCCTGCTCCTTCAGCTTGCATTGCACCAGCTCGTACATATCAGCAGCCGTATCCTCGTCTGGCAATAGGAGCTTGCCTGCGTCCACCAAGCGCTCGAGCGGTGTGCCCTCCTCCACAATGAGGCCATAGACGGAAACGTGCTCAATGCCAGTGGCAAGGAGTCTCGCTAAAGTGTCTGCTAAAGTAGCCAGCGTTTGCCCCGGTAGGCCGTAGATAAGGTCGCAGCTGATGCGCCTAAAGCCAGCCTCACGCGCCATGTCGATAGCAGCGAGTGCCTCCTGCGCAGTATGAATGCGCCCAATCGTGCGCAGCTCGGCATCCTGCAGGCTCTGCACGCCGAAGCTGATGCGATCAAAGGCGCACTCGCGCAGACGTCTAAGCTTCGCTAGGTCCGCTGTACCCGGGTTCACCTCGATGGTGGCCTCCGCCGGAGTGCGCCAGAAGCCGCACACCTTCAGCTGATGGACTAGCTTTTCCAGGCACTCTGTAGGGAGCACGCTGGGAGTACCGCCGCCGAAATAGAGCGTAGCATTCGGTGCGACATTTGCCGCTTCCTCCGCGCGGGCGGCGATTTCGTGGCACAGCGCGTCGGTATAGGCTCGCATCTCCTCCTCGCCATAACAGGCGTACGAGGCGAAGTCGCAATATAAGCACTTCTGTTTGCAGAAGGGGATATGGAGATAGATGGCTTGATAATTTAATGGGAACATAATAAATACCTAAATTGAAATAAAATTTCGGCTAAGCAGAGCAATATTATATTTACGGATCGCTAAGCTAACAAGAAACCTAAGTGACCCCTCAGTCTGCTCGCTAATCAGCAATAAGAAAGATCTACTTAACCCCTCAGTCAGCTTCGCTGACAGCTCCCCTTGTAAGGGGAGCCTTCACTACTAATTCACTAATTCACTAATTTATTAACCTACTAATTTGCTCTAGAAAAAGAAAAACCGCCCCCACTTTACTAGTGACGGGGCGGCATATTTCTCTTAAATCTTTGCCTTCAGCTCTGCCAGCTTCTCGTGCTGCGCTGCGAGCACCTTGTCGCCAATGGCAAACTGCTTATCGTTTTCACTAAAAGCAGGACCGCCGTAAGAACGACGTGCTTCTACGCAGTTCGCAGGGTCAAGCGCTGCCATAAGATCGCTCTCGAAGAGGTCAGAGAATTGCTTATACTCCTCGATAGGAATCTCCAGCAAGAATTTACCCTGGCTAATTGCATAAGCTACACATTTGCCAACAACCTCATGTGCCTGACGGAAGGGCAAGCCCTTGCGCACCAGATAATCTGCCAGGTCGGTAGCATTGGAGAAGTCGTGAGCGACTGCCTGCACCATCTTATCCACATTCACCGTCATCGTCAGAATCATATCGCGATAAACTGCCAGCGTGAATTTCACAGTGTCGATAGCGTCAAAGAAGCCCTCCTTATCCTCCTGCAGATCCTTATTATAAGTCAGGGGCAGGCCCTTAGCAGTAGTCAACATAGCCATTAAATGACCATATACACGACCGGTCTTGCCACGTACCAGCTCGGAGATATCCGGGTTTTTCTTTTGCGGCATCATGGAGGAGCCCGTTGCAAAAGCGTCGTCCAGCTCCACAAAGCCGAACTCGGTGCTGCTCCAGAGGCAAATCTCCTCGCTCAGACGGCTCATGTGCATCATGAGGGTAGAAGCGAAGCTTAAGAATTCAATAACATAGTCACGGTCGCTGACTGCGTCCATGCTATTGGGATAAACAGTGCTGAAGTTCAGCTCCTCCGCTACCATATGGCGGTCAATCGGGAATGTCGTACCGGCAATAGCACCAGCACCCAGCGGCATCAGGTCCGCACCCTCCCAAACGCCCAGCAGGCGACGGAAGTCACGCTGCAGCATATTGAAATATGCCAGCAGGTGGTGAGCAAAGGTAATCGGTTGCGCACGCTGCAGATGGGTGTAACCCGGCATCAGCGTCTTCTCGTGCTGCTTAGCCACGGATAGCAATGCTTCCTCAAAGGCTACGAGCAGCTCGGCGATTTCCATTACCTCGCGTTTCATATACATATGCATATCGAGCGCAACCTGGTCGTTACGGCTGCGTGCAGTGTGCAGGCGTGCGCCCGCGCTGCCGATACGCTCAGTCAGACGTGCCTCGACATTCATGTGAATGTCCTCCAGGTCCACGCTGAACTCAAAATTACCAGCTTCAATATCAGCCAGGATCTCCTTCAGACCGGCAATAATCTTCTCCCCGTCTTCTGCCGGAATGATACCACATTTAGCCAGCATGCGTGCATGAGCCATGCTGCCACGGATATCCTCGTGATATAAACGCTTATCAAAATCAATGGACGCATTAAATGCGTCCACTAATTCATTGGTATTTTTACTAAAACGACCGCCCCAAAGCTTGGCCATTATTTCAGGGTGCCCTTCTTCATCATAGCGCGAACTGCCAGCGGCAGGCCGAACAGGTTGATGAAGCCAGTTGCGTCAGCCTGGTTGTAAACTTCGTCTTCGCCGAAGGTTACATATTCTTGGCTGTACAGGGAGTACGGGGATTTAACGCCAGCGCTGTAGATGTTGCCTTTGTACAGTTTCATGCGAACAGTACCGGTAACAGTTTTTTGGGTTTCGTTTACGAAGCCATCCAGAGCCTCACGCAGCGGGCTGAACCACATGCCATCGTATACCAGCTCGGAGTAACGGATGGAAACTTGCTGTTTGAAGGATTGGGTTGCGCGATCCAGGCACAGGTTTTCCAAATCATTGTGGCCGTAGTAGATAATAGCGCCAGCGGGATTTTCATAAACGCCACGGGACTTCATGCCTACCAGACGGTCTTCAACCATATCAGTAATACCAACAGCATTGCGAATGCCGATTTCATTCAGTTTTTCTACCAATTTAGCGGGGCTCAGTTTTTCGCCGTTTACAGAAACGGGAACGCCTTCAACATATTCCAGCTCAACATATTCCGGTTTATCAGGAGCTTTTTCAGGAATGTTGGTTACGATGAACAGTTCATCCTTCGGTGCATTCCAGGGATCTTCCAGATCGGAGCCTTCATGGGACAGATGCCACATGTTGCGGTCCATGGAATAGTCATGGTCATGGGATACAGGAATAGGAATGTTATGAGCAGCTGCATAGTCGATTTCTTGGTCACGAGAACGCAGTTCCCATTCACGCCAAGGAGCGATGATTGCCAGGTCAGGGTTCAGAGCTTTTACAGAGAGCTCGAAACGAACTTGGTCATTGCCTTTGCCGGTAGCACCGTGAGCGATAGCGTCAGCGCCTTCAGCTTCAGCGATTTCAACCAGTTTTTTAGCGATCAGCGGACGAGCGAAGGAGGTGCCCAGCAGATATTTTTTCTCATAAACTGCACCAGCCTTAACAGTCGGCCAAACATAATCTTTAATGAATTCTTCCTTCAGGTCCAGGATGTAGCATTTGCTAGCACCGGTTTTGATTGCTTTGTCATGTACAGGATCCAGTTCGTCGCCTTGGCCCAGGTCTGCGCAAGCAGCGATAACTTCGCAGTTGTTATAGTGTTCTTTCAGCCAGGGGATGATTACGGATGTATCCAGGCCACCGGAGTAAGCCAAAACTACTTTTTTAATGTCTTCTTTTTTCATGGAAAATGCCTCCCTAAAAATTGCTGTTTTATGCACAGTAATGTATAATCTTACAAACTTCTTGTATTATATCACTTTTTTATGCACAATTCCAGTCTTTTTAGCTATGTATACAGAATTTTTTTACAGGACTTCGTCGCTCATCAAAAGAGCCATAATAGCCTTTTGCACGTGCAGACGGTTCTCTGCTTGGTCGAAGACCACGGAATGCGGCCCTTCGATAACGTCGTCAGTGATTTCCTCGCCGCGATGTGCAGGCAGGCAGTGCAGCACGATGCATTCCGGACGAGCTACGTCGAGCAGTGCCTGGTTAATTTGATAATTATGCAATGCTTTGAAGCGAATATCGCGCTCTGCTTCCTCGCCCATGCTGGTCCACACGTCGGTGTAGAGCACGTCGGCACCCTTCGCAGCCTTGAAAAGGTCCTCTTCTACCGTAATGGTGCAGCCGGTTTCAGCAGCGTCAGCTTGAGCAGCAGCCAGCACAGTCGGGTCCGGCTGGTAACCCTTCGGGCTAGCGCAAACCATGTTCATGCCAACCTTAGCGCAGGCGAACATCAGAGAGTGCGCCATATTATTGCCATCGCCTACATAAACGAGCTTACGACCCTTTAATACTGCCATCTTCTCCTGAATGGTGAACATATCAGTCAGCGCCTGGCAGGGATGCAAAAGGTCGGTCAGGCCGTTAATAACGGGCACGCTTGCATATTTAGCCAGCTCGATAACGGAGTCATGGGAGAAGGTACGAATCATAATACCATCCACCATGCGGCTCAGTACGCGCGCAGTGTCGCGAATCGGCTCACCGCGGCCAATCTGAGAAGCGGAGTCGCTCAGATAAATCGGATGGCCGCCCAATTGCCAGAAGCCAACCTCAAAGGAGGTTCTGGTGCGGGTAGAAGCCTTGCTGAAGAGCATAGCCAAAGTTTTGCCCTTCAAATATTGATGGGGCTCGCCCTCTTTTTGTTTACGTTTTAATTTTTTTGCAACGTCGAGAATCAACGCCACTTCACCGACAGTCAAGTCGTGAATAGAAATCAAGTCCTTATGTCTTAAACCCATTTTTATCCCTCATCTTACATAGCAGCGAGCGCCTTATCCAGCGCAGCTACTACTACATCCAATTCTTCCTTCGTGATAATCAGCGGAGGCACAATGCGGATAACATTGCCCGCCGTGCAGTTCACGATGACGCGATTTGCCAGGCAATGCTCCACCACAGGTCTCCCCTCGCTAGTCAGCTCCATGCCGACGATGAGGCCGCGACCGCGTACCTCCTTCACCTTAGCGGGGTATTTTGCTGCTAATTTGCGCAGCTCGCCCATGAAGTACTCGCCCTTCTCGGCCACCTTTTCTACTAAGCCCTCGGACTTAATCGTCGCCAAGGTAGCATACACAGCAGCGCACGCCAGCGGATTGCCGCCAAAGGTGCCGCCGTGGTCGCCAGGCTTAAACACATGCGCCAGACGCTCCGGCACAGCAAAGCCTGCTACCGGGAAGCCGCCGCCAATGCCCTTCGCAAAGGTCAGCACATCGGGCTTCACGCCGCTATGCATATAGCCAAACCATTTGCCGGTGCGCGCTACACCAGTCTGCACCTCGTCGAAAATGAGAAGTGCATCGTACTTGTCGCACAGCGCACGTACCTGACGCAGGTACTCGTCGCTCGGCACATGCACGCCACCCTCGCCCTGAATGGGCTCCAGGAGCACAGCGCACACATCCTCGTCCATCACAGCCTCAAGTGCCTTGATATCAGCATAATCAACAAGAATATGACCCGGGCTCAGCGGGCCATAGCCCACATGATAATAATCATGACCCGTTGCAGCCAGCGTATCAAAGGTGCGGCCGTGGAAGGACTCCTGCGCGGACACAATTTTATACTTCGTAGGGGACTTGCTCACGCCATACTTACGTGCCAGCTTCATCGCACCCTCGTTGCCCTCAGCGCCGCAGTTCGCAAAGAAAATGCGGTCCATGCCCGTAGCCTCGGCCACGAGACGCAGCGCCTTCGCCTGAATCTCCGTATAATACAGATTGGAGCAGTGCATAATTTTCGTTGCCTGCTCAGCAATCGCCTTCACCAGCACGGGGTGATTATAGCCCAGAGAGTTAACAGCGATACCTGCAAAAGCATCGATGTACTCATTACCCTCGTTATCATATACCTTGCAGCCCTGACCATGGTCCATCACCATCTGGTAACGGCCAAAGACGGGCAAATAATATTTCTCTGTCTCGGCAATAACAGTCTTCTTATCCATTAGTTTGATCTTCACCCCTCAAAAAGAATTCCAAAATAATTTTATTTCAATTCCTTAACTACCTCGGTACCTACGCCTTTATCGGAAAGGATTTCCATCAGAATAGTATGCTCAGCACGGCCATCGATAATATGAGTCTTCTTTGCGCCGCCGGACAGAGCAGTAATGCAAGCACGAACCTTCGGAATCATGCCGCCATCAATTTTGCCACGAATAATCAGCTCCTGAGCCTTCTCGAAGGTCAAAGTAGAAATAAAGCTGTTCTCATCGCGATAATCAGAATAAATGCCGCGTACGTCGGTCAGAACCAGCAGCTTCTCAGCCTTCAGCGCACCAGCAACCTCGCCGGCAACGCTATCAGCATTAATATTATAGGTCTCACCCTGAGCACCAACGCCAGTCGGAGCAATAACAGGGATAAAGCCTGCATCCAGCAGCACCTCAATCAGCTCAGTATTAACCTTCTCAACATTGCCCACATAGCCAATATCAACCAGATTAACCTCGCCATTTTCATATACATCAGCCAAATGCTTCTTAGCCTGGATCAGGTTAGAATCCTTACCATTCAGGCCCACAGCCTTGCCACCGAGAGTATTCAGACGAGCAACCAGGTCGGTATTGATTTTACCAACCAGAGCCATCTCTGCAATACCAACGGACTCCTCATCAGTTACACGCAGACCGCTAACAAACTCAGTCTTCTTACCAGCTTGAGCCAGCATACGGGTAATTTCCGGGCCGCCGCCATGCACAACAACAGGACGCATACCTGCGCATTGCAGGAACACGATATCTTGCAGCACCTTATTCTTCAGAGCATCATTCAGCATAGCATTACCGCCATACTTCACAACAATAGTTTTATTTTTAAACTTGCTCAGATACGGTAAAGCCTCCACTAAAGTTTGCACTTGAGAATCATTCATTAACATAACTAAATCCTCCTTGTATAATAATAATTATTATTGTTAAAAATTTCGGCTAAGCGTAGCAATATTATATTTACGAATTACTTACTTAACTTTAAACCTAAGTGACCCCTCAGTCATCCGCATTCACAAATTAATTCTATATTTTGTAACTGCGCGGACTGACAGCTCCCCTACAGGGGCGCCTTTCCTAACGCTTTACTTTCGTAAGAAAATCCTAAAGTAAATTGAGTAAATATAATAATTGCGGAGCGAATCGAAATTTTAGCTAACAAGGACTTGGTGCAATAGAAATTGAGCCACTGTCTGAGCGAAGCGAGTTTGGCGAAATTTCGTCATTGCACCGTCCGAAGATAGCGTTAAAAATTTCGGCTGAGCGTAGCAATATTATATTTACGAATCACTTACTTAACTTAAGTATGATACTCACCATTAATCTTAACGTACTCATAGGAGAAATCGCACGTCCAAACCGTCGCTTTTTCCTCGCCAGCCGCCAAATCAATCGTCATCGAAATATCATGCTCACTCATCGTCGGCGCCAGCGCCTCCGCCGGCACATTGCAATTCATCCCATTCTCAACAAGACGAATCCCGCCAATCTCCAAATTAACCTTCTCCGCCACCATCTCAGCACCACTATAACCAGCAGCACACACAATGCGACCCCAATTCGGATCCTCGCCAAAGAAAGCCGTCTTCACCAAAGGAGACTTCGCAATCGCCATAGCCGCCGTCTTCGCATCCTGCCAAGTAGCAGCGCCAACAACATTAACCTCCAGGAACTTCGTCGCACCCTCGCCATCATGCGCAATCAGCTTCGCCAAATCAGTAGCCACAGCCACCAAAGCCTCAAAAAACGCAGGATAATCAGGATGCTCCTCGCTCAGTATAATCTCATTCTCAGCCATGCCGTTAGCCAGCACAATCATACTATCATTAGTAGAAGTATCGCCATCAACCACAACCATATTAAAGCTCTGGTCCGCAGCCTTCTTCACAGCACGCTTCAAAACATCAGGAGCAATCGCAGCATCAGTCGTAATAAAAGTCAGCATCGTCGCCATATTCGGATGAATCATACCTGCACCCTTCGCGATACCTGCAAACTTAACCACCTTGCCGCCAATCTCCGTCTCATAAGCAGCCTTTTTAATGAAGGTATCCGTCGTCTGAATAGCCATCGCGCAGCTCTCGCCCTCGCACTCATCCAAGCTATCAATCGCATCCGCGATACCCGTCAGCAGCTTATCCATCGGCAAAAATTGGCCAATAACACCCGTGGAGCACACAAAAACCTCCGCCGGCTTAATGCCCAACAGCTCTGCCGCATGCGCCTGCATCTTGCGCGCATCAGCGAGACCCTGCTCACCCGTACACGCATTCGCACAACCACTATTCACAACAATAGCCTGCGCATAACCGCCCTTATTCACCTCGCGGCTCACCAGAACAGGCGCAGCGCACATCTTATTCTGTGTAAACACAGCACCACATGCAGCCGGAGCAGTACTATAAATCACAGCCACATCATGATTACCACTAGCCTTAATACCAGCCTTCACGCCCGCCGCAATAAAACCCTGCGGCGCCGTCACCCAGCCTTCAATTTTCTGCATAACAAAACCCTCTTTTTATTAAAAATACACTAAATTGAGTAAATATAATAATTGAATTGCGGAGCGAATCGAAATTTTAGCGAATGAGTTGTTGGAACAATGGAAGCGAGTGGTGGGAAAACCTAACGCTCTCCTCGAACAAGATGGTACCCCGAAGCTTCCCTATTGTTCCCAACGAAATGAGCGTCAAAAATTTCGGCTGAGCGGAGCAATATTATATTTACGAATTACTATTGTCTTTTAAGGCACAATCGGCAGCGCTCTCAGGCCCGCAGTCTCATCACACCCGAACATAACGTTCATATTCTGCACCGCCTGACCCGCAGCCCCCTTCACCAAATTATCAATACAATTCATCACAATAATGCGCCCCGTACGCCTATCCGTCTGCCAACCCAAGTCAACATAATTCGACGCACGCACATTCTTCAGCTCCGGACAACCGCCCTTCCCGCGCAAACGAATAAAGAACTCCTTACCATACATAGCCTGATAAGCCTCCTCAATCTGCGCGTCCGTAACGCCCTCCTTCAGCTGACCATAACACGTAGCCAAAATACCACGATCCACAGGCAAAAGATGCGGTGTAAACTGAATCACCACCGGCTCGCCCGCAAACTCGCTGTAAATCTGCTCAATCTCCGGCGTATGACGATGACTAGCCACACCATAAGCCTTAAAGCTCTCATTCACAGCGCAATACAAACTGCCCGCCCTCAAGCTGCGGCCTGCACCCGTAGTACCCGACTTAGCATCCACAATAATACCCTGATGCTCAATCAAATCATACTTCAGCAAAGGCACCATCGCCAAAATACTGCAAGTGGTATAGCAGCCAGGATTAGCAACCAGACTCGCATCCTTCACCTTGTCGCGAAACAGCTCCGTCAAGCCATACACAGCCTGCGCCTCAGGATCCTCATGCTTCACCTTATACCACTCTTCAAAAACGCGATAATCGCGGAATCTATAGTCACCGCCCAAGTCAATAATCTTCGTCTTCGTACCTCGCAGCTGCTTACCAATCTTCATGGCATGACCATGGGGCAACGCAATAAAAATTACATCACTGTCAGCGGCAATAGCCTCAATATCCTGCATGGACGCCAAGTTCTTCTCAATGCGCCCTGCCAGATGGGGATACATGCTAGCAATCGCTTCACCGGTGCTGCTCTCAGAGGTAATCGTCGCAATCTCCGCCTCTGGATGACCATCCAAAAGACGCAGCAGCTCCACACCAGCATAACCGGTAGCGCCAATAACACTTGCTCTCATTTCAATCCTCCTTCACAAAAAATATACTGATAATTATACAACTAACTTGCATAAAATTGCAAGCCTTTTGCAAAATTTTCACCATAAAAAGGGCAAGAAACACTCATCCATTTTATTATATCTATTTTACTACTTTGCGCCCGATTTTCCTAGCTTTTTTTCACTTTACTTTGCAAAAATTCTTCATCCCTGCTAAAATAAAGATAAGTAGCGCAGCTTAAACACTGCCTCATACAACATACCGCAAGAAAGGAAAAGGCTCCTGAGCCCCGAGCCCAGCAGCCCCACTGCATACTTATGATAAAAACACTACTTATGGCACTCATCATCTTCGCCGGCATGGTCGCCTACGACTCCACCGACTCCAAGCCTGTGCCCACCAACCCCACGCAAAAGCAGGAACAAAAAATCAGTAAGCACGAAAAATCAGCCGCCATGGCCATCTTCACCAGCCTGCTCCCACCGCGCGACACCTGGCCCACACCCATGCAAAGCTTCTACCTCGCCTTCAACATGGAAGAAGTCATCGACCCCATTCGCCAGCATCCCAGCTGGACACCACTGCAAGCCATGAACCAGGACATCCCCCGCGCCCTCATCGCCATCGAGGACCATGACTTCTATAATCACGGCGCCATCGCCATCGACGGCGTGCTCCGTGCCCTCCTAGTCAACCTCACCGCAGGCGAAATCGTCCAGGGCGGCAGCACCCTCACCCAACAATTTGTCAAAAATGTTTTTCTCACCCATGAACAAAGCATGGAGCGCAAAATCTCCGAGGCCATCCTCTCCCTCATGCTAGAGGATAATTATACGAAGGACGAAATCCTCGAGCTCTACCTCAACACCACCTACTTCGGCGCCGGCGCCAACGGCATCAAAGAAGCCGCAGCCAAATACTTCGGCAAAGCCCCCAGTGCCCTCACCCTCGCCGAAGCAGCCATCATCGCATCCCTGCCCTACGCCCCCAGCGCCCTCAATCCTCTGGAAAATCCCCAGGACTGCAAAAAGCGCCAGCTCCTCGTCCTCGCCGCCATGCATAAATATGGCATGATCAACCAAGCGCAGCTCGCCGAAGCGAAAGCCGAGCGCGTAAGACTTACCAACGGCACGAGGATGTGAATTGAGAATGTAAATTGAGAATGTAAATTGAGTAAATATAATAATTGCGGAGCAAATCGAAATTTTAGCTAGCAAGGACTTGGTGCAATAGAAATTGAGCCACTGTCTGAGCGAAGCGAGTTTGGCGAAATTTCGTCATTGCACCGTCCGAAGCTAGCGTCAAAAATTTCGGCTGAGCAAAGCAATATTATATTTACGAATTGCAAATTCAAAAAACGCAAGCTCCCCTACTACACCAGTAGGGGAGCTTTTCTACTAATATAAACACTATAATTTAAAAAGCTGTAACAACTCCTCGTGCTGCCTCCTGACCTCCTGCCTAGGATGATACTCATACCGCAGCATAAAATCCACATCATGACACAGCCTATACCCAGCAGAACTCTGCCGCGCCACCTCTAGCTCCGCCAAAGCAGCCCTCACTACAGCCCCAAAAGCATTCACCAGCCCGCGCAGCTTCTCCTGAAAATCCTTCAAGCTCTCCTGATAATGCTGCTGCGCTAAGAAAAACGCCACCAGCCGGAAATACTCCAAGGCCTCCTCCCGCGCCCCCGCTTGCAAACACCTCTGCAGCTCACCATACAGCCATTCCCTAACGAGCGAGCTATTATGATAGCCCAGCAGCAACACCTGCAGCTCACTCGCAGCCTTAGGAGCACGCACACGCAGCTGCTCATACACATACTCATTAGCCTCAATCAAGCCTGCCAGCTCCCGCCGCGTAGCCGCTGTCAAAAGCGTTTGGCACTTCAAGCACAAAAGCTGCTCCGGCGTAGTCTGCAAATTATTTAGCAAAGCACAGGGCGAGCCATCCTCATGATAATAAACCAGCAAGCCCTCCACCAGCCTCTGCTCAATAAAAAGATTATGCGGACATTTATAAAAAGAACTCGTCATCCGTATCACCTCGTGCGATAATCTTTTGCGCCAAGCATTTCGGCAAATTCATAATACTGGTGTGCTCATAGCCATACTTATCCTCAGGGTCAAAGGTCAACTTAATCAGCTCAATCTCATTGCGCTCGCAGTGCTCAGCTAGCTCCTTCTCCGCCTGCTTGCGGTCATTAATCTCGCCATCGGAAAGGATAAACAGCAATCTGCGCTTGCCCTTCAGACCTTGCTCCTCTAAAAGCTTCACTGCCGGCAGCATATTAGTGCCCCCGCCGGAAACAGGTATAATATTGGCCTCATTCAGCTTCTGGTCAAAGCTCTTGCGCAACGTCGCACCACTCTCAAAATCGATTACTAGCGTGCGAATCCCCTCAAAGCTATTCACCGCCGCGAGGATTTCAATCAGAGCCTCCGCATATTCCCGCTCAAACTGATACGTACTGCCCGAAACATCACGAATAATCATAATATCCACGGAAACCTTGCGCTTCAGATAATATTGATAAACCCTGGTTTCCTCGCCCGTCTTCGAAGCCAGATACGCCTCCTGCTGCTTAGCCAGATTAATATCGCCATCAAAGGACTCCAGCACCTTCATCGAGGTAAAATTTTGCCTAAAAATATATTCCAATTCGGCAATATCCCGCTGATATTTTTTAATCGTATCTAGGAAAAACTGCGAAGCATTATAGCTCTTGCCCCAGAATCGTCCTACGCCAGCCAGCTTGCCCACCTGCGTAGCAGCGTTCTGCATAAAAGCCTGCAGCACCTTCACCTTTTCCTTGCGCACGATTTCCTCCAGCGTCTCCTCGGTAATGCTGCGAATATTTCCCAGGCAATTATTTATCTGCTTTGGCGCATCAGCATCCTCGCCCAGCTCTAAGTCCAGCTTGCGAATATTGCGCACACCTAAAAGCCAGTCCGCTACCACCACATTCGCAAAAAGTAAATCTTTGAGCTCCGTGCGAATAGCAGCGCCATAAAGTGGAAAGGCCAAAGCTGCAAAATCAGCACTATTCGGGCTGATATCAATATCATGGTAATATAAAAAGTGCTCCAGCGCCTCCAGCTCACTGCGATAGCTGCCTAATCCGGGCGCTATTTGCCAATAGGGCACATAGGTGGCCATATTAAAGAGCGAGAGCACCTTGCCAAATTCAGGCAGCGTCTGCGCTAATTTATATTCACAGAACTTGCGCGCCGCCATTTGGAAAAGAGCCGCATAGAGGCTATCATGCTGCAAGCGCTCCCTATGCGTATAAAACAAGCTCCCTAGGCCATGTGCCTCCTCCACAAAGCGATGGTAGGCCAGACTGCTCAGCACGAAGGCATCGGCAAAGGCCGCCATAGGCAGGTAATCCCGCACGCAAGAGCTCTGCCACAGCGCCCCCACCTCCTCAAGATTCAGCGCATAGCTCAGGCCATTTTCAAGACTGCCACCTTGGCGAAAAAGCAGACTCCCCTCCTCGCCACAGCTCGCGCAAAACTCCTCCGTCGTCGCAAAATATTCGATTTTAAAGGCTGTTCCCGGGCAAATTACGTCTAAATTATCCATAATAAGCTCCTTAAGCTAGTTATGCTCCTTGACGAAGCCTTAAATAATGGAATTAGCAATCTTCTCTTTAATATTCTGCAAATCAAAGAAGCCCAAATCCACATCCAGATAATACATAAAGCTCTGCAAAATTATCTCTTTAAAGCGCTCCACACCGATGCGACTAATGCAGGCGGTGAATTCCTGTAAGCGCGGATCCAAAAGCTCGCTGACGTCCTTAGCCTCCAGCCCCAGAATGCGCTTCGCCAGATAGCGCTTCGTACCCTCGGCATTACCGGGATTTGTGAAATAATCATCCAGCGCCGCCTCAGCCGGTGCCTGCTGCAGCTCTAGGTTGCACAGCACCACGGCGATGGCAGCATTGCGCACGGATAAGGGATAGGTATTGGAGCGCATCTCGCGCATCAGCGCAATAATATAGCGCTGCACTGTCTCCGGCACCATGTTCGGACTCTTGCACTCCTCCTTCACAATCTGCTGCACAATGGCCAGCTCATCCTCTGCTCCGGGATAATCAAAATAGAAGGAAACTAAACGCTGGGCAAAGCTTTGCGGCAGCTTCACATTACCAGCGTATTTGCTATCATTGGCGCAAAAAATAATTCTAAACTTTTCGTTAGCATAAATAATCTTGTCGCCGATAGCCGTGACCGAGGTGCGATCCAAAACACTATTAAACATTAATAAAATTTCCTGTACGGAGTGCGTTGCCTCGTCCACGACAATAATGCCGCCCTGCTCCATACAATCAGCTACGATACCATTTTTGACAACCAGACTGCCATTATCCAAGCGCAGGCCCAAAATCAGGCTCGTTTTCGTCTGCTCCGGACTGAGCTGCACATAATAGGCAGGCACATTATTGCGCATGGCATATAGCTTCGCCAGATTCATCGCCATAATACTCTTGCCACTGCCAGACGGCCCTACAATATATAGCGGCCATTTAGTATTGGCCAAAATATTATAGCAGCGCGTGAGCATCGCGTTACCACTCTCACCCACAATTTGCGGTATCTTGTCCAAGGATAGCTGTGTGTTCATCTCGGTCATAATGCAAAACCCCTTCACAGATGATATAGAAAAACGACGGGAGCGAAAATCTCCCGTCATTTTTCCATTTATGTCCCAAATATAAATTGGCTATTATTTTTTCAGCGGCGGAACAGCCGGAATTTGTTGCAGGTTAGGAATATCTTCAGGTTTCAGCTTGAAAACATCATGAACATGCACTTCTTCAGTGGAACGCCAGGAGTAAGAGCAGGTATCGCATACATATACTTCCCAAACATCACCAACGGGAGATTTAGTCATAACTCTAACAGTTTCAGCACCACAACGCGGGCATTTCATAAAAATCGGCCTCCTTTATTTTAAGATGATACTAAGCAGCTATTATTTCTTTTGAGCAGCCATGAAGTCTCTGAAAATAGCTTCCCATTTCGGAGTAGCCGGGGACGGTTTCAGGAGCTCTACGGAACGCGGATTCGGTTCGGGCGGAACAGGGGTCGTAGCATCGATAATCAGCTTATCATGCATACCTGCCGGGTAGGAAGACGGATCCAGCGGCATACCAGCGCAGTTTTGAATTACAGAAACGTCCTTGGTCGGTTTTACGCGAGTGGTAAGAGCCCACATAACTTGTTCCAGATTGAACGGATCTACGAATTCATCTACGAGGATGATAATCTTAGCATAAGCGGTGCCGTGTGGAGTGCTCAGCAGGCGGAATGCAGCAGATTTTGCGAAGCCACCATAACGAGATTTAACGGAGATGATTTCACCAATACCATGGGTGTACATTGCGTTAACTGCAACAACCTCAGGAATGGATTCATGCAGCTGTTTGTAAATAGGTACGGAGGTGTTCAGAGCCATCAAATAGTCGATTTCAGTCCAAGGCATGCCGAGGTACAGGTTTTCGAAAATCGGGTTGGTTCTGTGGGTAATATGGGTAATCTTGATTTCGCATTGCAGACGAGCACCGGAGTAGGAGCCGGGGAATTCGCCGAAAGGACCTTCGCAGGTACGTACGCGCGGCATGATGTAGCCTTCGAGAACTACTTCAGCATGAGCCGGTACATACAGATGCTCAGCGGTATCAGCCTTTACGATTTCAGTCGGAACGCCATCTTGCAGAGCGCCAACGAATTCATATTCGCTTTGATCATAAGCAACCGGAGTGGAAGCCATGAAGGTTACCAGCGGGCTGTTGCCCAGTGCGATAGCAATCGGCAGGGGCTCGTTAACCTCTTCAGCCTTACGCAGTTGAATAGCAATGTCATGGAACGGCAGAGCTTGGATACCAATGCGGTCGATGTCTTTAACTTGAATGCGGTAGGTACCAACATTCAGTTTGTCCAGGTTATCCGGATCGTCGGGATCGCCGGTAACTACGGAAGCTTTGGAAATGAAGAAGCCGCCGTCCTGGTCATTAATTCTGTACAGAGGCAGAATGTCAAACAGGTTGATGTTCTCGGTAATGGTGTTCTCTTTGCAGGCTGCCTTTTCGCGTGGCAGGATTACCGGAGGAACAGGGAATTTATCCCAACGACGATTCAGTTCATAGAATTGCTCTTTAACAGGAGTATCCTTCGGCATGCCGAGCATCAAAGCGTGGTTTGCCCAGGAACCATGAACATTGGTAACAACGGAATATTTATAGCCCTTTACCTTTTCGAACAGTACTGCAGGCTTCTTATCCATGTTAGCGCAAGCACGGCCAGCTGCACCAATATCGGGTTCCGGATCAACTTCTTCTTTAATGCGAATCAGTTGACCTTCTTCTTCCAAGGTTTTCAAGAATTCTCTCAAGTCTTTGTAAACTTTTGCCATGTTAATAGACCTCCTTCGTCTTTATTAACTCATTAAAGGTTGCCCTTTGTCTATTATATTACCGCCTGGTCTAAGCAATAGCAATTCACATAAAGCGGCAAGGCATGCCGTTTAGGAAATTCCAAAACTAGGCCAGCTTATTCCTTTAGAGAATAACTATTCACCTATATAAATGGAGGATGCCCGGACCGCGCAGGCCCGGGCACTATGGTAAGCATGTCTAATGTGTAAATTGTGGTATAAGAATGAGTTTATTATAAGCTTTGTAAAAGCTACTCCTTAGCTGCAGCCCAATCGATAATCTGCTCTACCAGGAAGCGGAAATGGGATTCCACGATACCAATGGCATCAGGAGCTACATTATCAATATGGATACCAACAGTGACGGTAACTGTGTGACCTAATGCCTTACTCAGCTCTAAGGCTGCAGTACGGGCCAGCATATCCTCCTTATGCCCCGTCAAGCAGATGACTGACGCTGAAGAGGAATTGGTCCCGTCCTTTTTCAGGCTGGGACGAGGTACACCCACAGCTACCGCACCAATATGCTGCTTTTCACCTCCGCCAATGGCTACTACGCAATCGTCGCCCACCTTCACGAAGGAGGCTTCAATGAGGAAATTACCCTTACCAAAGGAAAATTGTTGTACCTGCATTTTACTCCTCTCCTTTCCAGGCCACGAAATGCTTATAGTCAATGCCAAACTGCATCAAAATCTTACCAATAATATGCTGCATCTGCTTATCCACAGAGTCAGAGCCATTATAGAAGGTAAGCATGGGCGGAACGATGGTGCAACCATAATCAGATGCTTCCTTCATATTGCGCAGGTGCAGACGGCTCAGTGGCATCTCGCGCGGCACGATAACCACCTTGCGTCCCTCCTTCAGGCACACATCCACGGAGCGCAGCAGCAGGTTTTCCGCATAGCCGGCAGCGATACCGGCCAGCGTCTTCATGCTGCAGGGCACGACAATCATGCCGTCCGTCTTAAAGGAGCCGCTGGAAATTGAGGCAGCCATGTTCTTATTATTATGCACAACATCAGCTAGAGCGCGAACCTCCTCCATACTAATATTCGTTTCACATTCAAAGTTTTTTACTGCGCCCTCAGTATAAACTAGATGCACTTCACAATTGGGGATTAATTTTAAGGCCTTGAGCATTTCGTAACCTAAAATTACTCCACTTGCTCCGGATATTCCTACGATGAGTCGCATATCTAGCCCTCCTTGAGATTACTTGGGAAATTTATAAATGGATTACTTGAGAATTTGAGAAATTATTTAGTAGCAAACAAGCCCAGCATGCTCCAATACGGAACCTCGATGGCAACGATCATAATATAAATTACGATAATGAAGGGGATGCCCAGGCGAATGGTTTCCTTCTGGGTGTACATACCATTATCCTCGCCCATACCAACAAGCATATTCAGATGCTGGAACGGCAGTACATAGTGGGATGCAACTGCGGAGTAAGCCATCAGAGCCGGTACCAACGGAGTAATACCCATTTGGCTGGTGAAGGTAATCATAGCCGGAATAACGATACCCATAACTGCGATTACGCTGCCCAGAAGCATGTGGATAATGATGGAAACGGTGGCAATGAAGGCACCCAGAATGAAGGGGTCACTCGGTACGCTGGAGGGCAGTACAGTATGAGCAATCCAAGCGTTCATACCGGTTGCGCCGCCAACACGGCCGATAGCAACAGCTGCGGTCAAGAAGATCAATACATGCAGAGGCACGCCACCCCAGCTAGCCGGAGTGAGGATTTCGCCTACTACAGGCATGGACATTGCCATAGCAATGAACAGGGTTACCCAACCGATATCTATACCATGATAAGTATCGGTCATCCAGAGGATAATTGCCAGAGCTACCCAGAAAGCAGTACGTTTTTCTTTAGCACTCATGGGGCCCATAGCTTCCAATTTAGCACGCATTTCGTCTTTATTAACGGTAACCTCTTTAGAGGGTTTGAAGAGCACGAGAATCATGAAATAGGTCAGGATGCTGACAATAATGGACGGGGGGCCCATCAGCTTGAACCAGCCCAGCCAACCCAGAGCAACGCCGGAGGATTGTACTGCCAGCGGGCTGATGGTTGCGTCACCGGTCAAGAAAATCAGGGATACAGGAACGGAGGAAGCGAATACGGTGAAGCCGATTTTAACTGCATCCTCGCGGGGGATATTGGCACTCTTAATAACAACGGCCATAACGGACATAATCAAAAATGCACGCGGCCAGGGATGGGGAATCATCAAACTCAGGATAAAGGTCAGAATAAAGATAGCACTGATGATACTCTTAAACGATGTTACAAAGGAAATAATGAACTTGTACGCGATTCTTTCGCCCAAGCCAGAATCCTTAACGGCGCCTGCAATCAGGTAAGCACCAATGATCAAGAACATCATAGGACCAGTCCAGGTACCAAAAATCAGAGCGGGTTTAGCAACACCAAATACTGCTAAAAGCAGCAGATAAAGACCGGAAGTATAACCCGGTTGGGTAATCTGGAAGCCCCAAAATACTACTGTCATGAAAGAGAAGGCCATGCACAACTGACCATTTCTTTCCAAGCCGGGGATATTGATAGAGGAGATAAGCAGCGCTACCGCAATACCCAGCAGGAAGCCGATACGTTGTTTCGTTAACTTCATTTGTTTAACCTCCTTAATGGAAATTTTAAGATGGAACCGAGAGGTCTCCTGGCTTAGCGCAGCCGTTGCAGCAGCCACCACTAAGCCTAGAAGCCAGAGACTTTTTTTGCTTCGGACCAGCGAGCCCCCAATCCGAAAATCCGCTATAGCTTTTCTCTATCTAACATCTTAAATTTCTTCCCTCAAAAAGGCAATTCACTTACTTCCTTGAGCAATTCCCATTAGGAAATTCCATTGCTGAACTCCTTGTTTCTAATTTCGAATAGGAATTCTTTTCAGAATTGCATATAATAATAGAGTAAAAAAGTATGAATTTCTAAGTACGTAATAGAAAATTATTACGGTAGGGTATTTAAAATGATTGTTATTCTATGTTATTATTAATATAGAAACAATGACAATGATATACAATCAGTTGGCTAAATGCCGTATAGATTATAAAGGAGGACTAGCGATGAATTTTGATCAATTGAAGTATTTTCTTTCCATTGTTAAAACTGGAAGCTTTTCTGAAGCGGCTGACGATATGTTTATCTCGCAATCCTCCATGTCCAAGCAGATTAAGGCCTTAGAGCGGGAGCTAGGCATCGACCTCTTCAAGCGTGAGCATTCCAAGGTCTATCTCACCTCTGCCGGCGGTAAGTTCGTCAAATATGCCGAGAGCGCTATTAAGGACTACAATGATATGAAGCTCTATTTGGATGAATTCGTAAAGAAATCTTCGAAAACCATCCGCATCGGCTCCATTCCCGTTGTCTCCTCTTACGGCGTCAGTCAGCACATCGCCGATTTCACTACTAGTCATACCAATGACATCAATGTCATTATCGATATGCACGAGGCCTCCCAGGACGAGGTACTCAGTGAATTAGACGAAGGTAAAATCGATATGGCCATCATCCGCACAGAATACCTGGAAAATGCGGAGGAGCTGGAGCAAATCCACTACCTAGACGACACCTTCGTGCTTGCCTGTAATAAAAATCACCCCCTCAGTAAACGCTCCGAGGTTTCCCTTACCGAGGCAGCGCAATATCCCATGTCCCTCTTGAGCCCCAGCTCCAGGCTTTACACCATCGTAGTTAAGGCGCTGGAAGAAAAAGGCGTGAACGTCAAGCCCAACTGCCTCACTACACGCCACAAGATTCTGCTCGAGATATTGCAAAAATCCGATTGCGTCTCCATCCTCCCCGACAGTCTGGTTGACACGAAGCAATTCCCTAATGTCACCACAATTAACCTCAAGGAGGACCTGACGAGCTCCGTCGCCCTCGTGCGCAAGAAAAATCAACGCATTAACTCCATTGCCCGTGAATTTTGGAACTACTGGCAAAGCGTCTGTGAGCAGGAGAACAATTAAATAGCAAAAAATTAGACCACAGTACCTAAGGTACCGTGGTCTTTGCTTTGTAATTTATACTTTATGACTGGGCTGATATTCAGGATAACGATTGCAGAGGAATTGCCAAAACTTTTCCGTGATAATATTAAAGCCCCGTTTTTTATGACGCACTACATAAATATTACTATAAATGGGCAGTTTCAGCGGCACAAAAACCAGCTGCTCCGCCATATCCGCATCCTGCATCATGCGCTTCGCAAAAAAGGTAATACCCACATTATCGGCCACCATGGAGAGCAGATTGCGATGCCTAGTAGTCGTAGCGACGATATTCTCCTCCCGCTCTGCCTCCTTCAGCCTTTCGTTGACTAAAAGATAAACCTCGGACTTAGGAGAAATCATGATGATTTTTTCATCCGCGATTTGCGCAAAATCAAACTGCTTCAGCTGCGCCAAGGGACTCTTTTTCGAGCAGATCATGCCAATTTCATCAGTCAAAAATAAGCGATGCTCATACTCAGTCAGCTTATTAAATTCATCACGCAGAAAAGCAAAGCTAACCTTATCATTTTTTAGCAGGAAAACGACGTTCTTCTGCTCCTCCTCGAAGATATTGTAATTAATAACCTGCTTAAAATCCTTATTCTCCTTCTGAAACTCGGAAAGCAGATTCGAAATCTTATACGCGCCCATAATCGGAATGGAGGCAAAGCTGATATTTTCCTCGCCCTTCTTATCATATTGGGACAAATCATTTAATAAATCATCCGTGCGTCCCAAAACCTCCATGGCATACTCATAAAAGCATTTCCCGGCCTCGGTTAACGAGGTCTTATTGCCACTGCGCTCAAAGAGGATAACCCCCAATTCATTTTCTAGTGCTTTAATCTGCTTGGAAATAGACGATTGAGAAATATACTCCTCCAGAGCAGCGGACCAAAAGCTACCATGCTTCACGATAGCCACAAAATATTTCAACTGATTCAAATGCATACCGTTCACCTATTTCCATACATAATGTTAATAAATTTATCTACAGCACTAATTATAACATTAGGAAAATCGCGAGCATATTCCATTTTGGCATAGTGACTTGGTGAACAAAAGCGCGCCATACAAGCCTCTCTCTATATAATAAGGAAGATAAATGCTTTCATAAAGCTTAGCTACAGCTTCTTTCCCTTTTGTCAACTTAGCTTCACTTTTATGAATAGCCTTTCTGCAAGGAATGATATATGATGATTGCAGAATTAATGTTGCTAAACTTTGGCAGCTGGTTGCAGCCACTGTCGAAGCGAAAATATTTTACCTTCCGCTATGCTTTGCTTGTTCCGTGCAACATAATTTTGAGTATCAAAGGAGGTCAAAAAAATGACTGCAAAAATTAATGATTTACGTTCTGCTCTTGAATATTTGAAAACCATCCCTGGCCAATTGGTAGAAACCAATGTTGAAGCTGACCCCATGGCTGAAATCTCCGGCATTTATCGCTATGTAGGTGCTCGCGGCACCGTTAAACGCCCGACCCAACTCGGTCCCGCAATGGTCTTCAACAATGTTAAGGGCCATCCCGATGCTCGCGTTGCAATTGGCGTGCTCTGCAGCCGTGAACGCGTAGGTCACCTGCTGAACTGCGAACCCGAAAAACTCGGCTTCCTGCTGAAGGATTCTGTAAATAAGGTTATCCCCCCTGTAGTAGTTGGCGCTGACCAAGCTCCCTGCCAAGAGGTCGTACACCTGGCAACCGACGAGGGCTTTGATATCCGCAAATTAATCCCCGCTCCGACCAATACTGAAGAAGACGCTGGCCCGTATGTAACCATGGGCATGTGCTATGGCACTGACCCCGAAACCGGCGTTAACGATATCACCATCCATCGCCTCTGCCTCCAAAGCAAGGACGAAATCTCCATGTACTTCGTTCCGGGCCGTCACCTCGACGCATTCCGTCAAAAATATGAAAAAGCTGGCAAACCGATGCCCATCTCCATTAGCATTGGCGTTGACCCCGCTATCGAAATCGCTGCTTGCTTCGAGCCTCCTACAACTCCGCTTGGCTTCAACGAGCTGGGTATCGCTGGCGCAATCCGCGGCGAAGCAGTACAAATGGTACAATGCAAAACCATCAACGAAAAAGCTATCGCTCGTGCTGAATATGTAATTGAAGGTGAATTACTGCCGAACGTACGCATCCGCGAAGACATCAACAGCAACACCGGCAAAGCAATGCCTGAATTCCCTGGCTACACCGGCGCTATGAAACCCGAACTGCCCGTAATCAAGGTTAAAGCAGTTACCCACCGTGTAAACCCCATTATGCAATCCTGCATCGGTCCTTCCGAAGAGCATGTTAACATGGCTGGTATCCCGACTGAAGCATCCATCCTCGGCATGGTTGAAAAAGCACTCCCCGGCAACGTTAAAAACGTATATGCACACTGCTCCGGCGGCGGCAAATACATGGCTGTTATCCAATTCGTCAAGAAAGCTCCTGTTGACGAAGGCCGTCAACGCCAAGCAGCTCTGCTGGCATTCTCCGCTTTCTCCGAACTGAAACATGTTATTCTGGTTGACGAAGACGTTGATATTTTCGATACCAACGACGTCCTCTGGGCTATGAACACCCGCTTCCAAGGCGACGTTGACATCATCACCATTCCCGGCGTTCGCTGCCATCCGCTGGATCCCTCCAACGACCCTGCAGTTAGCCCCAGCATCCGCGACCATGGTATTGCTTGCAAGACCATCTTCGACTGCACCGTACCCTTCGCCCTCAAGAGCAGCTTCCAAAGAAGCAAATTCAAAGAAGTTGACCCGGCTAAATGGGTTCCGGAGCTCTTCAAAAAATAAACAAGCAGCATAATGCTTAGATTCTCCTAAATACGAGAGCCCGCTAGCGCAAGCTGGCGGGCTCTTGTGTTTCTATTCATTGTATATAATAATCATAGTAAACATTGCTGTATTGACTAAATATAATAATTGCGGGTGAATCAAAATTTTAATGTACGTCAAAAATTTCGGTTGAGCAAAGCAATATTATATTTACGAAAAGAAATAGAGAATGATTTGCTGGCAGAAGTACAGCGGCTGAGTGCAGAGGTAGTCTACCTAATCACAAGACCGTTCAGCGCCTTATGCGGGAACTGGGCTTGGTTTCTCGTGTCAGAATGAAGAAATATCGTTCTTATAATGGTGAAGTCTGAAAAATCATAATGCTCAAATGCAGAACCGGTATTATAAGGTGGAGCTATATATACATTTCACCTGCCCCGCAAACCGAGTCTCTAAAGATTTCAATGCTAACAGATTATTCGCCATCGTCAACACCTCCGTCTGCTATCTCAGGCAGTTTTCCCGCCTGTGCTGCCAGCTTCTTTTCCTGCGATTTTACACGCCGCTCCAACTTTTTGATGTCCTCAGAAGGTGGAAGTTCTTCTGGTTTTATCCCTCGCTGAGCAAGCATTTCACGCACAGAAAGATTATTCTGCACATGTTCTCCAGTGATGGCACGTTCGCCCTGCAAGTCTTTTTCTTCCACATTATAATTGGTCATTTCTGTTGCCAGATTCTTTGCTGCAATCGTCAGTGTAGGAAGAAAGTCTGCAAGATGGCGATTATCTTTCACACCCAGACGTGCTTTCATTTCCATCGTAGTGTTTCCGCCGAACAAAGCCTGATCACCTTTGGAACGAATACGACCAAAGCCAGCATCATCAACACCACGCTCATAGATATTCTGAGATAGACGCTTTTCAGATTCACGCAGTCTGCCACGAACCTCGGTACGCTCAATCAGCGCAATGCGTTCTTCAATCAGTTCCTGCTTGCGTGTCTGTACAGCGAAGTAGCTTTGCGCAAAAGCAATTTCTTCCTTTTTGGGATCGCCATTCTGGGCAATCAAATAGCAAGCATAGCGGGTCAACATATAATCTTTAACCGATCTACGAGCACCACTACCCAGAGGAACCATTTTCGTGACCTCACGAAAATGGTCAAATACCTCAATACCACTGGTTTCACAGGAATCCATTGCACGGGAGATTGCTTTATGAAAGTTTTCCCAACGCTCATAACCAAGCAACGGCATCAATTCACGAGCATACCAAAACTCAACTTTAGCGGTCTCATCGCTATGTATAACAAGATCAAACTGTTCTTTAATTTGACCGACTCTTTTTTTATCCATTATTCTTCCTCCGTATTATCAGGCAAAAATTCCAGAATATCATCTACGCCACAATTAAGAACTTTGCAGATTTTTTCTATACTATCCAGAGAAACATAATTATTTCTTTTCAGTCTAGTAATGATGTTTGCACTAAATCCACCTCTCTCCATCAATTCGGCATTGGTCATGCCTTTGTCGATCAACAGGTGAAATAACTTTTTATAAGTTACAGCCATGGTAAGTCCCTCCTTGCATTAATAATTATTGTATCACGAAAACGTGAATTTTCCAATAGGTTTGCATGAACTTGCTTTTCGCCTACGCAGAAAGAAAAAGAGGGGCTTGTGCCATCTTGAACACAAGCTCATCTGTGGTATCAATTATAAATCAGTTCGTTTTTCACAATTTTCTCTGCACGATTGCGGATGCTGTTCATAGCTCCTACCCATGCTATTTAGTTAGCTACTTTCATGTCCTCTGTCACGCCCTCAGCAGCTTTCATCTGCTCGATGATGAGTTCAAGGCGAAATTGTGCCTGCTCATTCAAATCAGCCAAATATGTCCAGAGTTCACCGCTAAGGCACAGATCATTGAAACGAATGGTGTTATGCTCCATAAGGTAATCTCTGTGCATCCGACCCCAACGACCAATAGGTCTGTTTTCTTCCGGCAAGCAAATATCGGGAATATAGTAATCACCACAACGAATATATGTAAGTTCCTGTATTATTTCTTCCTCCAATCATAGTTTGAAAAATCATTAAAGATAGAAAAAGGCGATACCTGGTTGTAAAAACCAAGTATCGCCTTTTTATCTTGTCGCACTCTATACGGTAGCTATCCTATGTCAGTAAATGTTCTCATACTGTCTTTTTGATAGCCACCATTTAGCGCAGTTTTTTCTTTATTCACTTAACCTAAGACCCGATAATCGGCCTATTCTCCATAGTATTCACGAGCTTCGAAAGCTCCCACTTAATCGTCTCCTCGGGATGCTCCACATTCCCCAGCTCGCGCAAGCGACGCTCACGCAGCTTCTTCTTCAGGAACTTATCCCCATCCTTCTTGTACACAAACAAATCAACACAAGCCGAGGTCCTCACATACGTCTCATGATCCTCAAAAATGCCCATGCCCTGCACCATGTACTCATCCAGCTCGTACACACGCGCCACAACCAACACATCCACGCCGCTCTTCTCAGCCAGCGCCGCCAGCGACTCCTTCTCCAGCTTTGCGCCCTCGCGCACAGCATCAGCCACCAGCTGCTGTGGTGCAGCCGCGTCCACAATCTGGTAATAAGGGAAATGGTACGCCCACTTCACCACCTGACGCCAGCTCTTATAAATAGCGCCATCCACATCCCCATCCTGGTCAATAACCACAAAGCCCACAGGACGCTCCGCGAACTCCGCCGCAGCCTCCCGCGGCAACGCCGTCACGCTCAGCGCCAACACCATCATCACACAGCTAAGTAATGATAATAATCTTTTCATGGTATCTTCCTACCTTCATGATTACAAATGCGTTAAAGCTTTACTCAACCCTTCCTCCTTGTAAGGGGAGGCTCTCTTCTCTCTTAATTAGCAGACTGAAGGGTTAATTCAGCATAATTATTTCTTAGCTAGCAGCTCCACTGCGCCCTTCACAATCGCAATCTGGTACTGCAGCGCCTGCTCATACAGCTCCTGCGGCACAATCGCCTCGCTATCCGTACGCTTAGCCACCACGCCACACACAGCGCCCGCCTGCAGCCCCAGCGCCTGACAAGTCACAAAAAGCGCCGAAGTCTCCATCTCATAATTCAGCGCGCCCAAGCGCTGCCACTCCACCAGCGTGCCCTGAAAAGCGCGGGGCACATAGCCCGTGAAGCTATCATAACGCTCCTGACCCGGCCAAAAAGTGTCACTCGACACCGCAATGCCCACATGATAAGGAGCAGCACAGGCCTGTGCCGCCTCAATCAGCGCCCCCGTAACCGTGAAGCTAGCCACAGCCGGGAAAGCCAGCGGCGCATAATGCTGACTCGTACCATCAAGACGCACACTCGCCTTATTAATAATAACCTCACCCGGATTAATATCTTCCTGAATCGTGCCCGTCGTACCCACGCGAATCACCTGCGTAATCCCCATGCGTGCCAGCTCCTCCAGACAAATCGCCACAGAAGGACCGCCCATACCCGTAGAGCAGACCAGCACCGGCTTGCCCGCAATATGCGTCAGCCAGCTCGTATACTCGCGGTGGCAGGCGATAAAGCTCGGCTCCGTGCTCAACTGACGTGCCAGCGGCTCCACCCGCCCCGGGTCTCCCGGAAGCACGGCAATCGTCGCCCCCGCCAGCTGCGCCTTGCTAAAGCCCAAGTGGTACAGCACCTCATTTAATTCTGCATAATGTTTTTGCATAGTTGTTACCCTATAATATTTACGAAAATTTACGAAAAATTCCTCAGTCACCTCGCTTCTATTTTCACGAGATGTGAGCTTTACGACTAAGTGACCCCTCAGTCATCCGCATTTCAAAACTACTGCTATATCAGTTACTGCGCGGACTGACAGCTCCCCTAAAGGGGCGCCTTTCCTTGCACTTTTTGTTAGTACTTCATCCTTCTCATACTACATAAGCTTACTAAAGGAAGAAAAAATGCGAAAGCTATTCGGCAGCGAAGCGGAGGTTATGGCAAAGCCCTTTTTTGCGGAGCTTTTTTGGGCGAGCAAAAAAAGCGACGTTTCCCGCGCTTTTTACCCAAAGGGCACGCTGCAAAAGCGCGTGGTTTTCTTGGCTCTTCTTTTGCCACCAAAAGAAGAGCAACTAAAATTGAAAAGTATTCTTCAAGAAACCAAATTGACCCCTAAGTCTGCTCGCTGCGCTCGCAGCCAGCTCCCCTACAGGGGCGCCTTTCCTAACGCTTTTTGTTAGGTAATACTACCCAAAGTAAATGAGCAATTAGTTAATCAATAAGCGAATGATTGCGGCTTTTAGCGAACGAGTTGCTGGAACAATAGAAGCGAGTGGTTTAATATCGTAAATTTTTATGCGAACAAATTGAACCCCGAAGCTTCGTTATTGTTCCCAACGAAGTGAGCGTTAAAAAAGTCGCACTGAGCGTTTGATAACTAATTGCGAATGTTTTATCGTAATAAAGCAAATTGACCCCTCAGTCTGCTCGCTGCGCTCGCAGCCAGCTCCCCTGACGCAAAGACCCACGTTGTCACAAGCGTAGCGCCGTGAAAACGTGCTGGTCGTGCTAATCCCGCCCCGCGGGGACAGGGGCACCTTTCCGTATGCTTTACTTTGGGAAGTTCTACTTACCAATCCCCATATGCTTCGCAATAAACTCGCCCACACCCATAAAATTCTCAAAAGGCGGCAGCTCGCCCTGCGCAATCCCTGCGCCAGAGAAAAGCACAGGAATCTTCTCACGCGTATGATCCGTGCCCGTCCAAGACGGGTCATTCCCATGATCCGCCGTAATCAAAAGCAAATCCTCAGGCTTAAGCAGCCCCGTCAACTCCGGCAAACGGCCATCAAAATACTCCAGCGCCTCGCCATAACCCTTCACATCACGGCGATGACCATAACTAGAATCAAAATCCACAAAATTCGTAAACACAATACTATTATCCGGAGCCTCACTAATCGCCTGCTTCGTCGCATCAACCAGCTTCTCCAAGCCACCCGCAGCGTAATGACGCGTAATGCCCCTATGCGCGAAAATGTCGGCAATCTTGCCCACAGCGTACACACTACCGCCTGCCGCTACCATTTTATCGAGCAGCGTCATCTGCGGTGCCGGCACAGCATAATCGTGGCGGTTCGTCGTCCGCACGAAATCACTCGCACAGCTCCCCACAAAAGGACGCGCTATTACCCGGGCAATATTATACGGCTGCACCAGCTTATACGCCAGCTTGCACAGCTCATAAAGACGCTCCAAACCAAAGGCCTCCTCGTGCGCCGCAATCTGCAGCACGCTATCCGCGGAGGTATAAATAATCGGCTTACCCGTGCGCACATGCTCCTCGCCCAGCTCCTTGATAATCTCCGTACCCGAAGCATGGCACTCGCCCAAAACGCCCGGCAAATTACCCTCGGCGATAAGCTTCTCCACCAACTCCTCGGGGAAGCACTGCGGCACATCAGGAAAATAACCCCAATCGAAATCCACAGGCACGCCCATCAGCTCCCAGTGGCCGCTCAGCGTATCCTTACCACGGCTAATCTCCTGCGCGTACGTATAAGCGCCCACGCTATGAGGTGCGCCCAGCGTAGCATCGCCACTCAGCGCTGCGCCACGGCTCAAGGTCGCAGCCTGCGCCAAGCCCCGCGCCGCCAAATTAGGCAGCGCCAACGGCATGGGCTTACCCGCTGCATCCTTGCGGTTAGCAGCAAACCAATCGCAAATATGCCCCAAAGTATCGGCACCCTTATCGCCATACTTCTCCGCATCATGCGCGTAGCCAATGCCAAAAGAATCCATTAAAAGAATAATCGTTCGCAACATCTTCACCTCACTTCATGAAGACTTACTAAAACACAAAATGTGAAAATCACATAACACTTACTAAAGTAACGTAGAGTAAAACCTAAGCCTAAAGCTCTTCAAACTTCTAATAAAGAAAAGCCAAAATAAAACCTAAGCCTAACGCTCTTCAAACACTTCCAAAAGAAACGTAGAAAAAATTCTCAATCCTACGCTATCATCATTCCTCAGCAAGAACGAAAAAATTCAATCCCCACGCCTACGAACATCTAAGAAGACCGCCGAGAAGGGGCCAGATGCAAAGCGTGGCGACGACGGCGTATAATCAATACTCCTAGGAGCCACAATGCAGCAGATGGCCCCTTATCGACGGGATTGTTAAAAACCTAAGCTTTCGCCTACTAAAACAACCTTAATGCGGCCAGGCACTCTACAAGTCCGCGAAATCACAACCTGACTACAAATACTCTCCGGCTTCGCACAATCCGCGCACACCC
>JAXEPX010000070.1:0-2526 GCA_034117325.1 Phascolarctobacterium sp. | reverse complement strand
AGGTTTAGTAAAATCTTAACTTCTGCCTTCGTCAAGATTTTTTGTAATCGTGCAGTATGATAACTCAAAATGTAAGCTCCTTTATTTTGCCTTACGATATTTAGTGTTATCGTAAGGCTTTTTGGTGTTGCTGTCGTTTTTATTTTGAGTTGACGGATAAAAAACAGGCCACGATTTTATATTATTAATAAGAAATTCAACGTTTAACCGCTTTTTATCCGCAAACTCTTCTTAAAAAATTTTAGCAATATTGCAAGGAACCGTCAACCTTATTGTTAAGGCTGACGGTATTGGAGGCTAGGATTAGAAGCTTGAAGGAGCGCGAATTGAATTTTGGCTAGCTTATTCAATGGAAAATATACATAGTACTCGCCATTTGATATGGATGAGCCGTCATCAGTAGTGATTAGTTTAGGATCAATTCGTGAGACAGCTCGCCCTAGGTCGTGAGGCCAGAGCAGCTGCATCGAAAGAATTTGCTCGCGGGTAACCAGATAATCCACGCCTTTAATCCGCTCAATAAGAAAATCGTACATCGGACGAAAGGCATATTTGCTGCCTTCATACCAGAAGCCGATACCATCGTTATCCGTGGCCGCTTGCCCAGAAAGCTTTTTGGCAACGATTACGAAGTCGGTATGGTCAGGGCGTACCTTGTATTGGATGTTATAGTTGATGTTGCTGGCTCCTATTCCAACAGCATCGCATTCATAGAAGTAGTCCTTCAGCATATTAATGGAGTTATCCACAGGAGTTATCTGGCGGATGAAAGGGAGTGCCTCCAGTGTAAACTCTATCTGAGCATCCAAGTTTCGCTCAGAACAGGAGAGAGCTTCAGGGTTAAACACCGAACCATTCCTCCATCTGGCGTTTTCGTTCCTCGGCAAGACGTTTACGTTCTTCTCTCTGCTGCTGTTTAAAGGTTGCGCAACGCTGATATAAGTAAACCATCTTATCAATAGTCTCTTCGTTAACGTGTTTTCCAAGCTCTGCATTGCGAATTGTAGTTGGAGAAACCTCCAAAGCTCTAGCAACCTGATCGAGTGTTAAATTTAAATAATTGCGAAAGAGGCGGAAGTTAGTTTGGCGAGGATCAATTGTTTTCATGCTCGTGCTCCTTTCTCTGCAGTTCTTTATCGTAGTATTCCTGCAGGCGTTCTATCTTCTTATAACCGCAGTCAATTTTGCCAGCTTCGATATTGGCGATTGTGCTTTTGGCTACATCTGCATGTCGCGCAACGTAGCGTAGTGAGTATCCAAGCTGACGGCGTGCGTTTTTAAGGGATTCGTTGATGTTCATAGGGAAAATCTCCTGTATTATTAATTGTTTGGCAGCTTTGCTGCTTCTATATATATAATTACGCGGACACTTCTCGCTTATACAACATGCTGGACATATAGGAGCAAAAATTTTTAAAAACTCCGCCTAGCTATCTCGTCTTGCTTATGAAGCTTGCTCGTAAATAAGAGCCCACGGTATCGTGAGTTTTTATACGAGACAAGTGTATTTTTATAATGGATTTTCGCTATTCTCCATAAAAAAATAGCGAAAGCTTGCCTTAGGCTACTTTTTTGTAGTCTTTGGCAAGCTTTTTTGTTGGCCAAAATGGCCAGAAAGGAGGCAAAAATGCCTAGTATTCATTATTTATCCCAAAAAAAGAGGAAAGGAGGGAGAATGATCGCTGCTTTGATGGCACTAACGATAGGGTATATCCTTGGCGTTCAGAGCTTGGAAGCTGTAAAAGACTACGCTGCTGCAGAAAGGCAAAAGCATGAGATGGCAATTAACATCATCAGAAATGATGCTTTGGCAAAGATGGCCATGGCTAATGCTGCTGGCAATATGCAGATGGTTGCGTACTACAGATGGGTACTTAACCACCCAGAACGAGTGATTGAAAGCATGGATGGACCCGATAACGTAGTAAAAAAAAGAGCTTATCAGAATAGGCAGTTCTGATAAGCTGAGTTAGTTATCTGCACGATAACACTTATATTTATATTATACCATAACAGAAAGGAAATCTCAACATGAAAACAATAAATAAACTTAAATTAACCAGGGCTCAACAGGCTGCGGTGAACGATTTGGAAGGGGTTTGTGTAATTAACAGCTTGGCAGGAAGCGGAAAATCTTTGGTGCTGGAAACACGTGCAAGGAATATACGTGCCAAATATCCAGAGGCTAATATTGTATTGCTGAGCTTTAATAAGAAGTGCTGCGAGGAGCTAAGTGAGAGATTACAGGGAGTTTACAATGTTCAAGTGTCAACCATTCATTCGTTCCTATATAACCGCGTCCTGAAGGCTTCTGGACTCTTCCGTAACTATCGCTTCATCGCAAATGAAGCTGATAGGCGTTCATTGATGAAGAAGGCAATCTGTGAAATCAAAATGGAGGACAAGCTGACTGTGAACGACCTTGCCGATGCTATTTCGAGGTGTGATGAAAGCACAGAAGAGAAAAAGGCGGGCAGAGCAATTTATTTTGAGCTATTAAAAGAAAAGCAGTTGCTAGACTATGAC
>JAXEPX010000069.1:0-2859 GCA_034117325.1 Phascolarctobacterium sp. | reverse complement strand
CGTATCCAGGAGGCTATTGAGCTTCGCCAGCAGGGATTTTACGCCCTTGCCCACTACGCTCAGTAAATCATAGCGCTTCACAAAGAGGATGGCTGTAAAGATTACCGGCAGCATAAAGGTTAATTTTACGCCACGATAAATATCAATTTCCAGGAGGAAACGACTATCCGTCAAAATAGCGGACAGGAAAGCTGCACCAATTAAGGACAGAGCAATTGCCAGCGCCAGCTGCCAGAGGCCATGGACGATAATCGTCACGAGACCCTTGACCTCCTTATTCTGCTCCCAAATGCGCATTAAAACGCCCATGGAGAGCACGGGGAAGAAGCTTGCTGCCGCCAGAGCAAGCAGCTGACGGGTCAAAAGACCACGGCCAATAACGAGCAATGCGCAGCTTACAGCCGTAAATACGGCCCACAGCGCCAGCTCCTGCTTCCCGCTCAGGTTGAAGAGCAAGGAGATGTAGAGCACTACGCCCGCCATAATGGCAGCTGCCAAGGGTAGCCACAGCGTACGCGCCGGGAAATAGGGCGCAAAGTCTTCGCCACTAGCCAGGCCTGCAAAAACGCCTGCCTCGCCAATCTTGTAGCCACGTGCTTCGACATTTTTCTTAATGTCGCGCACATATTGCAGGTTAATTTGCATAATATCCTTACCCTCCACAGGCAGCAGGAAGGGACGGATATAGTTCACGCGGATATTACGCTCCTCGTCAGTCAGTGCCCAACGATGCAGCGCGGTACCCACACTGATTTTCTTTTGCTCCAGTCCGTCAATCACATAGGAGCGTGCGGACCTATAATTATTGAATTCAGCCAGCGGAATGAGTCCATCAATTTGCGCAAAGCGCAGCTGGGTATAATGCTCCAGCATGACGAGCGTCATGCTATGCTCCTTGAGCTTCTGGCCCAGGTACTCCAGCTTATCGGGGTAGCCCACTGTTTCCTTGCCGCAGGGCATGAAGGCATGCACCTTCGCACCGCTTTTAGCAATGCGCTGGAAAATGCTATCGATTTGTGCTTCCGTCACATTGGTATAATTCTGCGGACGCACGATGAGCTTAAAGCCCATATCGGACAGCTTACGCAGGTCGCGCACAGGCAGACCTAAGGGTGCCTGCAGAAGGCCATGGGGCTCGTCGTACTTGCCATCGGGCAGGAGCTCCGTGCTACCTAAAACGCGGATAATCTCGGGGTTAGCGCTTACTACCTCCACACGGTCCGCACCATAGCGCAGCTTAAGGTCCTCCACCACATCGGGCAGCACAGCAGGGTTGGAGCCCGCTGCCACAAAGGCAGCCTCCTGACTCAGCTTAGCCTCCGGTACGGCGGCAAAGACACCCTTATTCGCGCCGAGGCTAGCTGCCTTGCGCAGCTCCTCACTCGTGGTGGACTGGATTTCGCCCTTTTTCGTCAGGCGCTCCAGCGTCGTATCAAAAAGCATCAGGGAGTTGATGCCGGCGTCCTTAAATTTGAGCAGCACCTCATCCTCGGGCAGACCCTGAAGGTGAGCCAGCTTGCGCAGGCCCTCGTACTCCATGGACAGCTCCACAGTATTATTGGCCTGCTCCACCTGATGGCGCTGCCAATTGAGCCACAGGGCGCATACTAAACCTACGATAATCACCACGCAGAGCAGCGGATTATAGAGGTATTTTTTCTGCTTCATGTTTTTCACCTGTACCTAAACTACCTAAGGCCATCAAATCTTCTTTTGCTGGCTGCGCAGATATGCTTCAACAAAGGGCATCAAGTCGCCGTCCATCACAGCACCGATATTACCGGTTTCGCAGCCGGTACGATGGTCCTTAACCATGGTATAGGGCTGGAAGACATAGGAACGAATCTGGCTGCCCCATTCGATGTTCTGGTAATCGCCGGCGAGGTCGCTGACGATGGCATCCTGCTTCGCCTTTTCGTATTCGTATAATTTTGCACGCAGCATTTGCATACATTTTTCACGGTTCTGGATTTGGGAACGCTCCTGTTGGCATTGTACCACGATACCGGTGGGTTCATGGGTCATGCGCACTGCAGAGGAGGTTTTGTTGACGTGCTGGCCGCCGGCGCCACTAGCGCGGTAGGTGTCGACACGCACCTCATCCATATTGATTTTGATATCTACAGTATCATCGAGCTCGGGCATTACGTCGCACGCTGCAAAGGAGGTGTGACGACGTGCATTCGCATCGAAGGGGGAAATACGCACCAGACGGTGTACGCCCTTTTCACTCTTCAGGAAGCCGTAGGCATTGTGGCCGTTGACCTGGAAGGTGGCGCTCTTCACGCCTGCTTCATCACCGGGCTGATAGTCCAGCATCTCCAAACCGAAGCCATTTTGCTCGGCAAAGCGGGTGAACATACGCAGCAGCATGCTGGTCCAGTCCTGGGCCTCGGTGCCGCCTGCGCCTGCATGCAGGGTGATGATGGCATTATTGGCATCATATTCGCCGCTCAGCAGCATGCCCAGCTCGAGGTGCTCCAGCTCCTCACGGCATTTGGTGAGCAGCTCGTCCATCTCGGGGATGAGGCTTTCGTCATTTTCCTCAGCAGCCATTTCCTGCATGATTTCCAGCTCGTCCACGCTATCGCTGAGCTTGTGGAAGCCATCCACCTCTTCCTTCAGCGCGTTGACGTCCTGGGCGGTTTTCTGTGCTTTTTCGGGGTCATCCCAGAAGGTGGGATCGCCCATTTTATGCTCTAATTCGGCAATGCGGTCCTCTTTGACAGCGATGTCAAAGAGATCCCCTCATTTCCTCTAATTTTGCTTGCAGGTTAACGATTTCGGGTTTGTACTCTTCGATTAACAAAATTACTTCACAACCTTTCATAGTGAGAATTTAAGCAAATTTAGTTATTT
>JAXEPX010000068.1:0-6507 GCA_034117325.1 Phascolarctobacterium sp. | reverse complement strand
GGCGTAGTGCTCTACATCTCCTTGCTCTTCAACCTGAGCGGGAAGCAGGAGCTGGCGCTGTGGGCCGTATTTACGGCTGCAAGCTGCGCATTACTCGTTATTGGCCGTGGTCTTTTGACCCGTCAGCTGCTCGCTCTGGCGGCAGCAAGCTTCTTCCCCGTGCTCTCCATGGGCGTTTTAATGCGCATTTGGGAGCAGAATAAGGAGATCAAGGGCCTCGTGACGATTATCGTCCATGGCATCTGGCAGCTGGCGCTGGCGATTGCCCTGTCCTTAATCGGTGCAGCTTTCCTGTCCGCTATTTTGACGGATAGCCGTTTCCTCCTGGAAATTGATATTTATCGCGGCGTAAAATTAACCTTTATGCTGCCGGTAATTTTTACAGCCATCCTCTTTGTGAAGCGCTATGATTTACTGAGCGTAGTGGGCAAGGGCGTAAAATCCCTGCTGGCGAAGCTCAATAGCCTCCTGGATACAAAGATCACCTTCAAGCATGTGGCTGTGCTCTTCGTCTTCCTCTTCGTGGCCTTCTATTTTGTAGGTCGCAGTGGTCATACGGGTGGCGTGCCCGTGCCGGCCATTGAGCTGAAGATGCGCGCCTTCCTGGAGCAGGTAATGTATGCCCGCCCCCGCGAGAAGGAATTCATGATCGGCCATCCTGCCTTCTTCCTGATGGTTATGGCTGTGTATAAATGTGCGCCCCGCTGGTGGCAATTTGTGCTGATTTGTGGCGCAGTCATTGGCCAGGGCAGCCTGGTGCAGACCTTCTGCCATATGCGTACCCCCGTGTTCATGAGCTTCGTGCGTGCCTTAGATGGCTATGCTGTGGGTATCGTCTTTGGCATTGTGGCTGTAGTGGGCACGAGTATTTTGCTCGCCATTTTAAAAAAATTACAAAGGAGATACATTGAGCAATGAGTAAGATCGTAATTTCCGGATACTATGGATTTGCCAATGCCGGAGATGAGGCTATGCTGGCCGCGATCATTAAAGCTTTACGCAGTAATGAAAAGACTGTGGAGCTCACGGTTATCTCGGGCAATCCGCAGGTGACTGCAGCTAAATATAGTGTATCTTCCATTCATCGTTTTAATCCATTTGAAATTATGAACTCTCTGCGCAGCTGCGACCTCCTTTTAAGTGGGGGTGGCAGCCTGCTGCAGGACGTGACGAGTAAGCGCAGCTTACTTTATTATTTGTCAATTTTGGCTTTGGGCAAGCTACTCGGCAGAAGAGTCATGCTTTTTGCCCAGGGCATTGGCCCCATTCATAGCGGCCTGATGCGTCGACTGACGCGCGCCGTGTGCAGCCATGTAAATCTCATCACCGTGCGCGACCAGGATTCACTCTATGAGCTGCGCCGTCTGGGCATTCCGGCGGAAAAGGTGCAGCTGACGGCTGACGCTGTGCTCACCCTGCCCCAGGAGAGCCCTGAGGAAGGACGCGAGTTACTCAGTAAATTCGGCGTGCCGCTTGATAAAATGCTTATTGCCATCTCTGTGCGCAAATGGCAGGAGGACGACCGCTACCTGCTGGAGCTGGCGAAGGCTGTGGACCTGCTCAGCGAGGAGTATGCTGCCCATGTGGTGATTCTGCCCCTGCAGTACCCTGTGGATGTGGCGGCCTGCGAGCGCTTGCAGCACTTCATGGTGCATAAGGATGACAGCACCGTCATCAAGGCGGACTGCGATACGGAGCAATTCCTGTCCTTAATTGGCAATGTGCAGCTTTTAATCGGCATGCGTCTGCATGCGCTGATTTTTGCTGCTGTCATGGAGCGCCCCTTTGTGGCCGTGTCCTATGACCCCAAAATTGACGGCTTTGTCAAGGATATCAACGGCGTAACTGCCGGTAATGTAGAAAATCTGCAGGCAGCCCAGGTAGTGGCTGCTGCGCATAAAGCACTGGCTCCCGGAACCTATTGCCGCGGGATGCTGGATAAGCTGCGGGCTAAGGCGATGCTGAACGCAAAGCAGGCCTTGGCACTGCTGACGAAAGGAGACTGAAGGTAGTGCTAGTGATGAATGATGTAAGCAAGGTGTACGAGGGTGGCTCCGTAGCCCTGCAGGACGTCAATGTGCATATAGAGCCGGGCGAATTTGTCTTTGTTGTAGGACCAAGCGGCGCCGGCAAGTCTACCTTTATCAAGATGCTGTTCCGTGAGGTCCTGCCTACAACGGGCAGCATTTTTGTTAATGGTACGGATATTTTAGGCCTGACGCCGAAGGAAATCCCCTTCATGCGTCGTCAGCTGGGCATTATTTTCCAGGATTATCGTCTACTGCCCGACCGCACTGTCTATGAAAACGTGGCCTTTGCCATGCAGGTTATCGAGGCGCCCCATCGCAAGATTAAGCGCCAGGTGCTGAATGTGCTGGATCTCGTCGGTCTGCGCCATCGCGCGAACGCTTATCCTAATGAGCTGAGCGGTGGTGAGCAGCAGCGCATCGCTATTGCCCGGGCAATAGTCAATGACCCCGTTTTCGTCATTGCCGACGAGCCCACGGGTAATCTGGACCCGGAGACCAGTTGGGATATTATGGAGATTTTTAAAGAAATTAACGCTTCTGGTACCACCATCGTCATGGCAACCCATGACAAGGAGGTCGTGGATGCCATGGGCAAGCGTGTTATCGCGATTGAAAAGGGACGCATCGTGCGCGACGAAAAAGAAGGAGTTTATGGCTATGAGCTTTAGTACGAAGGAGTATTTTATCAAGGAAACCTATAAATCCATCCGTCGTAATGGCATCATGAGCTTTGCTTCTATTTCCACCGTAGCGGTTTCCCTTTTAGTATTGGGCATGTTCCTGATGATTTTCCTCAATACCAATAATTTGGCCAAATATCTGGAAAGCCAGGTGCAGGTATCCGTCTACATGCAGGACAGCGCCACGGATAAGGAGCTCGTCAGCGTCAAGGAAAAGCTAAATAAAATGCCCGGCGTGGTTAAGGTGACGCAGGTGAATAAGGCGCAGGCGCTGGAGCGCTTCAAAAAGCGTCTGGGCGACCAGGACCAGCTCTTAAATAGCCTGGGTAAGGAAAATCCCTTCCCCAATTCCTTTGAGGTGCAGGTGGATAACCCCGAGCGCATTAAGGCCATCACCCCGCTGATTGGCCAAATCCCCAAGGTGGAAACGGCGAAATTTGGCCAGGAGGTGGTGGAGCACCTCTTCTCCCTGACCCGCATTCTGCGCTTCGGTGGCGTCATTCTCGTAGTCTTCCTCGCTATGGCGACGCTCTTCATCATCAGCAATACCATCAGGCTGACGGTCTTCGCGCGGCGTAAGGAAGTTATTATTATGAAATATGTCGGTGCTACGGACTGGTTCATTCGTTGGCCCTTTTTGCTGGAGGGCATGACGCTGGGCTTTTTTGGTGCCGTAGTGGCCTCCTTCTTTATCAATGGTATTTATTCCGCGCTTTTAGAGCGCATTCATGCAACGCTGGCCTTTTTGCCCCTGTTACCGCCGTCCCCGCTGCTCATGTATGTGGATCTTTTCCTCCTCGTAGCCGGGACGGGCATCGGTGCCCTGGGCAGCTACATTTCCCTGCGCAAGTTCCTGCGCGTGTAAAGGGAGGCTGAAGCGATGTATAGCGTAAAGCGAAAAATGCTGCAGCTAGCCCTGGCAGCCGTTTTGGCGCTGCTGCCCTTATATGCAGCCTGGGGCTTTGCCAATGCAGCCGATGATAAAAAGGCCGAGCTGAATAATGTGCAGGCCGAGATGCAAAAAATGCAGGAGCGCAAGCAGGCCGCACGCGAGCGGGCGGAATCTGCTAAGGAAAGCTTGCAGGAAATCAGTGGCAACCTGCGTCAGCTACAGGATCAGGCCATTGAGCTGCAAGGCCAGAGGGATGCGCTGCAGGCAAAAATTAATACGAATCAGACTAAGCTGACCCAGAAAAAGGCCGATGTGGCTCAGCGTATAAATATTTATCGCAAGCGTTTGCGCGATATTTATATCAATGGGCAGATTAATTATCTAGATGTTTTGCTCGGCGCCAAGGATTTTGGTGATTTTTCATCCCGCATGTACCTGCTGCAAAAAATCATTAGCAGGGATCTGGCACTTTTAGACCAGCTGCAAAAGGACGAGGCGGAGATTGCTGCTCGTCAAAAGGAGCTGGATACCCAGATGAAGGAAATCAAAAGTACCCAGGCCAATCTTGAGAATCGCTTAGCGCGTGTCAAGAAGCTGAAGGAGCAGCGCTCCTACGTGCTGTATAAGGCACAGGAGGAGGAAGCGCGCAGTCAGAGCGAATATGAACGCTTGCTGGCAGTAAGTGAAAATATTACGGCCATGCTGCGCGATATGGAGGCCAATGGCGTTGTTGCCTCCGGCCAAAAGGGTGGCACGGGACGCTTTATCTGGCCCTGCCACGGTACGATTACCTCCTATTTTGGCTGGCGTACGCATCCTGTTTTTGGCACGACGAAATATCATAGTGGTATGGATATTGGCGTCGATTATGGCACGCCCATTCTGGCAGCGGACTCCGGCACCGTTATTTATAGCGGCTGGCTGGGTGGCTATGGCTACGCTGTCATGATTGACCACGGTAGCGGTCTTGTAACACTTTATGGTCACAACCAGTCCCTCAATGTGTATGAGGGTCAATATATTACGCAGGGCACCTGCATTGCCTATGCAGGTAGCACGGGTTATTCCACCGGTCCGCACTGTCATTTTGAGGTGCGTTTGCATGGTGAGGTAACAGAGCCCTTGAATTATTTGCCGTAAGCTGGGGCAAAAAGTAGGATTTGGAGGCGCAAAGATGTTTAGCAAAAGAACCTGGCAGTTAATTGCGTGCTGCACGCTTACCGCCATCGTCACAGCAGTGGGTATCGTGGGTGCGGCTAGCGTGGTGCTGCAAAATTTAACAGGCAGCTCCTCGGAATCCATGCGCCTTTTGCGCACGATGCATTTATTAAAGAATAATTATAATGGGGAAACGGACACGCACACGCTTTTTGATGGCGCCATCAAGGGCATGGTGGAGTCCGTGGGCGACCCTTATACCGTATATTTGAATAAAAAGGATTATGAGCAGCTGAATAATATGACCGAGGGCTCTTTCGGGGGCATTGGCATTGTTTTCGGCAAGCGCGGGGATGATTATGTGGTTATTTCCGCCCTGCCCGATACGCCGGGCGCTCTGGCTGGCATTAAGGGCGGGGATATTATTATGTCCGTGGACGAGGTAGAGACTCGCACCCTGAATATGGAGCAGGTTGCTCAGAAAATCCGTGGCGAGCAGGGTACGGAGGTCACGCTGGAGCTGAAGAATAAGGAGGGGCAGCTGCGCAAGCTGCGGGTGATCCGCAAGGAAATCAAGAATCCCTCCGTGGCAGGCAATATGGTGCCCGAGACGCAGATTGGCTATATTCGCATTGCTGTGTTTAATGAGAATACGGCTGAGGATTTTGCCACTGAGTATAAGAAGCTCGAGGACAAGGGCATGCAGGCGCTCATTCTGGACCTGCGTGCGAATCCGGGTGGCCTTTTGGATGCAGGTGTGGGCGTAGCGCGCATGCTGGTGCCGAAGGGACCCATTGTCTCTATTATCGATAAAAATGGCAATAAATATACGGAGAGCTCCGATTTAGAAAAACCGAAATATCCGCTCGCAGTGCTGGTGGACCATGGTAGCGCCAGTGCGTCGGAGATTGTCGCAGGCGCGATTAAGGATACGCAGGCGGGCAAGCTTTTTGGTGTGAAGACCTTCGGTAAGGGCAGTGTGCAGTCCGTGTATCGCCTGGATAATAGTACGGCGGTGAAGATTACGATTGCGAAGTATTATACCCCTTCCGGTGTTTCCATTCATAATGTGGGCATTGAACCGGATGTGGTGGTGGAGCTGCCGGAAAACGCTACGAAGGACGTGCAGCTCGACGCAGCGATTAAGTACCTGCAGGAGAAGAAGTAAGCGCGCAGGGCGTTTTTTGTGTGCGATAAATTGGAGTTTGACGCTTAGTTGAGGACATTCGCAATTAGATATCGGCAGCTCACTAAAGTAAATTGCTTCGCAAATTATATATCTCTGCAGTCAACTGAGATTTCTTAACGCTCATTTCGTTGGGAATAATAACGAAATCTCGCCAAACTCGCTACGCTCAAACAGTGTCTCGATTTCTATTATTCCACAACTCATTCGCTAAAATCTCAATTCCTTCCGAGATATAATAATTTGCTCAATTTCCTAGCAGTTTGCTCATAAAGTATCGCAAAAAGGTCTATCCTATAGCCAGCACTTTGCGGTAGACCGCAAAAGCCCCAGAACGTCGTAAGTAAATATCCCTGGAAGCGAGAACTTCTGGGTACCCGAAGTAGTTTCCATAGCCAAGATTTGCGAACTTAAGTGGATTATGGTAAAGCCCTTTTTTGCGAAGCTTTTTTGGGCGAACAAAAAAGCGACGTTTCCCGCGCTTTTCAAAAGCGCGCACTTTCTTGCTTCTTCTTTGGTGCCAAAGAAGAAGGATGAGAATTAGATAAACATAAAGATAAA
>JAXEPX010000067.1:0-7434 GCA_034117325.1 Phascolarctobacterium sp. | reverse complement strand
GGCAATGTGCTCAGCCCCAACACCTTTATGGAATAAGCTGAACAAGCGCTAGGCTACCATAAGCTTTGGGAATTTAATAAGAAAAATTTAAGGCACGTCCTCTCGCAGGGCGTGCCTTTTGCTTTGCGTTATGCAATTTTTCGTTTAAAGCTAAGCGTTAGTTATGTAATTTCAGGCTATTACTAAGCTTTAGCAAACTTTACTAATCGTCCTAATAGCTCAATCCTGACCTTTTTTCGCAGTGTGCCTTTTATAAAAATAAAAGACCAGCGCCACGATGATAATCAAAATTGTCAAACGGTCCATATGCTCCTGATAATTCACCAGATCATGACCAATGACAACCTCCAGCGCCGTGGAAGGAAATTTGCCGATTAAATTGGCAATAATATAATCACGCGCACTGATTTTACTTACAGCGCCCACAGCGGTGAGAATGCCCGAGGGAAAATAGGGTAGCGTTCTGGCGAAGGCCATCCATTCCAGCCCGTGCTTCCCGCTGGCCTCGTCAATATGCTTCAGCGCATTGCTTTTCTCGATGATGCTCTCCGCCGTACTGCGGAAAAAGAAGCGCATTAAAAAGAAGCTGATGACCACGCCCACTGTCTCTGCGAGCCAGGAGATAGTTATGCCTAGCGGCAGGCCAAAGATGAGGCCATTAGCCGTGGAGAGGAAAATCGAGGGAAAAATGCTGCCCGCATTGATGAGCACGTCGAGGATGAAGCTGATGACGATGGCCCAGGGGCCAAAGGAACGCAAATACTCCACCAGGCCGTCCACATTGCCATTAATGGCGAGCTTGAAGGTCTTCGTGAAGAAGCCCTCGGCGAAGCACTGAATGATGCAAATCAGCGCTACCAGCAGCACGGCAGCGACGATTTTCGTAACTGTATCGGGATTGCGATACCATTTGCAGGTGGCTGCATTACCTTCACTATTTATTTCTGCACTATTTTCTGCACTATTTTCACTAGAAGCTTTCAAAATTCTGGAACCCCTCTAAATTTATGTATTAAAGATCATGGCGAAGCGCTGACCGAACTGATTATCCACCAGGCCGCGGATTTCTTCCCAAGCCTCGGGCTGCTGCAGCTCTTGCTGCGCCAGCCTGCGCACCTCGGCAATAGTCTCAGTATCTCGAATTATATCAGCAATCCGCAAATCTGGCAAGCCATGTTGACGCAAGCCGAAAAGCTGGCCCACGCCCCGCTGCTCCAAATCCTTCTCCGCGAGGTAGAAGCCATCCTCACTATCGCGCAGCACCTGCAGACGCCCCAAGGCCTCGGGCGTATCCACACCGGCTAGCAGCACACAGTAGGACTGCTGCTCACCACGTCCTACGCGCCCACGCAGCTGGTGCAGCTGCGCCAGACCAAAACGCTCGGCATTCTCGATGACCATCAGCGTCGCATTGGGCACATTCACGCCGACCTCAATGACCGTCGTGCTTACGAGCACCTTCAGCGCACCGCTCGCGAAGTCTGCCATAATCTGCTCCTTCTCAAGAGCCTTGAGCCGACCATGCAGCAGCGCACAGGGGATGCCCTGCAGCACACCGCCGAGACCAGTGAGCTCCTCATAGACCTGCTCCGCACTGCGAACGTCAAGAGCCTCGCTCTCCTCAATGAGGGGACAGACGATATAGGCCTGCCGCCCCACCTCCACCTGACGCCGTAAGCCCTCGTAGACCTCCCTGCGCTTGGCATCATTATAGCAGAGCGTCTGGATAGGTTTGCGTCCGGGAGGGCGGCCCTTCATCAGCGAGATATCAAGGTCGCCATACACCGTCAGAGCGAGCGTGCGCGGAATCGGTGTTGCGGTCATGACGAGCACGTCGGGAGCAAGCTCCGTTTTATTAGCAAGGCGAGCACGCTGCTCCACGCCGAAGCGATGCTGCTCGTCCGTAACGGCTAGCGATAGCCGTGCGAAGCGCACATCCTCCTCGAGGAGCGCATGAGTGCCCACGAGCACATCGATGAGCCCCAGCTCGAGATTGAGTAATAGTTCACGGCGCGCCTTCACGCGCATGCCGCCCACGAGTAAGCCCACACGAATACCTGCAGGCGCGAGAAACTGCTGCAGCGTCTCGTAATGCTGGCGCGCGAGGATTTCCGTCGGCGCCATGATGCAGCCCTGGTAGCCACTCTCCACCGCTTTCGTGAGTGCCAGCGCGCTGATGACGGTCTTACCACTGCCAACATCGCCCTGCAGTATGCGGTGCATGGGCTCGCTACGCTCCATATCGGTGCTGATTTCGCTCCAGGCTTGCCGCTGCTGCTCCGTCAGCGTGAAGGGCAGCTGCGCAAGCACTGCGGCGATTTTCGCACCATTATGTTGATGCGCCACACCCTGCCTACTGTCGTGGTTCAGCTGACGGTAGGAGAGCAGGCCGCACTGCAGCAAAAAGAGCTCCTCAAAGATGAAGCGACGCTTCGCACGCTGTAGCTCGTCCCAGCTTTGCGGGAAGTGAATATTTTTTAAGGCTGTCAGACGGTCGGGCAGCTTGCACTTACTGATAATGCTCGCAGGCAAGCTCTCTGGCAAGCCCTGCTCGCTCGCTAGCGTCAGCGCCTCGCGCATCCATTTACGCAAATTAGCCTGCGTCAAGGTACCACAGAGGGAGTAAACGGGCAGAATCTCCTTGCGCTGCTCCTCTCCCGGCTCAATCGCCTGCACGGAAACCTCGGACACGGTGCGCATCGCCTTGCCCGGGCGCACACGCCCCATGATAAAGAGCTGCGTGCCTGGCTTGAGCTTCTGCGCCAGAAAGCGCTGACTCATGAAGAAGTAGAGCGCTGCATGCGCAGTCTCGTCCCGCACAGTAACTACGGTATAGCGCCTGCCATGCGCCCCCATACCATTGCGCACATTCAGGACCTCCGCGCGAAAAATCTGGCGGGAGGCGTCCATCGCCAGCTCGTTAATCTTTTTTAAATTGCCATAATCGATATATGCACCCTGCCGCGGGTAGTACTCCAGCAGCTCGCCCACGGTGAAAATATCCGCTGCAGCCAGCTCCGCTGCCTTTTTCGGGCCTATTCCCTTTAAAATTGTTACCGGCTCTTTCCACCACATATAAAAAACCTGCCTCAATGTAAATTTTGCTTGCTTTTCTACGCTCTATATGGTAAAATACTCATGTTAAATTTGAATGTGCCTTTAATGCCTTAATCACGTTTAAGGAGGTGGGAAATTATGGCATCTATCTGCGAAATCTGCGGTAAAGGAAAACTGTCTGGCAACAATGTCAGCCACTCCAATAGACACACCAAACGTGCTTGGAACCCGAACATTCAACAAGTAAGAGCAGTTGTTGATGGTTCTGTAAAACGTGTAAACGTATGCACCCGCTGCCTGCGTTCCGGTAAAGTTAACCGCGCAATCTAATCCTCGGATTTAAAAAGAAGCCAAATACCTTTCGGTATTTGGTTTCTTTTTTTGCTTTATACGCTTATTTTATCTTGCAGCCACATTCGGGGCAGAACTTACTCAGAGAGGAAATCTTTGCAGCGCAGCTCGGGCACAGGATGAAGGCTCTGAACTCGCGCAGCTTTTTCTCAAACAGGTCGTAGAAAAGGTTAACCTCTTTATCTTCGCGCTTCCAGCTATAAATTTGTAAACGCTTACCCGTGGAGTCCATAATTACCTGCAGGGTATCCTCATCCAGCTGTTGGAAAGCAACCTGCATGATTTTTTGGCTGTTGTGGAAATGGATTACACGATTTTCACGATCTATTTCATCCATCGTTACGCCCATTTCGTTAATGGACAGCATTGCAATTTGCCAAGCAGTTTCCCAATCTAATTCATATACACGATTATCAAAGCATGCGCCCGCACCATCTATTCTCATCATTGACCTCCAAAAAATTTGTTTTCTTTATTATAACACATTTTACCCCTAGATACAGCAACAAATGTGTAAAAAAGCTCTTATCCTCTCCATGAACCCAAGAAGCACAAAGGCACGCCCTCACGAAAAGAGCGTGCCTTATTTTATATAAAATTATTTTGCGTAATCTACAGCGCGGGTTTCGCGAATGATTACAACCTTGATTTGACCAGGATATTCCATCTCGGCCTCAATCTTCTTAGAAATATCGCGTGCTAAGAGCACTGCGGAAGCATCATCGATAACCTCAGGCTTAACCATGATGCGGATTTCACGACCAGCCTGTACAGCATAGCATTTTTCTACACCGTTGAAGGATTCGGAAATCTCCTCCAGACGGGTCAGACGCTTCAGATAGCTTTCCAGAGTCTCGCGACGCGCACCCGGACGGGCAGCAGAAACAGCGTCAGCAGCAGATACTAAAACTGCTTCTACGCTCTTCGGCTCTGCATCGCCATGATGAGCCAGAATTGCGTTGATAATCAGGTCGGACTCGCGGAACTTCTTCGCGATTTCGCCACCGATTTCTACGTGGGAGCCTTCCATTTCGTGGTCGATAGCCTTGCCAATATCATGCAGCAAGCCTGCACGCTTAGCCAGAACTACATCCACACCCAGCTCGGACGCCATCACGCCAGCCAGATTTGCTACCTCAACAGAATGGTTCAGTACATTCTGACCATAGCTGGTGCGATAACGCAGACGGCCCAGCAGCTTAATCAGCTCGGGGTGTAAGCCATGTACGCCAACAGCGAAGGTTGCCTGCTCGCCTGCTTCTTTAATCTTTTGCTCAACCTCTTTTTGAGCCTTCTCCACCATTTCCTCAATACGGGACGGATGAATACGGCCATCATTGATGAGCTTCTCCAATGCGATACGAGCTACCTCGCGGCGCACCGGATCGAAACCGGAAATAATAACTGCTTCCGGAGTATCGTCGATAATTAAGTCAATACCGGTCAGAGTTTCCAGAGTGCGGATATTGCGGCCCTCACGACCGATAATACGACCCTTCATTTCGTCATTGGGCAGACCAACAACAGAAACCGTGGTTTCAGCCACATGGTCAGCTGCACAACGTTGAATAGCCAGGGAGATAATCTCACGAGCTTTCTTTTCGGCTTCGTCCTTAGCCTGTTGCTCCAGATCTTTAATCAGCATTGCAGACTCGTGCTTAACCTCATCCTCCAGGGATTGCAGCAGCTCCTGCTTAGCCTCCTCACTGGTCAAACCGGATAAACGCTCCAGCTCAGCCTGTTGCTTTTGGCACAGCTGCTCTGCACGCTCCTGAGCGGCATTCAAGCGTTGCTCCTTACCAGCCAGCTTCTCCTCTTTACGCTCGAAGGATTCAATCTTGCGGTCCAGATTCTCTTCCTTCTGCAGCAAGCGACGCTCCTGACGTTGCAGGTCATTACGTCTATCTTTATTTTCGCGCTCCATTTCACTGCGCATACGATGGATTTCTTCCTTAGCCTCCATCATCATTTCCTTGCGTTTTGCCTCGCCAGCCTGTTCTGCATCCTGTACAATGCGGATTGCCTGCTCCTCTGCGGTAGCAATCTTGCTCTCAGCTACGTTTTTGCGCACCAGGTAACCCACTGCACCACCTGCCAGACCAACTACAACGGCAGTACCAATAATTGCTAAAATCGTCCTCACCTCCTAATTTTTAAATTTCTTTAACGATTTTTTTGCATAACAACAGCAGGCGCCTTCGCGTCTGCTATAAATGTCCTTATTCCATTGAATTATATAATCAATTAAATGTATAAAAATATAGCAATTAACCTATTAAAATTCTGAAAAAGGGCAAAAAAGACGACAACATTTATACGCTTCTATAACTGTTGTCGTGTTAAAATCCTGTGACATAATCACAAAGGGACAATTATATTGTAATGAAATTTTACAGAAATGTCAAGAGGAAACTATGGAATTGGGAAAGGGATAATGGAGCGAGAGAGATATTATAATTTGCTCAATTTACTATAAGTTTGCTTGATAAGTATCGTAAAGCAAGTCTATCCTGTAGCCAGAACTTTGCGGTAGACCGCCAAAGCCCCAGAACGTCGCATGTAAATATCCCTGGAAGCGAGAACTTTCGGGAACCAGAAGTAGTTTCTAGAACTATGATATTCGAGACTAAGTGGATATGGCAAAGCCTTTTTTTGCGAAGCTTTTTTGGGCGAGCAAAAAAGCGACGTTTCCCGCGCTTTTCAAAAGCGCGCACTTTCTTGCTTCTTCTTTGGTGACAAAGAAGAAGGATGAGAATTAGATAAATATAAAGCTAAACTGCGAATTATATTTTTTCATTTCGGAATATAAATTGGTGAGCACAAAAAGTCATTCCCCATTCTGTCAAACCCCGAATTCTTCTGCACCAGACTCCACATATCCGTCGCCTTGAGCTCCAGCGCGAGCTGGGGGCTACTGGTGAGGCTGGCGTAGTCCTTCCCGAGCTTGGTGATGATGGGCAGGTTGGCCGTAGTCTTCATCTGCTTTAAGAGCGCGCGGCCGGTGTCGTTGAAGGCGAGCACGCGCAGGTAGGCGGGCTGCTCCTCTTCAAGGTACGCACGGGGCACGTTGAGCAAAAGCTGCGCGAGGAGTCTGCGGATGCGGCTCGTGCTGTAGCGCTTTTTCGTACACAGGGCGAGAGCTTCGGCGAGGGAGGACGCATTGCCTGCCTGCTTGAGCAGGTTCTCAAGTCCCTCGCTACACTGACAGCGGCTAGCGATTTCCTCAGGGCTCAAGAGGCGCAGCTGGTAGCGCAGCAGCTGCCACAATCGCGCTTCGTCGTAGCCTGCGCAAGTAGTCTCGAGTGCTTGGCGCACCTCGGGAGGCACTGCGTCACGCCAGCTCGTGCTACTGCCTTCGCTCAGTGCATCCTCCGAGCTTGTGTCTGGATTGGGCATTGCTTGAGCTGCATGCTGTGAGCGGAGTGCTTCTGCAGCATAGGCAGTGCGGATGGCGGTGGCGCTAGCCATGGTAGCCGTAATTTCCGTGCTATTGTAGCCAGGGTCCTGCCTTTTAATGAAAACTGGCGTGATAGTAGTATTGAGGAGCGCCTTCGTATATTCGAGCGCGAGGATGTCGTTCGGGAGGGCAAGCATGGAGCTGCCTTTGCTGAGGCCGGACGCAGTAGCTGGCTCGGCGCATGTTGGCGCGGCGGGAGAGGTCGCTGGAGTGCCATAGGTAGCTTGCCCGCTTAGCTCCGCGAGCAGCTCACTCGTAGCTACGGCGTAGCTCCTGCCCGCGGCGAGCAGCTCCTTGAGGCGCGCTTGGGCTGCAGGCGCAGTGAGGGCGCGGGCGAGCGCAGGGTAGTTCCGCTCGGGCGTTTCTGTGCCGCAGGCGAGGTGCGTAACGCAGCCTGTGGCGGCGAGCAGCTGTACGGCGCCGGTAGCGAAATACTGGGCACTGCGCAGCGTGAAGGCAGCGGGTAGCTCCAGCACGAGGTCCACGCCGCAGTCCACGGCCAGGCGCGCGCGACTCCATTTGTCGAGAAAGGCAGGCTCGCCCCTCTGCATGAAGCTGGCGCTCATGAC
>JAXEPX010000066.1:0-17813 GCA_034117325.1 Phascolarctobacterium sp. | reverse complement strand
ATTTTATAATGTTATGCAGACAATTTCTTTCTGCCTCTAGCACGTCTTCTTTTGAGAACTTGACGACCGCCCAAAGTTTTCATTCTTTCTCTGAAACCATGAGTTCTTTTTCTTCTGAGATTGTTAGGTTGAAAAGTACGTTTCATTCAGTATTCCCTCCTTGTCCACCGCGATATTTTTATCAAATTCTTTAGAGCTGAATTGATAGCTGTTAAAGTTTCCTAGCATTACCTCTTTACCTAAAAATAGACATATTACAGCAATGCAAGGTATTACTAAAATATTATATGGGAAAATAAAAATTTCGTCAAGTAGAAAACGCTTATTTTTACGTCTCCCAAGAAATTTTCTTTCCATTTGCTAAGTTATCCACAGTTTGGTATAATATAAGTGGATAAGTCTACCCTTAAATAGAATTATTCGTCGCTTACCAGTGCTCCACGCTGAGTAGGCTTCGTTTTATTTTTATAAAATTATTGCAGGAAAGGATGTTCTCTATGAGTTCCTATGATTTAGCTGAAATCTGGGTCAAGTGCAAAGATAAATTCAAAGAATCAGCAAACGAGAAGATCTTCGACGTCTGGATTAAACCTATTATTCCTCTAGAAGTGAATGATGAATATTGTAAGGTAGCTGTAAAAAACACTTTCTTTAAAACTATGCTTGAAGAAAACTATGCCTCCGTTATCGAAGGCATTCTCTCCGGCATTATGGGCAAAAATATTAAGCTTATTATTGAAACAATGGAAAGCGAACCCTTCAATATCCCTGAAATTCCAGAAGCTCATCCCCCAAAAACTCAACAACAGCAACTTTTTACAGAAAAAACTCCAGATATTCAAGTTGATGAATCAAATTTAAATCCGAAGTTTATTTTCGAAACCTTTGTTATTGGCAATTCCAACCGATTTGCTCACGCTGCAGCTCAAGCTGTAGCTAATAATCCTGCTCATGCCTACAATCCCCTTTTTCTCTACGGCGGTGTAGGTCTTGGCAAAACTCACCTCATGCATGCCATAGGTAATAGAATTAAACAAAACAATCCTAGCATGAAGGTGCTCTACACCACTAGTGAAAAATTCACGAACGAAATTATTAACTCCATTCAGAACAAAAACACGGAAGCATTCCGTCAAAAATATCGTAATATCGATTGCTTAATTATCGACGATATTCAATTCTTAAAGGGGAAAGAACAAACCCAGGTTGAATTTTTCCATACCTTTAATGCTCTTAAAGACGCTAATAAACAAATTATTATCTCTAGTGATCGACCTCCTCGCGAAATTGAAACTCTTGAGGACAGACTCCGTTCACGCTTTGACCAAGGCTTAACTGCAGATATTCAGCCTCCTGATCTTGAAACACGTATGGCTATTTTACGTACTAAAGCAGCATCAGATAATATTAGCATGCCCAACGATGTTATTACCATGTTAGCAACTAATATAGCTACTAACATTCGTGAAATAGAAGGTGCCTACACCAAAATAGTAGCCTACACCTCTCTTATGGACATGCCCATCACTATCGAGACTGCACAAAAGGTTTTAGCCGACATGGGCAATACCGTCAAAACAAGAGTAATAACTTTTGAAGGAATCATTAAGGTAGTAGCTGAGCATTACAATATCAAACAGGATGAATTATTCAATAAAAAACGTACCCAAAATATTGCTTATCCTCGCCAAATAGCTATGTACCTTTGTCGGGAATTAGCTGACCTTTCCTATCCAAAAATTGGAGAGCTTTTCGGTGGACGTGATCATACTACAGTAATTCACGCTTACGAAAAAATCAGCAAAAGCAAAGCTACTAATATAACACTTCAAAAAGATATTCAGGAAATGATTGATATCCTAAGACAATGATTCTAAATAAAAGTTATCCACAAAAACTGTTGATAACTACAGCTAAAACTGTGAATAACTTTTCCTAAAAGTTGATAAAAAATTTGCTTGTTAATTATGTGTAAAGTATTTCCCGCTTATACACAGAGTTATCTACATACAGGAAATGGCTCTATTCTACGCTATTTCCTACTTTTCCACATTACTAACAGTCCCTACTACTACGTCGACTACTTTTTATAAATTATTATAGTATTAAAACCTAAGGAGGATTGTGTATAAATGATAATCACCTGTAATACTAGCGAACTAAATAAAGCTATACAAACTGCTCAAAAGGCAATTATTTCCAAACCAAGTACCCCAATATTTTCTTGTATTCATCTCTTTACCAAAGAAAACAGTCTCGTAGTTCAAGCCATGGACTTAAATATGGCTATTTCCTGCACTATAGCTACAGATATAATTGAACTAGGGGAAATAGTAGTTTCTGCTAAACATATTTCTGAGCTTATCCGTAAACTACCTGGTGAAAATACTACCATTAGCAAAAATAAAGAAAATAATACTATTAAAGTTACATCTGGTAGTTCAGAGTTTCAGCTTCTTTTAATGAATGAAAATGATTATCCTAAATTCCCGGATTTTAATGGTGATAAATCGATCACTATCAAAGATGAAGACATAAAGGAGCTTATCAAAAAAACTATCTTCTCCTGTTCTACTGATGAAGCTAGACCACTCTTTACCGGTATTTTAGTAGAAGCTAAGGATGATAGAATTACCTTCGTTGGAACGAATACCCATCGCTTAGCTATCAAAGCTTTGCCCTACCAAAATGAAGAAGCATTAAGTATGATTATTCCTTCAAAGGTTTTAAATGAAATCTTGCGTAATCTTACTGGTGAAATGCCGCAGGATGTCAAAATATCTTTATTAAATAATCAAATTATGATTATTATTGATAATGTAATTATTGTTTCCCGTCTTATTGAAGGTAAATTCCCTGATTATAATAGAGTAATTCCTGCTAAATTTGCGGTAACCTGTCGTGCAAACGCTAAAGAGCTTGCTGGTGCGGTAGAACGTGTAGCGTTATTCTCAAGTGAAGGTGATTATAGTATTGTTAAAATGACTGTAGCTAATGGAACCATTACAATCACCTCAAGTAGCCCAGAGGTAGGTACTGGCCGTGAAGTTATTAACTGCTCTACTCAAGGCGATGCTTTAAATGTTGCCTTTAATTCTAAATACATTTTAGATATTCTCAAAAATGTTGATTCTGATGAGGTTATTTTATCTATGAATACCTCTCTTAGCCCTGTTTGCATAACCTCTCCCTCTGAGGAAAATTATGTTTATATTGTAACTCCTGTAAGAGTTGTCTTTTAAGAGGTGATTAGCATGCAAAAGGAAAATATCGATATTACAACTGAATTTATTACCATGGATAAATTACTAAAATTTTCTGGTATTGCCGATACTGGTGGACAAGCTTTCCTTATGGTTGAAGATGGAATTATTCAGCTTAATGGGAAATTAGTCACAGAAAAACGTAAAAAAGTATTTCCAGGTGACATTGTAAATATAGATAATCAGATTGAACTTACTGTTACTAAAGCATAATGAAAATCAATAGTATCTACGCTGTAAATTTTCGTAATTACAATGAGTGTTTTCTTAATACACCTGCCATGATTAATGTTTTTTATGGCAAAAATGCGCAAGGCAAAACTAATCTACTAGAGGCAATCTTTTTTTCTGCTTTTGGTTTGTCTCATCGTACTTCTTCTGAAGATGAGCTCTTAAAGCTCGGTAGTGATGCTATGGCTGTGGGTGTAGAGTATGCTAGCTTTAGTGGCAATCATGATATTAAAATAAAAAAATATCGTTATCAGCTGAAATGGAAAAAGGATATTTTGCTCGATGGTGCTAAGGTCAAGCCTAAGGAACATTATGGCTCATTAAATGTTGTCATGTTTTCTCCTGAGGATTTGCAGCTGATCAAGGGTGAGCCTGCTTTACGTAGACGCTTTTTTGATATGCAAATTTCCCAGACAGATCCTATCTATTACGATTTATTAGTCAAGTATAATCGTGTGCTTCTACAGCGTAACAGGCTCTTAAAGGAATTACGTGATGAGGGAGGAAACCGGGAAATTCTTCAACCATGGAATGCGGAGTTTATTAAGCTATCTGCTGCTATTACTCAAAAAAGGCTGCAGGCTTTAGGTAAACTTGAAAATATTGCTAGTGATATTTATGCTTCTATTACAAAAAATCAAGAGCAGTTGACTCTGCGCTACGAGCTTAAAGCTAATAATGGAGAGCTGCTCCATCCTACCTCAGCAGCTAGCGCTAATGAAAAATTTTACGCAGAACACTTAGCTGAACGTGAACGTCTTGATATTTTGCGTGGTAATACTGGTATTGGTCCGCATCGAGATGATTTACAACTCTTACTTAATGGTTTATCGCTTCGGTCATTTGGCTCGCAAGGGCAGCAAAGAAGTGGCGCTTTAGCCTTGAAGCTATCGCAACTGGAATATGTACATCGTGAGCTAGGAGAATTTCCTGTTCTCTTGCTTGATGATGTAATGAGTGAGCTGGATGATAGTCGTAGAGCACAGCTACTTTTGTTTATAGATGGTAGAGTTCAAACCTTTGTAACAGTTAATGATCGTGAGTTAATTCCTAATTTAGCTGCCACTGATTATTTTCGCATTGAAAATGGTCTTATTTATGAGGCTTAGTCATGAGTGATGAATTTTTAGCCAGTGCTGATAGTATAATTAAGCATCTATTTAATCCCAACTATAATAATAAATTTATTCCACTGCAGGGCAAGTATCTTTATCTAAAGCATTATCTTGACTCTAAATGGACAGAAATATGCGGTTCTAATTTAGCTAAAAGATGTAGGGTTGACAAGCTTGTTGGTAATGAGCTATATATAGTAACTGCCAATTCTTTACTTGCAAATGAGCTGTATATGATGCAGTCCTTATTTTTGCAGAAGATCAATGCTTTTTTATTAGGTACATTAGTAATTAAAAAACTGTATTTTCACAGTGGAGCTTATATAAATCATAAAAGAAGCTTAGAAGTAAAGCAGGAAGAAGTTCCTATTATTGAATTTACTACCTGTCCTAAATGTGGAGCACGTATGGAAAAGGGGCTTTCTATTTGTAGTGTTTGTGAGCGCGCAGAGAGAGAAGCTTTACGTTCTAAGCTGGCGGAATTATTACGTATTCAGCCTTGGTTAACCTATGAAGATTGTATAGTTTATTATAAATGTGATAGAATAATGTTTACTGCTGTTAAGGATAGCCTAAAAAATTATTATTATGAAAGAGTTAGATTCGGCTATGCAGACAAAAAAGAGTGTATTTTAGCTGTTCTTTTTCTTACGGGAAAAAAGCCTGAGAACATTAATGCAGCTATTTATGATAACGCTATTGCTTATTTGCGGAGGTAAAAAAATGTATTTACATTTGGGAGCCGATTGTATGGTCAAAAATAGTGATATTATTGCAATTTTTACTCTTAGGCAGCCTCAGTTAGATTTTTTTAAGGAATATGCTTGCAAGTTTAAGGATAAGTATCATATTGTAGACGCATCCGATGGTAATGGTTATTATAGTGTAGTTCTTACGGATGATACTTTGTATTTTTCTTCAATTTCATCTCTTACCTTGATGAAAAGAGCTCAATCATGTTTTTTGGCAGATGCTGTCTACATTAATTCATAAATTAGGATACGGAGGTAAATATGGCCCAGGATATTGATATTGAAAAAGAAACTGCTGTAACTGGCAGTTATAATGCGGACCAGATTCATGTTCTTGAAGGTCTTGAAGCTGTACGTAAAAGACCTGCTATGTACATTGGTAGTACCTCTGCCAGAGGTTTGCACCATTTAGTATACGAAGTTGTTGATAATAGTATCGATGAAGCTTTGGCTGGTCATTGTACTGAGATTAAGGTTATCATTCATGCTGACAATAGCATCACTGTTATTGATAATGGACGTGGTATCCCTGTTGATATCATGAAAAAAGAGAAAAAGCCAGCTGTTGAGGTTATTATGACTGTCCTCCATGCTGGTGGTAAATTTGGTGATGGTGGCTATAAAGTATCCGGTGGTTTGCATGGTGTAGGTGTTACCTGTGTTAATGCACTTAGTGAACACATGGAAGTTGAGGTACGCCGTGGTGGCAAATGCTATGGTATCGAGTTTAAGCAGGGTAAAACTAGTAAAAAGCTTTATGAAAAGGGTTTAGCTGAAACTACCGGTACAACCGTGCACTTTAAGCCTGATGCCTCTATTTTTACCGAAACTGAATATAGCTATGAAACCTTGCGTTTACGTATTCGTGAGCTAGCATTTTTGAATAAGGGTATTACTATTACCTTGAGTGATGAACGTCCTGAAGGCAAAACTGAAACCTTCCATTTTGCTGGCGGTATTATTGAATTTGTTGAATTCGTTGATCATAACAAGGATAAAATTAATGCTAAGCCTATTTATCTAGAGGGTGAAAAAAATAGTATTATAGTTGAAGTCGCAATGCAGTATTGTGATACCTATAATGAGAATGTCTTTACTTATGTCAACAATATCAATACCGAAGAAGGCGGTACTCATCTAAGTGGCTTCCGTAAAGCTTTGACACGTACTATCAATAATTATGCTCGTGCTAATAAGCTACTGAAGGACAATGAGGATGCTCTTAGTGGTGATGATGTTCGTGAGGGCTTAACGGCAGTTCTGAGTTTAAAGGTGCCTAATCCGCAGTTTGAGAGCCAAACTAAGATTAAATTAGGTAATAGTGATGTTATGCCTATAGTTGACAATCTTGTTGGTGATACTCTTGCTGAATTCATGGAGGAAAATCCTTCTGTTGCTAAGAAAATTGTCGAAAAAGGCATAGTTGCTGCTCGTGCACGCTTGGCTGCCCGTAAAGCTCGCGAGCTTACTCGTCGTAAAAACGCCATGGATTTGGGTGGCTTACCTGGCAAATTGGCCGATTGTAAGAGTCGCAATGTTGAAGATACTGAAATTTATCTAGTCGAAGGCGATTCTGCAGGTGGTAGTGCTAAGCAAGGACGTAATTCTGACTTCCAGGCTATTCTTCCCTTACGTGGTAAAATTTTAAATGTTGAAAAAGCCCGTCTTGATAAAATTTTAAGTAGCGAAGAAATCCGTAATATGATTACAGCCTTTGGCTGTGGTATTGGTGATGATTTCAATCTTGATAAAGCACGCTATGGTAAAATCATCATCATGACAGATGCCGACGTGGACGGCGCGCATATTCGCACGTTGCTCCTCACCTTCTTCTATCGTTACATGCAGCCTTTGATTAAGGAGGGTCATGTGTTTATTGCACAGCCTCCCCTCTATCTTATTCGTAAGACTCAGAAGGAGCATTATTATGCTTATAGCGATGATGAATTACAGCAGATTCTCGATAAAATAGGTCGTGATTCTAATCCCTATATTCAACGCTATAAAGGTCTTGGCGAAATGAATCCGGGACAATTATGGGAAACTACAATGGATCCAGCTGCTCGTACTATTCTTCAGGTTCAATTGGAGGATGCTGCAGAGGCAGATAGTATTTTCTCCATTCTTATGGGCGATAAGGTTGAGCCGCGTCGTCAATTTATAGAGCAAAATGCTATGAATGTTCGTAATCTTGATTTGTAATAAGAGGTAATATATTATGGCTAAGATTAGAAAAGGTCTTTCTGATGCTGACATGCTGAAAGGTTTTAATGAAGAGTTAACCTTTGAAAATGGCATGTATGCTGATGAGAAGGTTAAGCAAAATAAATTAAAAGGAAATAAGGCTCCTGCTAAGATGGAGCTTCTGCTTCCCGAGGATGCTCAGGAGCGCTTAAATCGTTTTCTCCTTGAAATTAGCATGGAATGCTTAAAAAAGAATCAGGGTAGCTGTACATGGAAGGTTTCCCGTGAAGGTGAGCAAATTATTATTAAGCCTGTAGCTGTTGGAAAAAAATGATTGGTGTTGCTCTAGATATTCTTGATTGCAAGCTCATGTTTCACGTGAAACATGAGCTTGTAAAAAGCGAAGAAAAGCAGTCTGTGTTTCACGTGAAACATGAACTGCAAAATATAGCTTCTAGCTCTTGGAATTTACTGCTTGCAGGAGGTCGGATGCCGGACATAGACTGGCTGGAAAAAACTGCGAAAACAGTCTGTCCTGCAGGTGTGTATTGCGCTGATCGTGGTGCAAGCTATGCTCTTTCTGCTAAACTTAATCCTATACTGCTTGTCGGTGATGGTGATAGTGCATCTATGGAGGTTTATGAAGAAGCTAAGAAATTAGGTGCAAAAATAGATATGCATCCTCCAGCTAAGGATGACACCGATTTACAGCTTTTACTAGGCCAAATACCGTTAGGAAATTTAGTTGCAAGTGGAATTTGGGGTGGGCGTTTTGACCATCTCTTTAGTAACATCTTTTCTTTACTTGCCTATAAGCAGAAGAATAATAATAGAGTTGTTTTAGTTGATCATGAGGAAGTGCTTATTCTGTTGACAGAGGGCGAAGAAGTAAGTCTAGAGCTAGAAAATATGAATAAAATACATGCGCTTTCATTACTTCCTTTAAGCCCTCGAAGCTGCGTCAGTATCGATGGCGTAAAGTGGTCGCTTCAAAAAGCTGAATTAACACAGATGCGACCATATGCAATAAGTAATGTACCATTAGGAAAAATAATTTGCTGTACATGCCACTCTGGCGCTCTAGGGCTTTATATCCATTGGCAAAAATAAAAAACACTTTTTACTAACAAATAGCTAGCGCGCTATTTTGAAAAAAAGTAAAAATGAGGGAATATTTGTGGAGAATTTTATAGCAAGTTTAGATCCATTAACAGTTTTATTTTTAGTTGTAGCAGGCTTTATTTCGGCATTTATTGATTCTACTGTAGGCGGCGGTGGCCTTATCTCCACCCCTGCTCTCTTAGGTTTAGGGCTACCTGTTCCCTATGCCTTAGGAACCAATAAAGTAGCAGCATCTACTGGAGCTCTAACAAGCGTAATCTCGTTTTGGCGAGCAGGCAAGATAAAAAAAGCAGCTCTCGGCTTAATGCCGTTATCCTTTATTGGATCAGCTTTGGGGGCATATGTTGTTTACCTCTTGCCAGAAAAGCTGATGAAGAATATTATTGTTATACTTCTTGTTGCTGTAGCAGTATATACTTATCGTCGTAAAGACTGGGGTGATACTGCTACTGTACAGCAGCTAGGCACCAAGGCTCTAGTTGGAGCTTTTATTATGGCCTTTACCATAGGCTTTTATGATGGCTTTTTTGGACCCGGTACGGGCTCCTTCCTGATTTTTGGTTTTCTGTATCTAGGCTATGATTTTGTTACAGCTGCCGGAAATGCTAAAGCTTTAAATTTTGCTAGTGGTGTGGGTGCGCTTGTTTCTTTTGCTATGAGTGGCACTATTGTGTGGAGCTATGGCATTATTATGGCTATAGCTATGATTTTAGGTGCCATTGTGGGTTCTAAATTAGCAATCAAAAAAGGTGCAGCGTATGTACGACCGCTTTATCTTTTTGTTACAACTTTGCTTATTGGCAAGCAGGTCTATGAGATATTGATGAAATAGATATTGATTAAAGAAAGAAAGGTGATTAGGTGGATAATTTAGAAGCGAATACTGGTAAGGTATTACCAGTATATATCGAAGAGGAAATGCAAAAGTCCTATATTGATTATGCCATGAGTGTTATTATCCAACGTGCATTACCTGACGTACGCGATGGTCTGAAGCCGGTACATCGTCGCATTCTGTATGCTATGCAGGAAGCGGGCATGACTCCTACTAAACCGTATAAAAAATCAGCTCGTATTGTCGGTGAAGTTTTAGGTAAATATCATCCCCATGGTGATACCTCTGTTTATGATGCCATTGTCCGCTTAGCACAAGACTTCTCTACACGTTATCTGATGGTTGATGGTCATGGTAACTTTGGTAGTATTGATGGTGATAGTGCTGCAGCAATGCGTTATACGGAAGTTCGTATGGCCAAAATTGCCGAGGCAATGCTAGAGGATATCGAAAAAGATACGGTAGACTTCGTACCTAACTATGATGAATCCTTGAAGGAGCCTTCAGTATTGCCTTCTAAGGTCCCTGCCCTCCTGATAAATGGTAGTGCTGGTATTGCAGTAGGTATGGCTACTAATATTCCTCCTCATAACTTAGGAGAGGTAGTTAATGGTTTAGTAATGCTGATTGATAATCCTGATGTGGAAATTCATCAGCTCATGACAGCTATTAAAGGTCCTGACTTCCCTACCGGAGCTTGTATTCTCGGCAAGGAAGGCATTAATAATGCCTATACTACAGGGCGCGGTGTAATCAAGATTCGTGCTAAGGCAGAGATAGAGCCTGCTAATAAAGGTAAGCATAATATCATAATTACCGAAATTCCTTACCAGGTTAATAAAGCTAACTTAATAAAGGACATTGCTCAATTAGCTAAGGATGGAGCTATTGAAGGTATTACCCATATTGATGACTATTCCAATCTGAAGCATGGTATTCGTATAGTTATTGAATTAAAGAGTGATGCTGTTCCTGATGTTGTCTTAAATCAGCTTTATAAGCATACTGCTTTACAAAGCTCCTTTGGTATTATAATGCTAGCTCTTGTTAATGGGCAGCCGCGAATTTTAAATCTTAAACAAATTTTAGAATACTATCTAGCACATCAGAAGGATGTAATTACGAGACGTTCTCGCTTTGAATTAGCTAAAGCAAAGGATAGAGCGCATATTTTAGAAGGTTTAAAAATTGCACTAGATAACCTCGATGCTGTAATCAATACTATTCGTAGCAGTGCAACTGCAGATGTAGCTCGCACTAGCTTAATGGAGCGTTTTAGCTTAAGTCAACGTCAGGCGCAGGCTATTTTGGACATGCGTTTACAACGTCTGACAGGCTTGGAACGTAAAAAAATTGATGAAGAATATGTAGATGTCTTGGAGACTATTGATTGGCTTGAAAGTGTCCTTGCTGATGAGCACAAGGTTATGAATATCATTAAAGAAGATCTTCTGGAAATGAAGAAGAAATTTGGTGATGAGCGTCGCACGGAAATTACCATCGATTCCTCTAAAATGGAAATAGAGGATCTTATTGCTGAAGAGGATATTGTCGTAACTATTAGTCATCAGGGCTATATTAAGCGTCAAACACTTGCTAATTTCCGTAATCAAAGACGTGGTGGTATAGGTGTAAATGGTGGCAGTGGTAAAGGTAAAAAAGAAGATAGCGCTGAGCATCTCTTCCTCTCTACTACTCATCATAATATCCTCTTCTTCACGAATAAGGGACGCGTATATCGCCAAAAAGGTTATGAGATTCCTGAGGCAGGTAGGAATGCTAAGGGTACAGCTATAATTAATCTGCTGCCATTGGAGCAAGGAGAAAAGATTACTGCCGTTATTCCTGTTAAGGAATTCTTAGAAGATCAGTTTATGTTTATGGCTACGAATAAAGGTACCGTGAAGAAGATTAATCTGAAGGACCTCGAGAGTGCACGTAAAGCAGGTATTGTAGCTATAAACCTGGATGAAAAAGAAGATTTAATTGGCGTAGAGCTAACTGATGGCAATAGTGAGATTATCCTAGCTACGAAAAATGGTATAGCTATTCGCTTTGATGAGCAGGATGTGCGTTCTATGGGTAGAACTGCGCATGGAGTTAGGGGTATAACTCTAAATTATGGTGATATAGTTGTAGCAATGGACAGTGTACCTAATGAAGAATGTGAGGTTTTAACTGCCACAGAGCTTGGTATGGGCAAGAGAACCGCTGTAAGTGAGTATCGTAAACAAACTCGCGGTGGCAAAGGTCTGATTAATATCAAGATTACCGAACGGACAGGCTGTGTTGTTGGTATGAGAGTAATTAATCCAGACCAGGAGATTATGATGATTACTGCTGCGGGACTTATTATTCGTACAGATGTTGATGAAATTTCTCAATATGGTCGTAATGCTCAGGGTGTAAAATTGATGTCTTTAAACGGAGAAGATAGAGTTGTCTCCTTGGCAGCAATTCATCATGAGGAATAAGTAAAGCTAAAATTTAGTTCTATTGCAAGAATATGAATTGAATTAAACAACAAAATAAAAAAGCGTTCCTTCTCTATTTAGAATTTAGAGAAAGAACGCTTTTTTGTTATAAATTACCAGCCTACGCCAATCCATGGTCTATGATGGTGATGGCCTCCTATACCTATCCCTATTCCGATAGGAAAATTAACACCACGCCGACTAGATTTTTCGCGTTGAATTTTCATAAACCAGAAGCGATAAATTTGTTTTCCATCAGCTAATTTGCGTGGATTATCGACATCCGTAATAATCTTATAGCCATTAAAATTTGTATTATCTGCTTCGTAATCTAAAAGCATTTTACTCATTTGCTCATAGGTTGCTTTATTGAGCGTATACAAGCGAAGCATTTCGGTGTTAGGAAGCTGAAGGATTACTTGCTTACGCCAGGAACGATTTTTGCTCAGTCCTTCATAAATTTCAACGATATCCTCCTCCCCTTTTTTGAGCTTAATGTACAGCAAATCCTGAGAATTATCGCCAGATTGAAGCTGTTCTTCCATTGCTTCAACGCTAATTACATCTATTGGCTCCAAAAGATTGTTATCTAAGTTGTTGCTCTTGGCTTTTGCGAAAGCAGTCATAGATAGACATGTGAAGATAATTAATAAGAGAAAAGTAAACCTGCGCATTAGAATTAACCTCCTTTTAGAAGTTTAGGTTTTTGAGTGATAATTAAAACTGAATTTAAAGGGCAATTTCCTTTCGAATCTGCTAAATATATGTTATCATATATCGAAGAAAATGTGTATTGAAGCCTTTGTGAAAATTTTTCTATTGTTCCAGGAGGATGTAAAGAAAATAATGAAGCAAAAAAATCTTTATTTAATAATCATCTGTAATTTGCTAGGCATATGTCTTTTCGGTAGTTGGTACTTAACTGAATATCAGGGCTTTTGGTTTGAGATAGATAAAGCTATTTTTTATGGCTTTAATCACTTGCTTACTAATAGTAAGCCTTTTATGTATTTTGTAGCATTTGTAAATCTACGCGCTTTTGATATAGTGGCATTTTTAGCAATGTTAGCTATATTTTATAGCTATTACCGTAAATCAAATGTGGAAGGAAAACGTTGGCTTTTTTGCGTTGGTATAGCGATGCTGGCCAGTGCTATCATTATGAAACAGTTTGACCGCATGCTACCCATTGATAGAGCTAGTGCTAGTGTTTATTTTGATCAGCTTTATCATAATGTAAACTTTGTTAGTCAGCTAAGTGGTTGGCCTGCTAAAGATCGGTCCGGAGCTAGCTTTCCTGGTGACCATGGCATGATGCTGCTCATCTTTGTTGCTTATATGTGGAAATATATCGGTAAGGCAGCGTTTATCAAAGCATTAGCAGTGTTTATCATTTTTTCTTTCCCTCGTATTATGGGTGGAGCACATTGGTTTACAGATGTATTTGTAGGCTCCTTATCATTTGCATTAGTAATTTTAAGCTGGATTTTGCTCTCCCCTGCTGCAGATATATTTATATGTTTTTTAGAAAAAAAGATACCATTACGCTATTTTTTGCATAAGCGGTGACAAATATGTCCCACAAGGGACAATTTTGAAGAAAAAGTTGAAAAAATGTGCAGAGAACTGCCTTTGGGCAGTTCTTTTTTTGTTCAAGATGTGATAAAATTGAGGTGTAATTTTTGAGAAAATTCGGCAAGGAAGTGACAAAATGGAATTTGTAAAATCCGCTGATGTAGTCGTTATTGGTGGCGGCATTGTCGGCACTGCTATTTTGCGTGAGCTTTCTAAGTATGACCTGAAATGCGTACTGCTTGAAAAAGAGCCGGACGTAGCTTTGGGCACTACTAAGGCTAATAGTGCAATTCTGCATGCAGGCTTCGATGCTCCTACTGGTAGCCTGAAGGCTATTACCAACGTTCGTGGTAACAGATTGTACCATGAATTAGAAAAAGAACTTGATCTTGATATTAAATGGACTGGCTCTCTTGTTGCTGCAACTACTGATGAAGAAATGCAAACCCTGCAAGAGCTGATGGCACGTGGCCGTGCTAATGGCGTAGAAGGCCTGCAGATTTTGACTCATGAAGAGGTTGTTGAGCAAGAACCTAATCTGACCACTGTTAAAGGCGCTCTGTGGGCTCCTAGCGCTGGCGTATGCTGGCCCTTTGGCGCAGCTATTGCCTTCGCTCAATGTGCAGTGCAAAACGGTGCAGAGGTTATCCGTGATTGCAAGGTTGTAGGTTTTGTGAAGGAAGAAGGCAAAATTACCGGCGTAGAAACTACTAAAGGTGTAATTGCTGCTAAATATGTTGTCAATGCTGCTGGTATCTATGCTGACGAAATCGCAAAGCTGGCTGGCGACGATACCTTTACCATTACTCCGCGTAAAGGCGAATATATTCTTTTTGATAAGACTGCTTGCAGCAGCCTTGTATATGGTGTTGTATTCCCCTGCCCCACTAAAAAATCTAAGGGCATTCTTGTTTGCACCACCACTCATGGCAATACCTTCATTGGTCCGAATGCTAATGAGCAGGAGTCTAAAGAAGACCTGGCAGTTACTACTACCGGCATGAATGAAATTATGGCATCCGCTCGTAAGCTGATTCCGAATCTGCCTATGGGTGCTTCTATTACTGAATTTGCAGGTCTGCGTGCGGTTTCTAGCACTGGTGACTTTGTTATCGGCGCTAGTGACAAGGTTGAAAACCTGTACAATGCAGCAGGCATGCAATCCCCTGGTCTCACCGCTGCTCCTGCAGTTGGCGAGCTGATTGCTAAAGAAATTGCTCGCGTAAGCGGAGCTGCTGCTAAAGCTGACTTCAAGGCTGCTCTGCCGAAGAAGAAAGCGTTTGTTCGCATGACTGCTTCCGAGCAAGCTGCAAAGATTGCTGAAGATAAGCTTTATGGTCGTGTAATTTGCCGTTGTGAAACCGTAACTGAGGGTGAAATTGTGGAAGCAATTAACTCCCCTGTTGGTGCTCGCACTGTAGACGGTGTAAAACGTCGTACTCGCGCAGGTATGGGTCGTTGTCAAGGCGGCTTCTGTGGTCCCCGTGTAACCCAAATTCTTGCTCGTGAGCTGAATATCTCCATTCCTGAGGTACTCAAGGAACGTGCTGATTCCAATATGTTCTATGAAAAATATCCGGTAGACGGCGGGGAGGAATAAGTATGAGCCAGTTATATGATGTAATTATTGTCGGCGGCGGCCCTGCTGGTCTTTCTGCTGCTTATAGCGCATGGGAAAATGGCGCTAAAAAGATTATTGTTATCGAGCGTGACCGCGAATTAGGCGGTATTCTGCAACAATGCATTCACAATGGCTTCGGTCTGCATCACTTTAAGGAAGAGCTGACCGGACCTGGCTATGCTCATAAATGCATTGAGCTGGTTAAGGATAAACCGGAAATCGAAACCTTGGTTGATACCATGGTTTTGGATGTACAAAGCAATAAAACTGTTATCGCTGTAAACCCTGAAAAGGGACTGATGAAATTAGAGGGTAAAACCGTTATCCTGACCATGGGCTGCCGTGAGCGTACCCGTGGTGCTATCCGCATCCCCGGCGAACGTCCTGCAGGTGTATTCACCGCAGGCGCTGCTCAACGTATGGTAAATATGGAAGGCTATCTGCCCGGTCACAAAATCGTTATTCTGGGCAGTGGCGATATCGGTCTGATCATGGCTCGTCGTATGAGCTTAGAAGGCTGCAAGGTTCAAGCTTGCTTGGAAATTTGCCCCTTCTCCAACGGTCTGACTCGTAACATCGTACAATGCTTGAATGACTATGATATTCCTCTGTACCTCTCCCACACCATCGTTGCTATTCATGGTGAAAAACGCGTTACCGGTATCACTGTAGCTAAGGTTGATGAGCGCATGACTCCGATTCCGGGTACTGAATTTGATATCGAATGCGACACCGTGCTCCTGTCCGTTGGTCTGATTCCGGAAAACGAGCTGAGCCGTGGCTTGGATTTGGCTATGAACCCGCTGACCAATGGCCCCGTTGTTGACCAACATCGTGAAACCAGCTTGGATGGCTTCTTTGCCGCTGGTAACGTAGTACATGTACATGACCTGGTTGACTTCGTTTCTGAGGAAGCTGAAATCGCTGGTAAATATGCTGCTTTGAAGGCTCAAGGCAAGCTGTCCACCGATAATCGCACTATTAAGGTTAGCGCTATTGATGGTGTGCGCACCTGCGTACCGCAACAGGTTACTCTGCCTGCAGAAATTCCTGCTGACGAAAAGATTAAGCTGTTTATGCGTGTAGCTGCTCCCCACCGCAAGGTTAAGCTGGTGGTTAAGAGCGGTGAAAATGTGCTGTTGAATAGACCTCTGCCCGTTGCTAAACCGAGTGAAATGATTGCTGTAGAAATTCCGGCTGCTAAATTCAATTTGATTGGCGACGAAATTTCTGTTGGTCTGGTACTGTAAGGAGGGTATAAAATGGCTGTTGAAACTCGTGTTATGAACTGCATTATGTGCCCCATGGGCTGCGAATTGACCGTTACCATCGAGGATGGTAATGTTACCAACGTTACCGGTAATACCTGCCCCCGTGGCCCCATCTATGCTAAAAACGAAGTAACTGCACCGAAGCGTATGCTGACCACTACTGTGGCTATTGAAGGTGGCGCTCTGCCCCTGCTGCCCGTAGTTTCTGCTGCTGTGCTGCCGAAGGAGCGCATTATGGATTGCGCTTGCTATTTGCGTGGCATTAAGGTGCAAGCTCCCGTAAAGACCGGTGATGTTATTGTAGAAAACATCCTGGGCTTGGGTGTAAATATTATCGCTAGCCGCGATATGGAGCTGCATGAGCAATAAAAGCTAAAATTATCAAGACCTCTCTGCTTTAGGGCGGAGAGGTCTTTTGCTTTAGGTATTATTGGCAATTACAGCACCGATAACTGCGCCGGCAATGAGGCCGCCGATGAGCTTATCGTTGCCACTGCTATGGTGATGGTGCTTGTCTCGTCTTGGTGGCGGAGCAGGCTTGCGGTGGCCGTAATGATGTCCCCTATCGTGGCTTGCATAGCGAGGCCCTGGAGCATGGCGCACATTATGACTTGGGCCTCTATGCTTATTGACACTATAGGAAGGGCCTCTGTTATGGCTGGGAGGCGGATTATGATGGTTGCTGCGTAATTCAAGCTTTTGCGGCGAGCCAAAGTCAGGAGCAGCTGCCGAGGCTGTGCTCATTAAGGGTGTGGAGAGGAATAAGACTGCTAAGGCGATGGCAAATACTTTCTTTGAATTGTTCAACATCTAAATCCCTTCTTTCTTTACAAATTTTTAAGTGCTTTTTGCTTGGTTGAGTATATTATAAAAGAAAAATATGGCGGAATTATGTTTTTTATAAAAAATTGACTGATTAGTCAGTAGCCTTATTAAGCGGGTTTGTTTGCCAACGCAGCCAAGCGTATCAAGAAAAAAGAGCCAAAAAGTGTAAAAAACTTATAAAAAAGGTGTTGACATTCCTGATGCGGAGTGGTATTATATACAAGTCGCTGAGATACAGAAACAAAAACAAAGACACAGAAACGAACAAAGCGATGAACATGAACCTTGAAAACTGAACAATAACCTATTAAAAAGCGAATGTGCGGGTCGAGCGTTCTGTGAACGCGAGACCAAGTCAAATAAATTTCTTTTAATAATAAGAGCCAAATCGGTTCTTCAATAAACTTTATTGGAGAGTTTGATCCTGGCTCAGGACGAACGCTGGCGGCATGCCTAACACATGCAAGTCGAACGGAGATTATTTCGGTAATCTTAGTGGCGAACGGGTGAGTAACGCGTAGGCAACCTGCCCTTTAGTTGGGGAC
>JAXEPX010000065.1:0-5391 GCA_034117325.1 Phascolarctobacterium sp. | reverse complement strand
GCTCGTCGGGCTCATAACCCGAAGGTCGGTGGTTCAAGTCCGCCCCCCGCAACCAATTAAATATGCTGATGTAGCTCAGTCGGCAGAGCGTATCCTTGGTAAGGATAAGGTCACCAGTTCAATCCTGGTCATCAGCTCCATTGAAAAAGTAGAGGCTTCCTGAAGAAGGAAGCCTTTTTTATTCCTATTGGCTGTATACAATAAAAAGCTCTTGCAAAAGGGAGCGAAACAGGGTAAAATATATATGTAATAATATTTTCCTTATGGAGGTAATACAAATGAGAAAACATATCCAAACCGTAAATAAAGCTATGCTGAAAAAGACCCTGCGCACCGGCGGCTGCGGCGAATGCCCGGCATCCTGCCAATCCGCATGCAAAACTTCTTGCACCGTTGGCAACCAAGTTTGCGAACATAGCAAATAATTTTAGTTTGACATCTGCTCCCCTAACTTTAGCAGTTGGGGGAGTTTTTGCTTGCGTTGATAAAAATAAAAAACTTGCAGAAAGCATCTGCAAGCTGTATAATATGTATAGAGAAAAGGCGCTACCGATAGACGGTTGGCCTCAGATAATGGCTTTTATAAAAAAGTAACCGTTACCTTTGGCGGAGGGCGGTTACTTTTTTATGTTGCGCAAAGCAAGTCCTATTGTAAGACCTAGACCAAATGAGGTGAGACATAAACCTGCTATACCTACAAATGTATCAGTCGTTAAGTACATAGGAGATCACCCCTCGTCTGAGAAATTTCTGGTAAATGCCAGATTTCTATGTCATCGGAGGGTCACAGTCCCTCCGGAGAGGGCCAACCGCCTACCGTTATGGTAGCACCATGAATATTATAACACAAATTAAGCAAAATAAAAACATACTTTTATGAAAGCGAAAATATACTGAGTGGAACACTTAAGTACTAAAAATATAAAATACGGAGAGTATTAAATTAAAAAAAGGAAGTGTACATAAACATGTACACTTCCTTTTTACTTAGTAATTATTTACTTGCTGCAGCAACGAGCGCTTTAAAGAAGTTTAAGCAGATTTCATAGTCTGCAGGAGTGGTTTTACCATCGAAAACAACCAGTTTGACATCATTTTCAGGATGGAATTGTACGCCTACACAGAAATCTTTGTTAGGATTTTCAATACCTTCGAGAATTTCTACACCGTCATAAACAGCTTTAGCGGTTTGAATTAACTCAGTACCTTCGAGGCTGCCTACGGACTGATGATGCCAAGAGGAAACATTCTTGATTTCCATGGAACCAACGATTTTGTACAGATGAGAATCAGTGGTGGTCAATTCTACATCGTGACGTTCGTAGGTTCTATTAGGAGTTCCAGGGGGCATACGGTGGTTTTGGTGATAAACAATGCCTTTGTCCTCATAATATTGAGGAATATCTTGGATAAAGGTAGTCCCAGAAACGATACCCATCATTTGCTCGCCACGGCAAACCGCAAAGCAAGGAATATTGTTGTCGATGCAATAAGCCATCAGTACATAGTCGGAAATGTCGCGAGTTGCGTTGATTTCTTCGCCTTTATTAGCTTCTTTTACAGGAACCTTGAACAGGGACGGTGAGATATCTTCACCACCAGTAAAGAATACGGCATCAACGCCTTTTAAAGCTTCAGCAACATTAGTGCTGTCGTAATCTCTAGCTTTGATTTTGTTTGCGTATTTTTGCTTAAGCATGCCAGTTTTTTCTAATTGTTTCTTTACTACAGCGCCATCCTTGTCATATTTAACATCATTGCTGATAACTTGAACTAGCTCAACAGGCGCACCACCTGCGGTTTCAATGACTTTTTTGAAGCCAGTATAGTTTTGCGTTGTGCTTTTCCAGGTAATACCGATGACAGGCTTTTTAACAGCTTCTGCAAAGGCCATGCTAGCCATGCATACTGTCATAATCATTGTTAACAAGAAAGCCAGTACTTTTCTCATCATAATAAATCCCCTCCTTAAAACATAATAATATATTATGATGTAATTTTATTATAAAACTGTAAGCATAATGTGTCAATAAAATATACGAATGTGTAATGTATACATTGCGATTACAGATGCAAGATGGAATACTTAAGAAAAATTGAAATATCTATTGTAATTAAGGCCTGAATACTAGTAAAATATTAGTTAAGAAAGCTTGGCTTTCTGAGGGTAAATTGAAAGTATTGTAGAAAAATATAATAAAGGTTGTGTGAAAATGACAGATAATGAAATTATTAATAAGGCGTTAACTCTTGGCTTTGTGAAAGCGGCTATAATTGATGTTGATAAGCTAGTATGCGTTCCTGAATATCGAAAATATTGTGAGGAGAATTTGTGCGGAAACTACGATAAGCTACCTGCCTGTCCTCCTCAATGTGGCACTGTGGAAGAGCTGAATGCCAAAATTCAGGGCTATCAAAAGGCGCTTGTATTGCAGACAGAGCTGTTACCTATTAAAAAGGAAATGTCCGAATATGTTGAGGGTAAACGTAAGCATAATCAGCTTACAGATGCTTTATTGGCCGAGTTAGATTTGTGTAATCCGCTTATTATGAGTGCTGGCCCTTGGAAGCAGTATTCATGCATGTCTGCGTATGCTATAGATGCTGAAAAAATGGCAGCTGCTTGCGATATGATTTGTTGGGGCAATGATGGGAAAATACGCTTTTTCTCCTCAATATTATTCTAAGAAATAACTTAAAAAGTAGAGTGCGCAACTTTTTTTCCACGATTTAGACATTACTGTATGGTATGATTATCCTGTCAAGAAGAATAGCTGAAGGAGAATATGAACATGGATAAATTCATCGCCTATGAAAAAATGTCAAAAAAACAGCAAAAAGCAGTAAATGCCGCTAAGCGTGGAAATTGGGGTAATGTGAAGCCTATTACGAAGATTAAGGCTTCAGCAAAAATCTATAACCGTAAGAAAAAGCAGAACCTGGAAAGCTATGGCATTAGCTGCATAGGTTCTGCTTTTTTATTAGGAGCGTGAAATCAATGTCAAGAAGTTTAATAGATTGGAGTAAGTTTCTAGCCATGATACTTAGGCATAAGCCTGAAGTAGTAGGGATTAAGTTGGACGGGCATGGTTGGGCGAAAGTGGAAGAGTTAGTAGCTGCTTTTAATGAGATAGAAAGCTTTAATATGTCAATGCTCGAGGAGATTGTCAGAACTGACGAAAAAATGAGATATTCCTTTAACGCGGATAAAAGTAAAATTAGGGCCAACCAGGGGCATTCCCTAAATGTCGATGTGGAGCTAAAAGAGTGTATGCCGCCTGAAGTGCTGTATCATGGGACGGGTGAGAAATATGTGGAAAGCATTGATAAAGAGGGCCTAAAGGCGCGTCAGAGATTGTATGTGCATCTTGCGAGTGAATTAGAGACGGCAATCAAAGTCGGTAAACGACATGGCAAGCCCTGGGTATATAAGGTTATGGCAGGAACGATGGCTCGGGCAGGATATAAATTTTATTTGTCAGAGAATGGCGTATGGCTAACTAGTGCTGTGCCAGTTAGATATCTAAGCAAGGTTGAAATTTGTAATTTAAATATGTAATATTTGCAATAATAAGGTTAAGTAGGTGAAATAAATTGAGAGTACTATTACTTATGCGGGGATTGGCAGGTTCTGGCAAGAGCACATTTCTGAAGGAGCATGGGCTTGAGCCCTATGTCCTTAGTGCAGATGCTTTAAGACTTTTGTATGGCTCCCCTGTTATGGATAAAGAGGGGAATTGGTGCATTAGCCAACGCAATGATAAATTTGTCTGGCCTTTGCTTTTAAATGCCCTTGAGGAAAGAATGAAACGCGGTTGCTTTACCGTAATTGATGCAACTAATATCAAAGGGCGTGATATGACCAATTATAAAAAGCTAGCTGTTGATTATAAATATCGCATTTATGTTGTTGATTTTACAGGTATTCCTCTCGAGGAGGTTAAACGACGTAACAGAATGCGCGAGGAGTATAAGCAGGTTCCTGATGCTGTCATCGAGAGAATGTATGCGCAGCTGCAGGATAACAAGGTGCCCAGCGGAATTACTGTTATCCGTCCTGACGAATTGGAAAAGATATGGTATGTTCCACGTGATTTGTCCCAATACAAGAAAATAGTTCACATAGGTGATATTCATGGCTGCTATAGGCCTTTGCAGGAATATCTGGGAGAGCTTGATCCAGAAAACTATTACATTTTCCTTGGCGATTATCTGGATCGAGGCAATGATAATGCTAAGGTCATGGAAGTGATGCTAAAGCTAGCAGAGCAAGATAATGTTACTATTTTAGAGGGAAATCACGAATTGAATCTGAAATATTATGGTGAGACTAATGGCTTTGCTTCCCGTGAATTTCGTTTACAGACAGCAGCCGAGCTTGCTAAAGCAGGAATAAGTCCCAAGGTTGTACATACCTTTTATCGCAAGCTTGGTCAATGCTTCTGTTACACCTTTAATGGTAAAAAAATTCTCGTTACCCATGGCGGCCTTGCCCGAATGCCGGAAAAGCTTACCCTAGTCGCAACGGCAGAGATGATTTATGGTACAGGCGAGTTTGAAGATGGGCTTGACGTGGATATAGCTTTTGCTGCGCAAGCTAAGCCTAATGAATATCAGGTGCATGGACATCGTAATTATGAGGGTGTGCCAGTTCAGGTCAATGAGCACTGCTTTAATCTCGATGGCGGAGTAGAGATGGGTGGTCAGCTCAGGGCTTTGGAGTTGACTGAGGCTGGCTTTAGTGCGGTTACCATTGGTAACGCGCTAGAATATGTGCCAAAGATTAAACCTAAGAAAACAGGAGCTACCCTAGAAAAGCCTGCTACGGTTCACCAGCTGCTAGAATCCTTTGCGGATAATCCTTATATCAAGGAAAAGAGCTTTGGGACGATTTCTTCCTTTAATTTCACCAGAGATGCTTTTTATAACAAGGCTTGGGATGATATCACCTGTAAAGCACGAGGACTCTATATTGATAAAAAGCATGAGAAAATTGTTGCCCGGAGCTATGATAAGTTTTTCAATCTTGATGAGAGGCCTGAGACTAAGCTTAGTACGCTTAAGGAAAACTTAGTTTTCCCTGTAAATGCTTATGTTAAGGTTAATGGCTTCCTAGGAATTGTGGGCTATGACACGGCTCGTCAGACAATGATTATTACCTCTAAGGGTGATATGTATGGCTTGTATGCGAAAATTTTCCACGATACACTAGCTCGTGAGCTAAAGGAAAGGCTAGCAGTGCTAGAGTCCTATGTGCGGGATAATAATTGTTCAGTTATTTTTGAATGTATTGAGCCGGTTAAGGATCCGCATATTATTGAATATCAAGAGCCGCAGGTAGTACTGCTGGAGATAATTCCTAATGAGCTTGAGTTTAAGCATTCTTCCTAT
>JAXEPX010000064.1:0-9424 GCA_034117325.1 Phascolarctobacterium sp. | reverse complement strand
GGTGAGGTGCGTGCTTTTCAGCATGTGCATGGACATATCCGGGGCGTAGAGGATTATAGCAAGCATCCTGAGGGTTGTACCTGTGGACATTGCAGCAAGGATCATAATCATAAGAGTATGGGGCATGTACCTTTACATAGTCATGGTGATGACTGCGGCTGTGGTCATGAGCATCATCATGAGCATGAGCATCATCATGAGCATGGAACTGAATGCTGCTGTGGTAACGACCATCATGAGCATGGAACTGAATGCTGCTGTGGTAACGACCATCATGAGCATGAGCACGACGACCATGATGAGGAGGATCACTGTTGCGAGCATCATGAGCATAATCATGAACATAGTCATGGTGATGGCTGCGGCTGTGGTCATGAGCATGCAGAAAATAAGCCCTGGGAGCTTATTTTAGGTGGCGTAGTTTTTGTAGTAACTGAATGGTTGGGACTGGTGCCCGAGGCTTATCATATGTACTGCCTCGTCTTCGCGTATATCCTCTTGGGTGGGCGCATTGTGCTGACGGCGCTGAAAAATATCGCCAAGGGCAATGTCTTTGACGAAAACTTCCTGATGACCGTAGCAACGCTGGGCGCCTTTGCTATTCAGGCCTGGGAGGAGGCCGTGGGCGTAATGCTTTTCTATCGTGTGGGCGAATACTTTGAGGAGCGTGCTGTCGAAAAAAGTCGTGGCCAAATCATGGAGGCTGTCGACATGCGTCCTGAGGTCGTGAACCTGCTCGTCGGCGAAGAAGTAAAGGTTATCCCTGCAGAAAAGGCTCATGTGGGCGATATTTTGCTCGTACGTGTGGGCGACCGTATTCCTCTAGATGGCGTAGTTATCGAGGGCGAGAGCCTTGTCGACACCTCTCCCGTAACGGGTGAGCCCGTGCCTGTGAAGAAAAAATACGGCGATGAAATCATGTCCGGCTGCGTGAATACCAGCGGTATGCTGAAGCTGCGCGTGGAAAAGGTGCTCGCTGAGTCCATGGTGACGCGCATCCTCGATAGTGTGGAGAATGCTGCAGCCTCCAAGCCGACCATCGACCGCTTTATTACGCGTTTTGCGCGCGTTTATACGCCCTTCGTTGTCGCTGCTGCCATTGCTACGGCTGTAATTCCTTCCTTGCTTACAGGTGAATGGCAAAAATGGATTTACACAGCGCTGACCTTCCTCGTTATTAGTTGTCCCTGCGCGCTGGTGCTGAGCGTGCCGCTGGCCTTTTTCAGTGGTATCGGTGCAGGCTCTAAATACGGCATCCTTTTTAAGGGTGGCGTGGCTATGGAGGCGCTGAAGCATGTCAGTGCCGTCATTATGGATAAAACAGGTACGGTTACTAAGGGTAATTTCGTACTGCAAAAAATAAATGCTGCTCAGGGCGTAAGCGAGAGTGAGCTGCTTGCGCTCACGGCTAGCGCAGAGCAGGTGTCTACTCATCCTATTGCCGTGAGCATCGTTGACGCTGCGAAGGCTCAGGGGCTCACGCTCGTGCGTCCGGAAAACTTTGAGGAGCTGGCTGGTGAGGGCCTAGTTACCTATGTGGGCGAGCGTCGTGTTCTCTGCGGCAATGCGAAGCTGCTCGCGCGTTATGGCGTTACTCCCGTGGGCTATGAGTCCATCGAGAGCGGCAGTGAGGTGCTAGTGGCTGCAGAGGATAAATATCTGGGGCAGCTCGTGATTAACGATACTCTGAAGGAGGACGCCCCCGCTGCCATCGCAGCACTGAAGCGTCAAGGCCTCGTTACCGCCATGCTAACGGGCGATAGTGAGCGCTCGGCGCAGGCTGTAGCTCGTGCTGCAGGCATCGATGAGGTGCGCGCGCAGCTCCTGCCCCAGGATAAGCTGAGCGAGCTGGAAGCGCTGCGCAGTAAGTATGGCTCCGTGATGTTCGTGGGTGACGGCATTAATGATGCGCCCGTGCTGGCAGGTGCGGATGTGGGCGCAGCCATGGGCAGTGGTGCGGATGCAGCGATTGAAGCTGCGGATGTGGTCTTCATGAATAATGAGGTCGGTGCCATTCCGCGTGCCATTGCAATTGCTCGCGCGACGGGTAGCATTGCTTGGCAAAACGTGTGGTTTGCTCTCGGCGTGAAGGTGCTGATTATGGTGGCAGGTCTTGCAGGCTACGCCTCCATGTGGGCAGCAGTCTTCGCTGATACCGGCGTGGCCATGCTCTGCGTGCTGAACTCCGTGCGTATTCTCTACAAGAAGCTGTAGGGCTACGCTAAGGTAAATATCGTATTCAAAAATAGCAAAAATAACGACCGCTCAGCGTACTACTGGGCGGTCTATTTTTTGACGCATTGTGAAATGATACAAAAAGCAAAAACAACGCTTTCGTTGCAAACGAAATGCAACGAAACGCAAAAAACAACGCTTTCATGGCGAACGAAATGCAACGAAATGCAAAAAAATATCACTTTTTTGCAAAGAAAAATGCAACGAAAAAAATGCGTTGCAAAAATATACGATTTTTGTTATACTTTCTACTAGGAAAGAAGGTGGAGTTAAATGAAAGAAAGCAGAATCTTGGAGTTTAAGTCCAATATAAGCAATACTTTTTTGAAAACTGTTAGTGCTTTTGCTAATTATAACGAAGGTCGCATTATGTTTGGAATCAATGATGATGGTTCTGTATGTGGGATTGAAAATTTACAGCAGGCATGCCTTGATATAGAAAACAAGATTAATGACAGTATTACACCTAGACCTGATTATGGCTTTGAGCTTGATAATGATAATAAAGTTATTTCTTTAATTGTTAAAGAAGGCTTGGACAAACCCTATTTGTATAAAGGTAAAGCGTATAAACGCAATGATACTGCTACAATAGAGGTTGATAGAGGTGAATTAAATCGACTGACTCTAATTGGAACCGGCAAGTATTTCGATCAATTGCTGGCAGCTAAACAAAACTTAAGGTTTAGTACTCTAGAAAGAAATTTTCAAATGAAGTTGGGTATAAAAAGCATCTCTCAGGATATTTTAAAAACGCTAAATCTGTATGCATCTGATAGGCATTATAATAATGCAGCAGAGCTATTAGCAGATGAAAATCAGTTTTCAGGGATTGATTTTGCGAGGTTTGGCGTAAATAACGATATTATCTTAGATAGAGAACAATTTATAGGAATATCTGTTTTAAGACAATTTGAAGAAGCTATGCTTACCTATAGAAGATACTATGTTATCGAAAAAATAGTTGGTTCTGAACGTGTAGTGCAGGAGCTAGTCCCTGCAAAGGCGTTTCGTGAGGCGATTGCTAATGCACTGATTCATCGTACGTGGGATATTAATGCCAATATACGCATTTCTATGTATGGTGATAGAATAGAAATTGTATCTCCTGGTGGTCTGCCTATGGGCGTGAGTCCTAATGAGTATTTGCATGGCTATGTGTCTGTGCTGAGAAATCCTATTTTGGCTAATATATTTTTCCGTTTAGGTATAGTGGAGACATTTGGTACTGGGGTAAGAAGGATTCAAGAAGCATATAAAGGAAAAACTACATCGCCCAGCTTTGAACTTTCAGACAATGCAGTGGTTGTGGTTCTACCAGTTTTAGTTGCTAATGAAAAATTATCAGAAGATGAAGAAATGTTGCTCTCCTTAATTAAAACATATCGAAGCTTGAATAGTAATGAGCTTATGGAATATAGTTCCTTTAGTAAGGCTAAGGTTATTAGAACGATAAATGCATTGATTGCTAAAGGTGTTGTTATTAAAACTGGTAATAGTAGAAGTACAAGATATAGATGTAATATGTGATAGTATAACGACCGCTCCGCGTCCTGCTGGGCGGTCTGTTTTTTGTAAATTTCTCGTAAGAGGCAAAAGCTACGACATTTGGTGGATGGCATTGTCTTGAGCTTCCTTGCTAAAATAGGGAGGGATAAATATAGAAATTGAGAGCCTCTCCGCAAGGAGAGGCTCTCAATGTCTATATTCCTCCGTCAAACTCCAATTTATCCATCCCCTCTCCTTCTACACCCATAAAATACTATACGCAAATATTGCAATAGTCAGAAAATTAAGTTATAATATACCTAAACCAAAACATCTTGCAAGAGCTTCTGGTAAATGTTTTAGAAAGGGAGCTACGAGTCTATGACTGAAACTACAGAAGAAAGAAAAGCAAGGCAGCATCAAGAGGATCTTGAGCGCCTTCGGAATTTTAGACCTATTGATGACACATTTATGCGTGGACTTTTACGAAAGAATATACCTCTTGCCCAATTAGTATTGAAAATAATTCTGAATAAGCCAGATTTAATTGTTTTAGAATGCGATACTCAGGCTGATGTGAAACGCGTTACAGGAGCTAGGTCGCTTTTATTAGATGCATATTGCACAGATAGTACTGGAAAAAAGTATGATATTGAAGTTCAACGGGCCGATGCAGGTGCTGTGCCACAAAGAGCTAGGTATCATGCCAGCATGCTGGATATAGATAATTTGGATGCTGGTGAACCCTTTACAAATCTACCTGATACATATATAATTTTTATAACAGAAGAGGATTTCTATGGAATAGGAAAACCACTTTATTTTATCCAGGACTACAATATGACTTTGTTGCAGTCGTTTAACGATGGTAGGCATATTATTTATGCAAATAGCGAATATCGAGATGATAGTGATTTTGGTAGGCTCATGCATGATTTTAATTGTACAAGGGCTGATGAGATGTACTTTCCGTTAATGGCCGAGAAAACACGTTATCTGAAGGAAAATCCGAAGGGAGTGAGTGAAATGTGCAAGGCTATGGAAGATTTAAGGAATGAAACCTTAGTAGAATGCATTCAGGCTCTCATGAAAAATGCTAATATCAGTAAGGAAGAAGCCATGAGATTGTTGGGGGTATCTAAGGAGACTAGTAAACAAATCTTAACCCTATTGTAGCTTTTTTGTCGTTATTGTTTAACATGACGATAGTATATTAATACTCAATCCATAACGCCCGCCGCTGGGCCGCTCGCAGATGAAGTGCGAGCCCTGGCGTGCAGGGCGTTTTTTGTATGCGATAAATTGGGGTTTGAAGATTAGTATAGCAAAATTCACGAAATGTCCATTGTATATAAACGAAAATTTGTTCCTATCGCGATTTGATCTGCCCCTTGTCAAGTAGACACATTAAACATAAAACGAGTTAATATTTTATGAGTTTTTGTCCATTGTGTAACTAACATTACAGTGTTAAGCAATGTGCTTCTCTTTGTACTTCACAATCCGCTTGTTTTCTGCAATAGGATAAACTTCTGGAACGTCTGCAGCTAACGCTTCGCTTCTGACTTCTATAGGAGTCTTCCCGTTGAAGCGTTCCTGCAGTCGTTCGTTGTTATAGAAATTAATGTATTCATCAATTGCATTTCTTAAAGAATCTTCATCCTAGAATTTATGTTGGTAGTACATTTCTGACTTAATAATACCCCAGAATCCTTCCATAGGACCATTATCTATACAACGGCCAACTCGGGACATAGATTTTAGTACTCCTTGGTTTATTAATCTAGCGTGAAAATATATGTTAGTGTAATTGCCTCCGCGATCACTGTGAAATAATGGTTTTGCTTTTGGATTAGACTTAATGGCTTGGTCAAAGGTAGAAACTGTGAGAACAACATCGTTTGAGTTGCTAACACCATAGGCTACAATGCTTCTATCATATAAGTCTAAAATTGCACATAGATAGAGTTTGTGTTTAGCTTTACCTTCAAACCACTTAAATTCCGTAACATCGGAAAGCCATTTTTCATTAGGGCGTGAAGCAAAGAAGTCTCGTTTTAGGATATTTGCTGCTGTATAGTCCGGTTTAGAATATAGGTATTTAGGGCGTTTTTTGCGAATAACAGACCTTATACCTAGTTTCTTCATTATTCTATGAATACGGTTAACAGAATAATGTTTATTAAAAAATCTGTTAATCCAGAGAGTCATGCGTCTGTAACCAAGAATATGGTTGAATGTATAGTCGTATTCTTTTACAAGATGTGCAAGTACAATGTTTTCTTTTTCATTTTGAGGGATAGATCTTTTCAACCACTTATAATAACCAGCTTTAGATATTGAGAGTTTCTTACACATCCAGGATATACTCCAATGTTTCTTGGTTGCGAAATATTGAATTGTTAGGTATTTAGATTGGTAACGCAATTTACCAAACATCACATCCTTTCGAATTCCTTCACTTTTTTTAAGAGTTCAACCAGCATTTCATTCTCTTCAAGCTGCTTTTTTAAGCGCTTATTTTCTCTGCGAAGCCGTTCTAGTTCGTTTAATTCTTCGTCTGGTTTATGGTAACCACGTCTATCCAATAAGCCTTTGTCAGGATCTGCTTTAAATTTTCTTACCCAATTGTGGACTTGAGAATAAGAAACATTGAATTTTGTTGCAGTAGCAGAATAGTTACATTCATGGGAAAGGCAGTAATCTACGATTTCCTTACGTTCTTCTAGCGTAGTATCTCTCTTCGCTTTAGCCATATAGACCTCCTGATTAGGATTATAATCCTTGATTTCTATATTGCTATTATACTGCTTAAGCCAGTAGGAGAGAAGTACTTGAGAAGATACATTGTTTTTGAGTGCAATTTCTGTAATAGTTCCCTCACCGTTAAGAACAGCTTGAACGCATTTTAACTTAAATTCTTTAGTATAGGAAGCATTTCTAGATTTAGGAATAAAGGCATCTGGACCTTGCATTTTAAATTTTGCGACCCATTGTCTAATAGAGGATTCTGATACACCATACTTCTTGGCAATAGACTTGTATGTGCCAGATCCTCCAAGAAATTCGTGAATTCGTTCAAGAATCCATTCAACGGAATACTTTCTAGTTGTCATTTTATGATGTCTCCTTTCAGTGGACTGTACATATTAGCCCTGTCTACTTTAGGAGTATCATATCAATTTGCGAGTAATAAATATATAGTACTTTTGTATCTACAAAATAGACTAAATACATATAATAATAGCGCCGAGGGTGGAATAGCATCTACTCTCGGCGCTTATACTTTACTAACTATATTATTCAATTGGCTCTAGTTCTTTTGTCTGGTCATCATTATTATCATATAAGGATTCTAATTCTGGTGCAGTATTGCTACTACTATTTATTGGCTCTAGTTCTTTTGTCTGCTCATCATTATTATCATATAAGGATTCTAATTCTGGAGTAGTATTGCTAGTACTATTTATTGGCTCTAATTCTTTTAGTTTTTCAACCTTCGCCGTCGTCGAAACTTTGTCCCCCATCTTCGAGGGGGGTGGCTGCGAGCGTAGCGAGCAGACGGGGGGAGTCCCTGCCATAGTAGACAGTGTAAGAGCAGCTTGATTCTCTGCAATTACTGCTTTCGTCTTTTGCAGATCGTTTTTAAGATCATCCAACTGCTTGGTGCTATTTTCAGTGGTCATGTAAGGCTGTGCGCTCTGCTCAGCATCAGCTTTAGCCATAGCCTGTGCTTCGGCGATAATACGGTTTTCGTCTGCCTGCAGCTTCAGGTCTTCTTCGCTCATTGCGGCTAATGCTTCCTCATCCCTAGTTTGCAGGAATTTAGCGATGAAATAGCGCTGTCCCTTACCTGTTACCATAGGAGTTCGGGAAATAATCTCGTCTCCTTTATTATTGGTAATGGTATTTTCCTTGATAATGAACAGCCCTTGTTCAATGCATTTCTGGTAAGGAACATTATGCATGTTGCCTTCCTTACGTTGGAGGTAGCCATTTTCTCTAAGCCACTCAAAGAAGCGATTTTGACCGATTTCAATGCCGTTTTGGGCGAGGAGCTTTGCCATTTCGCCAATCAAAATAGCGGTTTTATTATCGTAAACAGCTTTGGCAAAATCAATTTTTGGCTTATTACGTTCAAAGTAGGCATTCTTTCTACTAATTAGTTCATCCTTGACTTTTACAGTCTCATTGAGATTACTAATAGCCTCGTTTTGGCGCTTGAGCATATTTTCACAGCTGCCTAGGAGCTTCTTTGTTTCGGCGTGGGCTGTGCGTTCTGCCTGTAGTGTAGCAGTTAATTCAGCCATGGCTGCGGGATTATCGCTAACCTTTGCTAGCGTTTCATCCGTCATGTAGGCACCTGTTTTGCGGATAGAGGGGATGACGTCGCCACAAATCCAGCGTTTGAAATTTTTGGCGGCGTCTAAGGTACTGCTTAGGACTAGGGAGTAGACTCCGATTTCGTTGATGAAGAGGCTGTTGCGTTTACCCTTTTGGGTGTCTACTTCTATGGTTATACGGTCGTCATCGTCTACGTGGGAGAGGATGGCGGCATTTGGGTTTTTATAGCCCAGAATATCGGCTACGTCGCGAGCTACGAACCAGACGTCGCCAAGGTACTCGGTCTTGCGGACTTTGTAATTTTCATTTTGGATGAGTTCGAGTTGCATGAGGCGTGCCTCCTTTTACCAAAATTTTTCTATATCAAAACCCCTGAAGAAGTATTCAGGGGTTATTTTATTTTGCGGCTGCAATGACTCTGGTCAGGGCGTCGATGTTGGCACTGAGCTGGTCGATTTTGCTCTCCATGCGAATTAGTAAGTATGCGCTAATCGCCATCGGGAAGCCGTAGTTGGCAGCTGCGGTTAACAAAGTGTCCATATCCATAGAGTTTTCACCTCGCTTGTATGAATTTAGGGGTGGTGGAACCTCTCCGCCTCGCTAGCGCTCGGCACCTCCCCTTCAAAGGGGAGGCTCACCTGCAAGCTAAATTTAGGAGAAAGGCTCCCCTTCAAAGGGGAGCTGGCTGCGAGCGAAGCGAGCAGACTGAGAGGTTTTATTTTCTTACCCTTGCTTACAGCAGCACGCTGTATTCGCAGGTGTGCTTGCGGGCCTCGGCAATGGAGACGAGTTCACCATAAGCGCATTCGAAGATGTTTTTATCGATCATGAGCTGCATGACGGTAGTAGCCTCTTCGAGAGATACATCCTCGCGGGGGTCCGCAACGATGAAGATTTTCTTTTTACCGTCAGTGCAACGGAAAACTAATTGCAATTCCATGTGATTTCTCCTTTCAAATTTAACATCGTAATAGCTTTACTTAACCCCTCAGTCAGCTTCGCTGACAGCTCCCCTTGAAAGGGGAGCCTATCTCTAAAGTTTAGGCAGAAGAGAGCCTCCCGTTGAAAGGGGAGCCTATCTAAAACTCTTGGTAGAAGAGAGCCTCCCCTTGAAAGGGGAGGTGCCGAACGTAGTGAGGCGGAGGGGTTAACTACGCATTCTTATTACTTACTTCCCTTACAGCCCCTCAACGAGCTCTACTTTTTCGCTGACAACTACCTGTTGAACAGTTTTACTTTTGAGGCTAGCAATTGCGTCAGCAACTTCCAGAATATCCTCGTCAGTAGCGTCTTCTTTGAGTCCGTTGTAGGTTTGCAGCTTGATTTTTTGACTGCCGTCATTGTTTACACCATCCTC
>JAXEPX010000063.1:0-3433 GCA_034117325.1 Phascolarctobacterium sp. | reverse complement strand
CAAAAGGAGGCGGATTTAACTCCGCCCCCATGTCAATAAGCAAACGATGCTCATCATATTTAATTTCGGTAATGCCCCCGCCTATACGTTCAGGTTCCTTGTGGAAAATGATTTCTAGCATGCGGGCTCCTCCGTTAAATTCCAACTATATACTTTCTTTACAAAGTATATTTCTAAAATTCTTTATCAGGAATCAAATCCACTATATCATTTTTATTATTATCATTCAAGACAATATTAATACAATGCAAACTCAACACATCCTGATGTTTATCATTTGCATCAGCTAATGGTAATTCCATTAAACCTGCATTAATAAACAAATTAGGATCCTTTACATCGGGCATAGCGATTGCACATTTTATTTTTAGCTTCTTAGGTAATTTACTATTAAAGCCAAATAGCTTATACCAGTGATCTTTATTCTGACTTTCCCCATATCTTAATAACTCTCTCACAAAGGTAGCATAAACAATCGCCTGCCTAATTGCCAATTCCGGTTTTTCCTTATTACTATATTCATCCTTTAGCTCCATAACAACGATTTTTCTTTTTCGACGAGCTAGTATATCTATCCCTCCACCGTTTCCTTTAGAATATGATAAGTCATTTTCCCCGATTTCACCATTAATTGCTTTTTTATAAATTTTGCTTGCTGTAAATGGGGTAGGAAATTGATACCGCATTTTAAGCAAAGTAATTGGCTGTATATATTTGATATACTTGTCGCCTCCCATTGTTTTTTCTAGTTCTGTCAACAATGCACTCTCTAATGTATGTTCTGGATGAGCTTCTTTTTTATTTTTTGATTGTTTAGTATGGTCTTTAGTAAAAAATTTATTAAATATTCTTCCTGTAGTAGAATCTAAATCAACACAAATATCAACATTATCATTTAACTGATTTAGTGCACTATAACCAGTAAAAGTTTTAGCATTATTATTAATTAGTTCAACAGGAATTATTAACTTAAAATTATCTTTCCCGTCATCACATACCTGTTCAATATTAGCAACAGATTGACCTTTATACCTAACATCAAGCGTTGGGTTATTCCCTTTTACGTTATCAAGCGAGCCAGAAATTGTTGTATAAAGCTTTAATAGAGGCGATAAATTTCTAGGTTTAGAATAGGATAATTTATTCATACTAAGCTTTGCAGCATAATCTAAATATCTTTTTTGCCACTCAGTCTCTTTGTGCAACTCGTACTGAACATATTTAATAATCGAACAATAATCATCATAGTAGTCATTTTTAGTATTCATATTTAGTTCGTATTTTGCTTGCCTCATTATGAACCCTCCTTACTTTCTAAAACAAAAATTTTGAACTAATATTATACTTCTATAAGATATCCCGAATTCCTGCTTACACAAAAAAAATGAAATAAAAGTTTCCCCCATTAGCAGTGAAAACCAATGGTCTTCACTGCTTGGGACTTCTTACCAGGCAAGAGATTATTCGGCACATCAGCTGCGGTGAGCATGCTAATGCTATCCTTATCCCACTTCTTATCAGAAGCATCGCTATAGATACGCATAGACTGCTGCATAATCATCTGCTCCAGAAGATTACGCACGAAACGGCCATTGCCAGCGTCCACCTGATGCGCTGCCTGCTCGAAAAGCTCTAGGCTTTTAAGCTTAGCATCCTCGCTAAGTGTATAGCTCTTCTCCTGCAACATGAGCTCTAAAATTTGCAAAAGCTCCTCAGCAGAGTAGTCAGGGAAATCGATATGGAAGCCTATGCGGCTGCGCAAGCCTTCATTAGCATCGAGAAAGCGCTGCATGGGCTTAGGATAGCCGGCGAAAATCACTATCGTATCCTCGCGATTATTCTCCATCTCCTGCACGATGGTATTAATCGCTTCATCGCCATAATACCCACGATAGCCATCAACCAAAGAATAGGCCTCATCAATAAACAGGACGCCGCCCCTAGCCTCCCTAAACTTAGCCTTCACCTTAATAGCAGTTTGCCCCACGTACTCACCAATGAGGTCTGCACGACCGCATTCTACAAAGGTGGCCTTGCGCGTAATCCCCTCAAGAGCAAAGATTTGCGCCATTAGGCGTGCTACCGTAGTCTTCGCAGTACCAGGATTGCCGGTAAATAGCATATGGCGCGAAAAAGAAAGCTTATCGAGGCCCAGGTGCTCACGCTTTCTCTGCACAGCAAAGGCTGCGATGATCTTCTGCGCAGTTTCCTTGACCTTGCTCAGGCCCACCATATTCTGGAGCTGCGCATAGGGAGCAGCGGCGGCACTAGCCTCCTCCTGTTCCAGCTTAACATGCACCAAATGCTTGTAAGCAGGAAAAAGCTTGTCTTGCAAAACAGTACCCAAAAAATCTTCCCAGCTATTATAGACAGTGCTAAGATCGTAAGCAGCTACTTTATCAGGAAAACATTGCTGTTTTACGTAATCAAAATCAAAGTAAGAGACATAAGCAGACTTATCGTAGAGCTTGCGCTGAACACGCTCCGCATCCGCTTCAGTACCTACCCCCTCTTTGATCTCCACAAGATTAAGGTAGGGCTCAAGCTCACGAAAAACCACATGGCTCTGCTTTTGCTTGCCAACGATTTCCACAAAAATAAAGAGGCTGTTTTGACTGTACTCGCGCACAGCCTTGAGCAAAGCCTCCTTCACATTCTGAAAATCATTACGTAGACGACCACTCCTGGTGACAGGCTCGCCAACCTCGATTACCGTCGGTACTCCATAATTATTGGCAACCATGTAATACAGCTCATCGGGGGCAATTGTGTAATTACTATCTATATAAGTATAGCTAGTACGTGTACTCAAAATGCGATGATTACATTTCAAAGCCTGTACCAGCAGCTTGACGATTCTATGAGCAGCCTCTCTTGAGCCAACAACAATTTTATAATGCGTAGGCATACCCAAATACACACCATAATCCTTGTCAAAAATACGCTCCATTTCCTCCTTCAGAGTATCATGAGGCAATATTTCCCTTAACTCATGGTAAATGTCTTCCTTCGTAGTCTCGGGATAGTGCTCCTCCTGGTAAGCCTTATCCTCATTATCTAAATAAGAAAAGTGGACATCCTTTCTGTCGTACTGCAAGCATGCGTAGCTAGCCTCACGATAGCTGTAATCATCAAAATTACGGCAGTAAAATTCTCTCGTAGAAAGCTCGCGCACAGCAGTTACCTTGCTTTCGCAGCCAAAAATGCTCTTCGCAAATGCGACTACATAATCAGCTACAGGAATATCCTTAGGAGAGCGATATTTATAGCAACACATAAAGCTCAGCGTAGACGCTTTTAAATCCTCTAGCAGGGCCTTCAAGTAATAGCCATGGTGCTTTTTAGCATAGTCCTCAAAATAGTAGTCTACCTTTTCGGCAATTCCAGCTAGATTGAACCTTTGATCATCTTGCATAATGTGCTGGATAAAGGG
>JAXEPX010000062.1:0-16283 GCA_034117325.1 Phascolarctobacterium sp. | reverse complement strand
TCAGAGAAAGAATGAAAACTTTGGGCGGTCGTCAAGTTCTCAAAAGAAGACGTGCTAGAGGCAGAAAGAAATTGTCTGCATAACATTATAAAATAGGCCGCGCAAGTGGCCTATTTTTTCCATGCGGACAGGAGTGCATTTTAATGCAAAATAAGAAGTTTACTCTCAAAAAAATCAATAAGCTCAAATCAAAAAAAAAATTTCAGTTTGTATATGGCAAGGGTCGTACTGTAGTTGATCCACTGTCAGTTTTTTATGTATTGGCTGGACAGCAAGATGATTTAAAGCTGGGCTTGGCAGTAGGTAAAAAGCTGGGCTGTGCTGTAGTACGAAATAAGGTTAAAAGAAAGATGCGGGAGGTTTTCCGGCATCATCAATCAGAGCTTAAAAAAGGGTATCATATAGTTTGGGTGGCCCGTCAAAAGCTGACGAAGGCCGATTTAAAGACTTTTGAGCGAGTTTTTTTAAGACTAGCAAAGAGAGCAGCCTTGTTGCAGGAATAGGGATATACCAATGAGCAGGCTATTGATTTTAGGTATAAGATTTTATCAAATCTTTATTTCGCCTTTATTTCCGCCGACATGTAGGTTTTATCCTACATGCTCTGCCTATGCTATAGAGGCGATACAAAAAAAAGGACCTGTCAAGGGATTATGGCTAGCAATAAAGAGGATTTGTAGATGTCATCCTTTTAACCCCGGCGGCTATGATCCAGTAAAATGATAATTTTGCAAACAACACTTTGTGTTAAGGAGTGATATCTTGGATTTTCTCAGCAATATTGTACAACAAGTGATTACTGTTATTTATAGCTTTCTTCATGGCATTGGTTTTGCTAACTATGGTGTAGCTATCATCATTATGACCGTATTGGTAAAGCTGCTTCTGTATCCTCTGACTAAAAAACAAATTGAGTCTACGAAGGCAATGATGGAGCTTCAACCTAAAATGAAGGCTATCCAGGAAAAATATAAGGATGATAAACAACGTCTCAATATGGAGTTAGCTAATCTTTATAAAAGCGAAGGCGTAAATCCTTTAGCAGGTTGCCTGCCGTTATTAGTACAAATGCCGATTATGATTGGTATTTTCTATGGCATTCGCGATTTCCACTACGAAGGCTCTGCTTCCTTCCTGTGGATGCAAAGCATTTCTAATCCTGATCCTACTTATATTTTGCCGGTGCTATCCGCATTAACTACTTTTATCTGCTCTAAGCAGACTATGCCTGCTGGCGGTGGTGCACAGAATAAAATGATGATGTACTTTATGCCGTTATTCATTGGCTACATTAGCTTAACCTTCCCCGGTGGCTTAGTACTGTACTGGGTTGTTATGAACATTATGCAGATTGGCCAACAATACATGATGGATAAAGCGGCTGGTAAGTAATCAGTAAGGAGTGAGATTGATGGCTTTTGTTGAAAAAACTGGTAAAAGCGTGGAAGAAGCTGTTGCTGAAGCTTTAAAGGCTTTAAATGCAACTGCTGACCAAGTAGAGATAGAAGTATTAGAAGAAGGTAAAAAAGGCTTTTTAGGCTTCTTTGGTAGCAAGGATGCTAAAGTTCGCGTTACCGTAAAAGAATCTGCAGAGGTAGAGGCTGTAGAGCCGTCTGAAGCAGTTGAAGAAAAAACTGTTAGCCAAGCAACTAGCGAAGCAGTTAAAGCTGTTAAGGAAGCTGCTACAATCGCTGCAAGTGCTGTTGTAAAAAAGGCTGATGAGCTCAAGGAACAAGCTAGTGATGCTGCTGAAGAGCTGAGCAAAAAAGCTGCTGAAGCTAAAGAGCAAGCAGTAGATAGCGCTATTTCCACTCTGGAAGCTCTGAAGAGTGAAAAAGCTGAGAAGGTTGAAAAAGCTGCACGCGAGCCTCGTAAATATGCAGTAAATGACGAATCCGTAGTAGCCGCTAAGGAATTCCTGCAAAAGGTTTTCAAAGCAATGAAAATCAATGTTGCTATGGAAAAATTCATTAATAAAAACGACGGCAGCGTTACCTTTAAGCTGCATGGTGATGATATGGGTATCCTGATTGGCAAGCATGGCCAGACTCTCGATAGCCTGCAATATCTGACCAATCTGGTAGCTAATAAAAATAGCTCTGAGCGTGTACGCGTAATCATCGATGTGGAGGATTATCGTGATCGTCGCATCGAAACCTTGACTCGTTTGGCAAATCGTCTGGCTGATAAGGTAAAACGCACTGGTGAGCGCGTAGCTCTCGAGCCGATGAATCCGCATGAACGTAAGATTATCCACATGGCCCTGCAGGGCGATCGCCGGGTTACGACCCTTAGCGAGGGCGATGATCCGTATCGTCATGTAGTAATTGAATTGAAAAAATAAACACTTATAACCCAGTAAGCACTTACTGGGTTATATTTTATTCTGACGCCGTAGGTAAAGGTAAAGGAGGGCGCAGATGATAGAGGATACAATTAGTGCTGTAATAACCGCGCTGGGCGAGGGTGCTGTGGGCATTGTGCGCGTGAGTGGTGAGCAGGCACTCGCTGTGGGCGAGAGCTTATTTAAAGCAGCTTCAGGTAAAGCCCTTGGCTCATATCCTGCAAATACATTAGTTTACGGCCATGTTTTTGACACTGACGGGACACTGATAGATGAGGTGCTGTGCGTTTATATGCGTGCTCCCCGTTCCTACACAGCTGAGGATGTCGTTGAAATTCAGTGCCACGGCGGTTTGCAGTCGTTGAAAAAAATTCTCGCATTAACCTATACTGCAGGTGCTCGACCTGCAGAGGCAGGTGAGTTCACAAAACGTGCTTTTCTAAACGGGCGCATTGACTTGACGCAGGCAGAGGCTGTCATGGATATTATTCGCTCCCGTAGTGAAGCGAGCTTGAAGCTGGCAGCACGCCAGCAGCAGGGTCAATTGGCGAAGGCTCTGCGCGATTTGCGCCATCAGCTAGTGGATGTGGTCGTAAATTTGGAGGCTGTCATCGATTATCCTGAGGAGGATATCGAGGATGTTACCTATAATAGGGTACAGGAGAGTATTTCCTTCTGCTGCACGGAGATTGACAATCTGCTCAGCCATGCGCATACTGGCAAGATTCTGCGCGAGGGTTTGCGCACTGCCATTGTGGGTAAGCCTAATGTAGGCAAATCCAGCTTGCTCAACGCTTTGCTTAAAGAAGATCGAGCTATTGTTTCGCAATACGCTGGTACGACACGTGATGTCATTGAGGAGCAGCTGCTTTTAGATGGCGTACCTCTCGTTTTAGCTGATACGGCAGGCATACGTAGTACGGATGATTTTGTTGAAAAAATCGGCGTGGAGAAAAGTCGCCAGCTCTTAGCGGAGGCGGAGCTTGTCATCTGTGTTATAGATGGTAGCATGGGGTTAACTCCGGAGGATGAAGCTATTTTGGCCGCTGCAGAGGGTAAGCCCTGTGTGATTATCGTCAATAAAAGCGATTTGGGTCTTGCTGTGAATTTAGCTGCGCTTAAAGAACGCTTCGGTGAAGACAAGGTGATGACGCTATCGGCGAAGACGCTGACGGGCGTAGAGGCCTTTAGCGCCTGGCTGAAGAGCTATGTCTATGGTAGCGAAGGAACGCTTAGCGATGGCGCCTATATCCAGAATGCGCGTCAGGAAAATCTTTTGCGCGAGGCGCGAGTTTCTCTAGGTGATGCGGGCGAGGCTGCTGAAAACATGCTGCCCTATGATTGCATTGTTATTGATGTGCGCACAGCCATTGATTTATTAGGTGAGATTACTGGTGATACGGTGCAGGATGAAATCATCAATGAAATTTTCTCCCGTTTCTGCATTGGTAAATAATAGATTAAGACGAAAGAGAAAAGCAAATGAGTTATATTACAGATTCTTTTGATGTTATAGTTGTGGGTGCGGGTCATGCTGGTGTGGAGGCTGCGTTAGCAGCAGCGCGACTTGGTGGAAAAACTTTGCTCGCAACGCTATCACTGGATAACGTGGCGCTGATGCCCTGTAATCCGTCCATCGGCGGCCCTGCGAAAGGCCATCTTGTACGCGAGCTGGATGCTCTGGGCGGCCAGATGGGTATTAGTGCCGACCTGGCCTGCATTCAGATGCGCCTTTTGAACACTGGCAAGGGGTATGCCGTACACGCACTGCGTGGTCAGGAGGATAAGCCTTATTACCATACCCTGATGAAAAAGATTGTCGAGGACCAGGATAATCTTGAGCTCAAGCAGCTGATGATTGATAAGCTGCTCGTGGAAAATGGTCAGGTTATAGGTGTGGAGGCCGAGACGGGTGAGATTTTCGAGGCTAAATGCGTTATCCTCGCGACCGGTACCTATCTGCGAGGGCGCATTGTCTATGGTCAGGTTAATTATGAATGTGGTCCTAATGGTCTGCGTAGCGCGCAAAAGCTTTCTGCTTCACTTGCAGAGCATGGTGTAGAGCTGATGCGCTTTAAAACGGGTACACCTGCGCGTATCGATGCTCGCAGCTTGGACTATAGCAAGATGGAGCCTCAGTACGGTGATGAGGAGGTACGCAATTTTTCCTTTATCAGCGACATTAAAACGAGGGAGCAGGTGCCCTGCTATCTGACTTATACAAATGAGGAAACACATAAGATTATTCGTGCTAATTTGCACCTTTCAGGAATGTATAATGGTATGATTGAGGGCGTGGGACCGCGATACTGCCCCTCTATCGAGTCGAAGCTGGTTCGCTTTGCTAATAAGGAGCGTCATCAGCTTTTCATCGAGCCCGAGGGTCGTAGTACGAACGAGATGTATGTGCAGGGCATGAGCTCGTCACTGCCCGCGCACATTCAGCTGCAATTTATGCAGACTATTCCCGGCCTGGAGCATTGCAAGATGATGCGCGCAGGCTATGCCATCGACTATGATTGCCTGAACCCGCTACAGCTGAAGAGCTCTCTTGAGCATAAAGCGATTAGCGGTCTCTTCAGTGCGGGTCAATCCAATGGCACAAGTGGTTATGAGGAGGCGGCGGCGCAGGGACTGATGGCGGGTATTAATGCTATGCTGAAGATTCAGGGTAAGGAGCCCTTTGTTCTGCGCCGTGACGAGGCTTATATCGGCGTGCTTATTGATGACCTCGTGACGAAGGGCACGAACGAGCCCTACCGTATGATGACCTCTCGTGCGGAGTATCGTCTGCTGCTGCGTCAGGATAATGCTGATTTGCGCCTGACGGAGAAGGGACGTCAGCTGGGACTTGTCGATGATTATCGCTATGAGCGCTTTACTAAGAAGCGCACGGCTTTGGAGCGCTCCGTTAGCGAGCTGGGCAAGCTGAACATCGCGCCCAGTGCCGAGAATAATGCGAAGCTCGAGGCAATGGGTAGCACGCCTCTCAGAAGTGGCACGAATATGCTGGACTTGCTGCGCCGTAAGGAGATAACCTATGCGAAGCTACAGGAGGCTTTCGGTCTGCCGGAGCTCACGGAGCAGGTAGCGGAGCAGACGGAGATTTTTGCCAAATATGAGGGCTATATCGCGAAGCAACGCCAAGAGGTGGAGCGCTTTATGAAGCTTGAGAATAAGCGTCTGCCTGAAGATATTGATTACCATGCTATTAAAGAGCTTTCTAGCGAGGCTGCGGAGAAGCTCGATAAGGTGCGACCGACCAATATTGGTCAAGCCTCCCGTATTAGTGGCGTTTCCCCTGCTGATATCAGCGTGCTGATGATTGCACTGGAGCTGAAGCGCAGAAAGGAGCAGGGCGAATGAGTGAAGTGAAAAATACTCCGACTCAAGCTACTAGCTCTGCTAATATTAGTGCAGAGACACTGGCGCAGAGCAAGCTTTTTGCTGAGGTGCTTGCTGCGCGTGGTGCAGAGGCAGGCTTAAGCTTTACTGCTGAGCAGCTGGAGCAGTTCACGAAATATTACGAGCTGCTCGTAGAGACGAATAAGGTGATGAATCTTACAGCTATTACAGAGCCTGAGGAGGTTGCTGTGAAGCATATGATTGATAGCCTGCTCGCCTATGAGCCAGCTTTAGACGCTAAAGGGCTGACTCTGGCCGACGTAGGTACGGGTGCTGGCTTTCCTGGAGTGCCACTCAAAATCTACTGTCCGGAGCTAAAGGTTACTCTGATTGACTCCCTTGGCAAGCGTTTGAAATTTTTGCAGACTGTCATTGATACTTTAGGATTGAAATATATTCGCTGTGAGCACTTGCGAGCAGAGGATGCAGGGCGGAATAAAGCGCACCGCGAAAAGTATGATCTCGTGACAGCACGTGCAGTGGCGAGATTGAGTGTGCTCAGTGAATACTGCCTTCCCCTCGCAAAGAAGGGTGGCCAGTTCATTGCACTGAAGGGTAGTAAATTTGCTGAGGAGATTGAAGAAGGCACAGAGGCAGTCAAGCTTCTCGGTGGCAAAATAGTAAGTGCTGAGCCTGTAAAATTACCTGGTCTTGATGATGGTCGTGCCATTATTAAGATTGCTAAAATTAAAACAACTCCGGCGCACTATCCGCGCAAAGCTGGAACGCCGGAAAAGCAGCCCTTGGGCAGCAAATAGACGAGGGGGATGAATATGATTGTAGATGATGGATTTTCTGTATTAGATGCTGATTTCGGTGCTTTGGGCAAATCCAAAGCAGTGAACGAAGTAAAAGTAATCAAGGTACCTATTGACCAGATTTTTCCCAATCCCTACCAGCCCCGTAAAACCTTTGATGATGAAGCCTTGGCAGATTTAGCGGCTTCTATTGCACAATATGGTGTGCTGCAGCCGCTTTTAGTAGCACCTGCTGAGGATGGACGCTATCTTTTAATTGCAGGCGAGCGTCGTTTGCGTGCGAGCCGTTTGGCAAAGCTTACTGAAGTTCCTGTTATAATTAGCGAATATAGCTCTCAGGAGATTGCGGAAATTGCGCTGATTGAAAATCTGCAGCGCGAGGACCTGCACTTTCTGGAGGAAGCAGAGGGCTATGAGCAGCTTTTAGAGCAGTTCCATCTGACCCAGGAGGCTATGGCAGAGCGCGTGGGCAAGAAGCAGTCTACGATTGCGAATAAGCTACGTTTGCTGCGTTTATCCGGCAATGTGCGCAAGCTTTTAGTTGAGCATGAGCTGAGTGAGCGCCATGCGCGTGCGTTGCTGAAGCTGGAGGATGATGCTCAGCGTCTCGAGGCTTTGAACGTTATCATTAAGCGTGGCTATAGTGTGCGCCAAACGGATGAGTATATTGCTAATCTTTTGAAGGAGCAGAAGCCGGAGAAAAAGAAACGTCTTGTCATTGTTAATGATGTGCGCATCTATCTGAATAGCATTAAGCAGGTAGTAAATGCGATTAAGGACGTTGGCATTCCCGTCAATATGGAGCAGACCATTGATGGTGAGGACGTTGTCGTAAGCCTGCGCATTCGCAATCAAAAGAAGCCCAAGGGTGGCAATAGTAAGCCCCTCTTTTAAAATTACCTAAGTAAAAAGCTTCGACTTCCCAATTCTGGAGGTCGAAGCTTTCTTTTTTAGATTTTCAAATTTTGCATTTTTTGCAGGCTGCTTTGGGCCAATTCCTCCACCAGGGCTTGGGGATTTTCCCCTGCCTGCACCCGCGCCAGATATTCCTTATGAGCATTGCCCAGGATTTGGCGGGTGAGCTTTTCCACCGCGAATTGAATTTGGCTGATATTTCTGCCACGGGGCAGATACAGATAGGTGTACCCACTGGCCGCAAGCTTTTGGCTTTCGTAAAGCTGGCGGTGCTTGCTGGACTTAATATGGCTGGGATTATCCAAAAGCTCCTGCAAAGCCTGCTGGTTAACGGGCAGGTAGCCAATCTTCGTGGTGAATTGCAGATTATGCTCCTTTTGGCTGAGCCATTTGGCGAAAACTGCCGCTGCCAGATTTTCCTCCTCCTTCTCGCTTTTGCGAGCAAAGAGTCCCACGCCCCGGTGGGGGAACATGGGCTTGCCACCGGCTGCCAAAAAGGCCGGATAGGGCTGGCAGATATTGGTAATATTCACCCTTTGATTATTGGGATAAATGACATAATCACGGTTATAGAGCACGCCGGCGGAGGAGCCCACATTGCTGATGATGGCTCCCGTGGCCCATCTATCGGAGGCATAGCCCTTTTCCACGCACAGGCCACCGGCAATGGCAGCTCTGGCCATGGGCAGGAAAATGCGAGCAAAGCTGGGGTCAAGAGTATTAGCCCCGTCCCCCTTTAAGAAGCTGGTGCCCAAGGAGGCCATATTAATGTGAAAATAATGGTAGTATTCGTTGATTTGGAACATATCCTTGCCGCCGCTCCAGCGATAGTAGCGCTGGCAAAGCTCAAAGAGCTGCTCAAAATCCTGCAGCTGCTCCAGCTTGGCGTCGTTGTCCTTAGCAAAGCGCTCAAAGAGGGTTTTATTCACAAAGAGCACATCGGTGGATTTGGCAATGGGCAGCATATAAAGGGCCTTGCCCTCATAGCCCTCCTTAAGGAAATCCGGATGGAAAAGCTGGAGCTCCGTGGGCGAAAAATATTGGGACCAATCCAAAAGCAGCTTTTGGTCCAGATTATAAATAATGCGGGGATAGGCTGTGAAAAGATTGGGCAGGGGAGCATAGCCGGGAGCCTTATTGGCCGAGGTGATTAGGGCCTTATCAATATCCTTGGAATTGCTGATGGAGGTGATTTTCAAGCGCACGCCCTGCTTGGCACCCTCGCTTTTGTTGAATTCAGCAATAATATCGTTCAGGGGTGATTTTGTTTGATTACCATACACATGCCAGATGGTAATAGTGGTGGGATGCTGCGGATCCAGCTTGGGCTTGGGAGTACAGCCTGTTATGAGCAGACTTAACATTATGATAAAGAGTAATAGTCTTTTCAAAGTACATACCTCATTATTAATACATAGCTTCTAATAATAGAATCAAATTGCCTTATATTATACCATAATTCTTAAAAAAATCCGACCTTCCTACCCGAAAAATTAGTTTCGGGTAGTGTGTTTTCTTCGTAAAAAGTGTAGAATAAAGCTAGAAAATGGAAGAATGTCCTTAAATATGGATTTAATAATATGGAGGTGCCAGATGCGTAAACTCTTATTACTCACTCTTTTGACTGCAAGCCTCTTCGGGTGTAGTGGCTGTTATGGCAGCAGCTCTGAGGCAATTATCGATTACAGCACCAAGCCTCAGGATTTTATTATGCGCTTTGAGCTCAACAAGGACTATTTGATCAAGCGCCATGGGGAGGAATTTCATTTTCAAGTCAAAACGGGCTTTTTGAATGCCGATAAAATAAAGATAATTTGGAATAAGCTGCAGGAGGAGCGCTCCTCCTTGAGGGTTAGCCAGCGGGTGCCCTATTTAATTTATGTGGACGGAAAGGATTATATTTATCTTTATGAGGATAGCACAGGAACCTCTGCCTTTTTCGATTTAAACGGCAAGAATGCTCAGGGCAAGCCCTACATGATTTCCGATAATGGTATCATAAAATTCTTGGAGGAGCCCACCAATCCCAAAAGGATGCTCCTTGCTACCCGGATTCCCAATATCGGCTATTGCTATGCGGCGGAATACTATCATGTGGGCGAGCGTGGCAAGCCCAAGCTCAATAATCCGGACAGGGAATATATCTATGTGGCCGGCAGATTCCGCGAGCCCCTGACCTTGTTGGAGGATGTGGAAGTGGAAATTGCTGCCAACGAAAGCTCCAAGGAATGGCATAAGGAAATCCTACCCAAGGGCACCAAGCTCACCCGCTTCCGCACCCTGGCCAGTAACGATACCATAGTGGAGCTGCTGCTGCCCGACAGGCGGGTTGCCCGCTTCCATGAGCACTATCTCTTCAGCGAGCCCAGAGCCTATCTGCAAATCAACGGCTTCGCCGGCAGGGCATTATTTGATAAGGTGCTTTATTGAGCCATTATAAACGTTCAAAATTAAAGTTCCATAAAATTTTTAAAGGAGTGATATCTATGCAAAAAGCTTGGAAAAAGGGTCTCTTGGCATGCTTAACCTTGGGCCTGACTGTGTCTGCACCGCTTTTCACCTGGGCAGCGGATAAGGAAATTGTGATTTTACACACCAACGATATTCATTGCGGTGTCAACGATAATTTGGGCCTCTCCACCGTGGCACAGATGAAGCGGGAAGCTCTGAAGAATACTCCCTATGTGGCTCTGGTGGATGCGGGCGACGCCGTGCAGGGCGCACCCATTGGCAAGATGTCCAGGGGTGAGGCCGTGGTGAAGATGATGAATGCCACCGGCTATGATTTTGCCATCCCCGGCAACCACGAATTTGACTATGGCATGGAGCGCTTCTGGCAGCTGGCCAAAAAACAAAACTGCGGCTATTACAGCGCCAATTTCACAGATTTGCGCACCAAGAAGCTGGCTCTGCCCCCCTATAAAATGCTGCGCTTTGGTGATACCAAGGTGGCTTTGGTGGGCGCAACCACTCCCGGAACCTTGATTTCCTCCACGCCGGCCTTCTTCCAGGATGGGCAGGGCAATTACCTTTATGGCTTCAATGAGGATGAAACGGGGCAGAAGCTTTATAAATCCCTGCAAAAATCCATCAATGCAGCTCGCGAAAATGGTGCGGATTATGTTTTCGTAGTGGGGCATTTGGGCCTCAACGGCTCCATCGAGTATTGGAATAGCGAAAGCGTGGCTGCCAACACCCGTGGCGTGGATGCCATCATCGATGGTCACTCCCACGAAAGAATCCAAGGAAAATATGTGAAGAATTATGTGGGCCAGGACGTGCTCATTGCCCAAACCGGTACCAAGCTGAAGACCGTGGGTGAGCTGGTCATCGGCACCGATGGCAAAATTACCAGCAGACTGTTGAAGAAGGACATTGGCGACGATGCCAAAACGCAAAAGATTATTTCCCGGGAAATAGCCAAATATGAAAAGCAACTCCAACAGCCCGTGGGCGAGGCGCTGATCCAGCTCAAGAGCAATGATCCGAAGAATGGCGAGCGTTTGGTGCGCAATAATGAATGCAGCTTGGCTGATTTTGTGACCGATGCTTATAAGGCAGTGCTGGGCTGTGATGCGGTGCTCGTCAACGGTGGCAGCATTCGTAACGAAATCAAGCAGGGCGTGATTACCTATAACGATATGCTGGAGGCCTTCCCCTTTGGCAATATGTGCGCTGTTATTGAAGTTACGGGCCAAAAAATTTTGGATGCTCTGGAAATGGGCGCCAGCCATTATCCCAAAGAATTCGGTGGCTTCTATCAGGTGGCCGGTATGGAATACACCATTAACGCCAGCGTTCCCTCCACAGTACAGCTGGATGACAAGGGCAATTTCAGTCGCGTTGGCGGTCTCTATCGTGTCAGCGACGTGCGCATCGGCGGCCAGCCCTTGGATTTAAACAAAAAATATACCGTCGGCGGCACCACTTATGTGCTGAAGGACGGCGGCGATGGCAATGCCATGTTCAAGGGCTGCAAGATTTTGAAGGATGGCGAGATTTCCGACGTGGATGCCATCATCGAATATCTGCAGAAGCATCTCAATGGCAAAATCGGTGACGAATATGCCAATCCTTATGGCAAGGGACGCATCACCATTAAATAAAACCCCTTGCATTTGGGAACACATTAAGCGCTGTTCATGATAGTGCTTCCGGACAACGGGCTCAACTGCATAATGCTAGCAAAAAATTAGCGACCTTTAGGATTTTTCTTAAAGGTCGCTTTTTTCGTATGTATTTTTACGCTTTAGTCATCTGTGATTATGACGCCGGTGCCAACGCCGCCCCTGTCACTGCAGACAATGTCCTTGAGCCTTTGGATATCCTCGTTGCGCAGGCGGATGCAGCCCTCGGAGGCCATGGTGCCGATGGAGGCGGGGTCATGGGTGCCGTGGATGCCGATGCCAATCCAGCCCGTGTCCAAGGAAAGAAACCAAGGCCCATAGGCGCCCTCAATGACGCCCTTGCCATCCCCAAAATCATGGGTCCAATAATGGGCGGGGCACACCTCCTCAATGCGGAAGGGCACCTGACTGGAGGGCACGCCCACAGCTGCGCCACTGTAGCGGGCTGGGATAATTGCGGCACTGCCCCAGGAGGTGGGCGTCCGATTGTCACCGGTGCGCTCCTTGTCGCCGGGATTTTTCGCCACTGCGATGGGGAAGCTGTACGCTGCCTCCTCCCGTCCTCTTTCATAAACCTCCAGCTGATAGCTTAGCTTGTGAATAGCAAGCAAGTACTTGCTGCTGCCGAAAAGGCTATCGGCCGGCGCAGCAGCGATCGAGCCCATCCAGCCCAGAACCAAACAGCAGACTAAGAGTATTTTCTTCAACATCCTTCGAAACTTCCTTTCCCAGCATGGCGCTGCTCCTCTAAAAAGGCATTACAGGCTATTGATTAGCCTCCAAGAGCTGCATATACCTGATGCATTGCAAAAGCTCCTTGCGGCTCTTGATGCCCAGCTTGCCATAAATATTTTTATTGTGGTACTTCAGAGTATTTTCAGTAATATTCAGCCGGTTAGTGACCTCCTTGGGCACCAGTCCCTGCAAATATAAATCAAAAATATCCTTTTCCTTGGCCGTGAGCAGACTGATATTTTCTACGAACATGCGGTAGCTTTCCTCGTCAATGGGCGGCTTATCCTTTTCAAAATAACCCTTCATAATGTATTGGGCAGAGGCATAATGACGCTCGGCCTCCTCCTTTTCCTGCTGTAGCAGCTCCATTCTTTCGGTGAGCTTGCGGCTTTGCTCCAGCAGGGTGGCCTGCAAATCATCGTATTGCTTCTGCAGCTCCTGCTGCTGCAGGGCAATGCTCTGCAGATTGTTCACCGCCCGCTCATATTCCTGCTGGGCAAAGGATTTTTCCTGCTCCAGGCTGAGCAGTCTTTCCTTATTTTGGAAATCATGGCTTTGCCAAGCCCTATAAACCTCGTCCAGCTCCTGCAAATCAGAGCTGGGACGCTGGTTGGGATTGCTGCGCAGCTGCTGCAAATCGCCCACAATGGGCTCCACATATTTTTTATTGAGCAGATAGCCGGACAGCAAAAAGAGCAGCAAAATCAGACCGAAGATGGACACCGCCTTGATGCGGGAGATAACGAGCATTTCATTATACACATTCTCCGGCAGCATAATGGCCAGATAATGGGTGGTTTTGCCGATTTCCACGGGCAAGAGCTTGCCGATATAGTTGGTATTGCTGCTGCTGAAGCGGGTGTACTTGCCCTTCTCCTGCAAAATCAAGGGCCACTCACCAACGATGGACTCATCGGATAATTGGCCGGTATAGGTATCATCATTATCCCTATCCAAAAGGGCTGTGATGAGGGGTGTGTTCTGGTAGAGCACCGGCGCAGAGCGCAGCTGGAAATAAAGATTGCTGAGCTCATAGCCGCAAAGACCAATGGTTCTGCCCTGGGCATCGGCCAGCGGGAAGATAAACAGACGCACCTTTTCCCAGCTGTCGGCCAGGGGCATCACCTGCGTCATCACAAAGCTCCTGTTCAGCTCGAATCTTTGCTGGGCCAGCATGGCGGTGATTTCCGGAAAAATTCCCGATTGGCATTCCAACTGCCAAGTGCTGTACAAATTAATATTATGGGCCCGGGCTACGCTATAATCGCCGCGGAACATGCAGATTTCGTTATTCAGCGTGTTTTCCGAATACAAATTGGCATATTTTAGATAAAGACTATTATAGGTATCATAGGATACCCCACCATTTTTTTCTTGGACCACACTGGCGTTCAACAGATAAAAGGCACCGCTGCAGGAGGTCTTTTGCATGGCATCGGTGACGATGTCATAGGTGTTCATCTGAATCCGCTGCAAAAGCTTAGGCTGGCCGTTGAGCTGTTGCAGGGTAGTATTTTGCTGCTGCATGGTCCAGACTACGGCCTCGCTGAGCTGTTGGGAAAAATTGACGCCATGGGCCGCCAGATTATCCAGCTGACGCTCCAGCGTCTGGCGCCGCGTGCGCAGCTCATAGGCCATGAACTGCTCCAAATCATGGTCCAAGGGGTTCAAAAAGCCGCTCAAAATCAGCAGCACCAAAACTGCCGAGGTCAAAATACCAAAGAGGGAGACCAAATAGAAGGCGAAACGGCTGCGCAGCGTGCGGCGATACATCCATATTCTTTTACCAAGGGCCTGATAGGCCTGCCAACGTGCGAGCATATATCCTCCTTCAGGCTTTCAAGGCTTATTGCATGGCCTGACGTAGCTGCTCCAGACTACTTTGCACCAGCTGCTCTGCCAGCGCGGGGCCTGCTTCGCCCTGTTGCACTCTTTGCAGATATTGCTGATGAGCCTGTGTTAGAATTTGCTTAATATTCTTTTCGAGCTTGGACTGGGTTTGTCCTGCCTGTTCATAAAGGGGCAGGGGCAAATAGTTGCCATTTTTTTCCACCTTTTGCAGCACGCTGTAAAGCTGGCGATATTTTCTATGGCCCACCTTTTCCGGCTGGGCCATCAATTCCTCCATGGATGCCTTGTTAACTGGCAAATAGCCGGCGCTGGTCACAAAGCTAAAATTATTATCCTTGCGTGCAATCCATTTGGCGAATACTGATGCGGCTTGATTCTTGCGCTCCTCCTGATTATTGAGAGCAAAAAGACCGGTGCCACGCTGGAGCAGGAATTTTTTATCAGCAGCCTCCTTGAAGCTGGGGCAGGGCAGGAAGGTGGTGGCGATGTCCTCGCGGCTATTATCCGCATGGGTCACATAATCACGCAGATAAAGGATGCCGGCGGTGGAGCCCACATTGCTGATGACCTCGCCGGTCTTCCAGCGGTCGGAGGCATAGCCACGCTCCGTGCACAGGCCACCGAGGATGGCAGCCTTGGCCATGGGACGATAAATGCGCTCAAAAACGGCACTGCTTAAATTGGGCTTGCCCTTGACGATGAAATCCTCGCCTAAAGCACCCATATTGGTGAGAAAATAATGATAGAAATCGTTGATTTGGAACATTTGCTTGCCGCCGCTCCACTGATAATATTGTGAGCAGAGGGCAAAGAGGGTATCATAATCTTCTAAATTAGCCTGCTCCAGCTGCTTAGCCTTTAAGAAGCGGTCCATAAAGGTTTGGTTCACAAAGAGCAGCTCCGTGGATTTGGCAATTGGCAGCATATAAAGATGCTCCTGGTAGCGTCCCTCCTTAAGAAAATCGCTGCGATAAAGCTCCAAATCCTCCTTGCTCAAATACTGCTCCCAGGGCAGCAGGCGCTTGGGATCAAGCTTGGTCATAATGCGGGGATAGGCAGTGAACAGGTCCGGCATGGGCACCGAGCCCGGCTGCTTGGAGGCGGAGGCCAGCAGAGCCTTGTCGATGGCGGAGGAATTGGACACGGAGGCCACCTTCACAATAACGCCCTTTTGCTTGCCCTCGGTTTCGTTGAAACGAGCAATGGCATCGTTCAGGGGTGATTTAGTCTGGCTGCCATACACATGCCACATGGTGAGGGTAACGGGATTATCGGGATTCAGCTTGCTGTTCTTGTCGCCACAGCTGGCTAGAACCAGAGCGAAGCAAAATAAAAAGAGAAGGAACAGCTTTTTCATCATGCACACCTCCGAGAAAAATTTTGAGAGCTCAAGAGTCTATTTAATGTAAAAAAGGCAGAAATTGCAAATTTTTTTGGCCCATCCCACCCAAAATCACCTCTTGGGGTGGGGTAAAATGGCTGATTTTGCGCTATAATGTAAGTGCTACAAGGAGAAAAGGGTAAAGAGGGGGATAGCTTGACTAGGGAGGAACGGGCAAGAAAGAAGCTAAAGGAGATATTGACGCAGCGGGAGCTGCAGATTGTGCAGCTGCTTTGTGAGGACCTGAGCTATCAGGATATTGCTGTCAGTCTGGCGCTGAGCAAACGAACCATCAGCTTCCACGTCAGCAATATGCTCCACAAGACGGGCTACCGCAGCACCGTGGGTTTGGCTGTGGCCGCCGTGCGTCAGGGAATCGATAAAGACCCTTCATAAAAACTTAAAACTATTATAAGTAAACAAGAAAATTAACGCCATGTCAACCTGTAAAAAGTTACAGGTTTTGCAATGATATATTTTTACAGCTTTAGTAAAAAAGAGGAGGTTATACTATGGGATTAATTAAGGCAGGCATGGGTGCCGTGGGCGGCGTTTTAGGCGATCAATGGAAAGAGTTTATCTATTGTGAGAGCCTGAAGCCGGACGTTTTGGTTGCCAAGGGCAGTAAGCGTACCTCTAGCCGAGGACGCAGCTCCAACACCAGCTCCGAAGACAACATCATTAGCAATGGCTCCACCATTGCCATTAATGATGGTCAATGTATGATTATTGTAGAAAACGGCAAGGTTGTAGAAATTTGCTCCGAG
>JAXEPX010000061.1:0-10052 GCA_034117325.1 Phascolarctobacterium sp. | reverse complement strand
GCTGCAATGCCCCAATGGCATGACGAGCTGGGAGTTCTTTGACTTCCTGCTGGAGAAGCTGCAAATCGTTGGCACTCCTGGTGCTGGCTTTGGTAGCAAGGGCGAGGGCTATTTCCGCCTGACTGCGTTTGGTAGTAGAGAAAATACTATCGAGGCTATGGAACGTATTGTGAACGGCCTGAAAAAGTAAGCAGACAGCGGATAAGGCATCATCTGCTTCACAAAACCTCTTCGACGTACTTCTAGTACGCCTTCATCGGTTTTGCTCGCATCTAATACCTTCTACGCTGTCTTGATAAGCTAGATGTATTGAATAGTAAAAGAAAACCCCGTACTTTTTTAGTGCAATGCTAAGAGAGTACGGGGTTTATATTTTATGTTATAGTGTGATTTTGCACAGTTTTATCTTCTCTGCAGTGATAGAGGAAGCTCGAGTCCGTTGCTTTCGAGTAGCTGCTTATTGCTCAAAATTTCACTGCTGGGGCCGTCGGCGACGATGCGGCCGTCAGCGAGGATAATGGTGCGCTGGCAGGCGTCGAGTACGAGGTCGAGGTCATGGGTGGCGATTATTTTCAAATGCTCGAAGCTATTCAAAATATTAATGAGCTGACGCCGATTGCGTGGGTCGAGCGTACTCGAGGGCTCGTCAAGCAGGATGATGTCGGGCGTGAGGGAGAGAATCGTCGCGAGGGAGACGAGCTTTTTCTCGCCGCCGGACATTTTGAAAATCTGCTTGTCGCGCAGGTGTGGGATGCCGACGAGCTTTAGGGCTTGGGTGACGCGGCGCTCTACCTCGTCCTCCGGTAGTCCGTAATTGCGTGGGGCAAAGGCGATGTCCTCATAGGCTGTGGACATGAAGAGCTGGCTGTCGCTGTCCTGAAATAGGTAGCCGATTTTAGCGCGAATTAGCGGCAGAGTCTTTGCCTCGACAGGAATCTCCTCTACGCGAATATGGCCTTTGAAATTAAGCTCGAGGCCTACAAGTAGCTTCAGTAGTGTGGATTTTCCCACGCCGTTAGCCCCGATGATGCCGATGGACTCGTGCTCGCCTGCATGTAGGCTGATGTGCTGTAGCACGGGCTCGGCTTGCTCATAGCTGAAGCTAAGATTTTGGATATCAAGATGGATATGGCTCATTGCAGATGGCCTCCGGTAATGTGTATAAATAGCTGTGACATTGGTAGAAGTCGTAGCAATATAAAGCAGAGTAGTAGGATAATCAGGTAGTGCCAATCACGTTGCTGCCAGGCTGTAATTGGTCCGCGGTAAAAAAATTCGCCATTGAAGCCGCGCAGCAGCATACTAGCGTAGAGGGCATTAGCTCTATCAATGCTGCGCAGGAGTAGCTGACCTGCGAGCGAGCCCCAGACTCTGTAGCGAATACCTGTTTCTTGGGGAGCACGCAGGGCGTAGGCCTGGGAGATCGTATCGGCCTGCTCTAAGAGGAGGCTGAGATAGCGATAGGTAAGCAGTATTTGTGTTACCATGAGCTTGGGCACGTGCAAGAAGCGAAGCGCGTAGCAGATTTGCTCAATTGTCGTAGTGGCAATGAGCAGATACGACGCGAGGACGGCGAGAGCGCCCTTGAGCATGAGCGTGAGGAGCGAGATATAGCCTGCTTTCAGGGTGATGCTGCCAAGTGTAAATACTTGCTCATCAAAAAAGGGGTTAGCGAGACCAACCATGCAGACGAGGGGCAGGATGAAGCGCAGACGGCGCAAAGCAGCAGTGAAGCTAAGCTGGCTAAAATAAAAGCCCCAGGGAATGTACAGACTCATGACTACGAGGCTCACGAGGTCGTATTTGCCAAAGCTCATTAGTGTAGCCACATAGGCGAGGGTGACGAGAAGCTTGGCGAGGGGATGCAGTGCTGTTGCAGGTGTCTGGCGATGCGCTAGGCTATCGAGAGTGTTTATTTCGTTAAGTGCATTAGAAATTTTTGGCATAGGGTTAGGCTTGATCGTGCTTAAAGAATTTCAAAAGGTAGCAGCAGGCAAGACAGAGTAGCACTACGAGAAGGCTGCCTACAAGGCCAGAGAATACTGTTCCTAGAGCTGACTCGCTGCTCTTGAAGGCATAGTCAGGAAGAAGTGCTGTCCATTCCTGCAGCTGGGCAGCGAGGGCATGCGCGGAGCTTGCTGCCTCGAGCTCTGTGGAGCCTGTAAGCTTTTCTATGGACCACTCGAGTCCGTCAGGATGCTCGGAGGCGTAGAGCGAAAGAATGCCAGCAAAGAAGGCTGTTGTAGCGCTGAGAACAGCACAGACCTGCTTGAAGCTGAGGACACTAGCGGTAGCAGTGGAGCTGCTATCTAAAAGCTGTGGGCGCGCTTTATAGATGAAAAGCAGTACGGAGGCGATGATGGCGCCCTCAACAGCACCAATAGCGAGGTGGATGCCCTGCATGGCGGCTGCAAAGATGGCAAAGGGTAGCTCCGTAATGCCGGAGGCAGTCGTTTCCAGAACAACGCTAAAGGCCCCGAGCTGGAGGGAGATGATTGAGCCGAGTAGAGAGGCTAGCACAATTGAGTACTTGTTAAGAGTATTATGTGTCAGCGGCTTCCAAATCAGCAGTCCCCCGATAAAGCAGGCATAGAAGCCCATATTCCAAATATTGGCCCCGAGAGCAAGCAGTCCGCCGTCAGCGAAAAGGAGGCACTGAATGCTTAGAATGCCTATCATTGTTAAAAATGCCGCATAGGGTCCTAGTAATGCGGCTAGTAGTAGGCCGCCACAAAGGTGACCACTAGACCCTGTGCCGGGGATAGTAAAATTAAGCATTTGCGCTGCGAAAACAAAGGCGCCCATAATGCCCATGAGAGGAATTTTATGCGCGTCATTTTCTTCACGTACTTTTTTAAGAGAATAAGCAGCTACAAGACCGCTAGCAAGATACATGCTTGCTGCGACTGTCGGGCTGACTAAGGCATCTGCCATATGCATGGGGAAAACCTCCTGAAAGCTAGTAATAATACTATACATTATACCATGAATTTACTATTTATGCTTCAATGAGCGGGCGGTGTTGTGAAAAAGTTTACTTGCCACTTCCTTAGGAAAGGATTATAATATAATCTGAAATTATAAATATGATTAAAGTGCTTGTGAAAAATTGTACTTTATTAAGGGGGACTATCAAAATGAAAAAGCTCGTTATGCTTTGTGTTATGGTTTTGACCTTGGCAATTAGTGCTGTAGCCAGTGCTGCTAGTGGCAAGGTTTTGGATGCTGAGGAAGCAATTGTGGCAAAATTTATTGAAGGTGGTAATTATAAAGCGATTACTGCCTCCTTAAGTGCAGAGATGCAACAAAATTGGGATGAAAAGGCTTATACTAATATGCAACAGCAGGTTGCCAACAATTTTGGTAAGCTCACTACTAATAAGCTGCGCATTATTGAAAAATTTGATGATGCTGATATTCTGACTTATCAAATTATTGGTGAAAAAATCCCGGCTGCTCGTTTTGTTTATGTTTTTATGCTTAATGGCGAAAAGCCTCTGTTACATGATTTCCGTATTTTAATGCCGAAGGCTAAGGAAGAGACCTCTGAAGCTGGTAAATAAAAAAGAGAGCTATTGAAAAGTAGCTAAACGCAAAATAAAGGAGCCATACTACTTAAATGAGGTAGTATGGCTCTTTGTGTTATTAAGATGCTGTATTTTATTTGGTTAAATTATTTAACCATGTCAGTGAGGCCGCCCTTGTCATGCAGGCCTACAGCGGATTTTACCAGCTTGCCGCCTTTGAAAACGAGCAGAGTCGGGATGGACATGATGCCAAATTTTTCAGCGAGCTCGGGAGCTTCATCCACATTTACCTTAGCAACCTTGACTTCCGGATGTTCAGCAGCGAAGGCCTCCAGAATAGGAGCTTGCATGCGGCAGGGACCACACCAGGTTGCCCAGAAATCGATGAGGACGGGTTGTTGTGATTCAAGTACTTCGGTTGCAAAATTTTGAGTAGTTAGTTCTAACATAATATTATTCTCCTTATTTTTAAATTAATTTTGGTTATTTTACTTACTACGTAATAGCTTGGTAATAGCTAAGGCCGCCTTAGCTCCGTTATATACAGCTTTACTTACCTGCTTTAAGCCTCCGGTGCAGTCGCCTGCAGCGTAGAGTCCAGGAATATTCGTAGCGCCGTTAGCATCTACTTTAATAGCACGGCCATCGAGCTGAGCTCCTAGCTTACGTGCAATATCAGTACTATCCGCTGTACCAAGCGCTATAAAGAGACCATTAAACTCTAGCTCGGTGCCATCCGTAAATTGAATTGCTTCTAGCTTGAACTCTCCCTTAATGGCAGCTAGCGGTGTAGTGATGGTAGTAAAGCCTGCCTGGCGTGCTAAGGTATCATCAGCACCATTCGTCAGCACAGTGACAGAATCAGCTAAATGCTTAAGGTACTCAGCCTCATGGAGCGCATAGGGACCATTACCGAGTACTGCAAGCTTCTTTTTGCGGAAGAAGAAGCCATCGCAGACAGCGCAGTAGCTAATGCCTTTGCCCTCGAGCTCAGCGAGTCCAGGAAGGTTGAGCGTCATATTTTTTGTACCCGTAGCGAGCAGCAGCACGGGAGCCGGCAGAGGCTCTGGAGTATTCTTGAGCGTGAGCACGAAGCTATCAAAATATTCAACAGCAAGCACCTCGTCTTGTAAAATATCTACGCCGAGGGCGCGTGCCTGCTCCAGTCCTTGCGCATAGAGCTCGGGACCACTTAGACTTATACCATAATAGTTATCGATTTTGTGAGCACGCGCGAGTGCTCCGGGGCCATTTTCAATAATGAGCGTTTTAATATTGGCGCGGGCGAGGTAGAGCGCAGCCGAGACGCCAGCAGGACCACCGCCAATAATAACAGCTTGATAATTATCCATGGATTCACCACCTTTTAGTTAGCTAGTACAAAATTTATTTCTGTTCTAGCGGATTTTCAAAATAAATACTCTGACTCGGGAAAGCGCAGCTTACGCCTGCTGTTTCAAGAATACCCATGATGTGGAGATTGACTTCGTTCAAAATGTCAAGGTATTCACGCTGATTACCTGTTTTAGCATAGCAGGTTACACGCACATCAAGACTGCTGTCGTTATAATTAACGAAATGCACACGAATATCATCCTCGTGAATATGTTCATTATGGGACAAATAATCCTGCAAATTTGCGATAAGTGCTTGAATTTGCTCCGCTGTCGTGCTATAGGTCAGACCAAGCGTGAAATCGAGACGACGTTTTTCGCGCAAGGTAAAGTTCGTGATGGGAGTGTTACTCAAAAGAGAATTCGGAATGTAGACAAGCTCCTGGGGGAAGGTACGCACGCAGGTACTGCGGAAGGAGACCTTCTCAACAACACCCTCTACACCATTGGCAAGGATCCAGTCACCAACCTTAAAGGGCTTATCCAGCACGATAATCAGGCTGCCGAAAACATTGGCCAGCGCATCCTTAGCTGCGAAGGCCACGGCTACAGAGCCTATACTCAGGGAGGCAATAAAGCCGCTGATATCATAATTCCACTCGCGCGCTACAGTTACGAAGCAAAGTACTACGATGATAAGGCGCAGTACAGTGGAGAAAATATTTGATAATGATTCCTCGGAGCGAATACCAGCCTTCTCCAAAATATCAAGCATGATGCCGTGGGTGGTGTCGCTGACATTGTAGCAGCCCCAGAAGAAGCACATAACGATGGCACTGCGAATAACTCTGTCAAGAAAGACAAAGAGGGCATCCATTTTGATGGGAGATAAATTGAAGGCTGAATAGAAGGCGAAGATATATAAAAGAACATTAATAGGGTGCTCAAAGGCCTCGAGAAGCTCTTCACCGTTTTTAAAGGAGATGATATTTGTTATACGCCGTAATAAACGCAGTAAAAAGTGTTTATAGATGTAGCGGATAATTGTGAAAAAACAAAAGCCTCCCAGTGAAGGAAGCCACGGCTGTAGGTCGATATACAGCGCACTAAAATCAAGCATGTCTCAAGCCTCGTTTCTAAGTTTATCTTTCTAATTAATTGTAACATTTTCTTTAGCAATAGACAATGATTTTACATTTATTTCGAATTTCTGTGACAGATATATAGTAGTCTATTTACGTAAATGTGGTATAATAGCTTTAATAACACTATGGAGGAAAATTATGGAGTTTTTGGTTGAAAGAGCTTTTGCTCTATTAATAGCTATTATATGTCCTCTACTCACTATTTTTGATTTGCCTGGTAATAGTATTTTGCTATTAACAGCTTTAGGCTTTGCTTTTTTTGACGAAGCGTTATATTTTAATGGGCGTTTGTTGTCAGCGATGGTGCTAGTTTATTTATTAGGCGAAGCGTGGGAGTTTTGTGTATCTCTTTTTGGCATCAAGAGGGAAAAGGTTTCTTGGTTTGCTGTGTTGATTATAGGTATAGGCGGCTTTATGGGTACCTTAGTGGGTACAGCGGTCTTACCCGTTTTGGGATCGATTATCGGCGGTATGCTGGGTGCTGGCTTGGCTGCCTTTGTTTATGAGCTTTTGCATACTGGTATGCGGGAGAATGCCGTGTCGCTGGCCTTTAAGGCAGCTAAATATCGTTTTCTGGCCGTTGTAGGTAAGGTTGCTGCCGCCATGGCTTTGGCAGCACTTTTGATAAGATTAGTTTTATTTTAATTATAATTTTTTATGAGGTGAAGAGTATGGAGTTTACATTTGCACACAATAATTTCAATGTTTTGGATTTAGAGAAGAGCTTGAAGTTCTATGAGGAAGCTTTGGGCCTGAAGGAAGCACGCCGTAAGGAGGCTGCTGATGGTAGCTTTATTCTCGTGTATCTGACTGATGGGAAAACTCCGCATCAGCTGGAGCTGACCTGGCTGCGCGATCGCAAGGAGCCCTACAATTTAGGTGAAAATGAATTCCATTTAGCTTTTGTAGTTGAGGATTATGAAGCAGCTCATGCAAAGCACAAGGAGATGGGTTGCATTTGCTATGAAAATCCTGCAATGGGTATATATTTTATTATTGATCCGGATAATTATTGGTTAGAGATTGTGCCGAAGAGATGATATCGCCTATAAGGCACCATCTACTTCACAATTTTTCGTCGACGTACGTCTAGTACGCCTTCCTCAAAATTGCTCGTATCTAGTACCTTCTAGACGATATGACGTGATATTTCAGAAAGGATATGTTTATGGATTATAAACAATTTACAGTCATGGCTAGTGGCAAGCTGCGCCAATGTGCCTATGATTATTTAAAGGATAAGGTTAATTTGCTCGCTTGGCAGCAGGGGGGACGCATGCCGCAGGAGCTTTTTGATGAGCGCCTTGCTCAGGCTGATGCTGTGTTCTCCATGAGTAATTTCAAGGCTAATGAAGAATTTTTGGCTAAGGCTCCGAAGCTGAAGGTAATAGGTCAGTCTGCGGTGGGCTATGATAATATTGATGTGGCTGCTTGCCATGCTCACGGTGTGCGTGTGGGAAATACTCCCGGGGTTCTTGTTGATGACGTGGCAGATTTATCCTATGCGTTGATTATTGATTGTGCTCGTCGTATAGTGAAGGCGGACGCCCATGTGAAGAGCGGCCTCTGGGGACAACGCAAGCCCTTTGGTGTGACTACTGCGTTGGCAGGTAAAACCCTGGGTATTATTGGCATGGGTGATATCGGTAGCGCTATTGCTAAACGTGCGCAGGTGAGCAAGATGAAGGTTGTTTATCACAATCGCCATCAGCGCCCGGATGATGCGGAGCTTGGTGTTACTTATTTGAGTCAGGAGGAGCTATTAGCAACTGCTGATTTTGTACTTTTAGCTGTGACTCTGAACCCATCTACTAAGCATTTATTAAACTCTGCTACATTTGCACAAATGAAGCAGGGGGCGTGTCTAATTAATATTAGTCGTGGTGGTGTTGTGGATACGGAAGCGCTGTATGAGGCATTAGCAAGTGGGCACTTGGCTTATGCAGCGTTGGATGTAACTGATCCGGAGCCGCTTCCGGGAGAGCATAAGCTGCTTAGCCTTAATAATATTACGATTACACCGCATATTGCTAGCTATACTAGCGAAACACGTGATGCTATGGCGATGCTGACGGTGGAGAATATTCTTGCTGCGCTTGCAGGTAAGGAGATGCCGGCAGAGGTTAAGGCTTAAGCTGGTTGGCAAAAATATTGCAAGGGTTGTGAAAGTATGAGGCAGAGGCTGTGCCTTCATGGCATCGATATCAAGCATCAGGCACAGCTTTTAGGCATTGTCAAAAAGCTCGTGCCAGCTTGTAATATTACTTATAAGGTCAAAGAAAAATATTTTAGTGACAACGATATGTATAAATGTCGTGTGGCACGTTTGGAGCCGAAGGGACAGCAGGGCTATCGTGTGCTGTGCTCCTGGGGCGTGTTAGTTGTCAGCGATCGTTTACTCAATATCGCGGATGTGACAGTAGAATTTGATGCACGGCGGGAGCAGGTGCTGCAGACAGTGGAAAGCATTGTACGCAGTCTTTTAAGTGGTAAGCAACGCTTTGTATTAGATGAGCCTGATTTATCGAGACGACTTGATCTTTTGCGTGGCTCGTACTATCTTGATAGGCTGGAGCTTTATGCTGAGGGTGCGGCGGAGAGCGCGCTTGTTTGTCATGTGCCATGGCAGCTCTACAGCGTGAATAAGCTTTGGGAGCAGCTGTTAACCTCGGAGGGAGCACCTAGGTCGTTGTGGCGTCAGCTTCGGGTAAAGCTGCGGCGTTTACGCTCCGTATTAGCGCTCGTAAAGCCATTAGTACCTGCAGGGGAGCTGAAGGGCTGGCAGGGACTTTTGAAGGCAAGAGCGCAGAGTCTATCCTCAGTGCGCGAATGCGATGTGCTATTGAGTAATTGTGCACGCCTGCGTGCGTATGAACAATACGGAGCGGATGAAGCAGGCGCTGCAAAGACTAAGGCTAAGGATGTGCTAGTGCAGCAGGATCTTGCTGCTAGCTATGCACTGCAGCAAACGCATCAGCAAAATGCAATGCAGGAGCAGTCTGTGCAAGCAACGCCGAAGCTGGTGCAGCTATTGGAGTCCATGCGTTCTATTGAGCAGAATAAGGTCCGTTCGACACTAAAGCTGAATGAGCTGACGCTGGAGCTGGCACGACTGGAGCTTTTTTTGAGACGTGAGAGCGCAGCACATGGATTAACAGGTAAATGGGCTGCAACCTCGTTGAAAAAGTTTTTTGCGCAGCGTTTAGCTGGTTGGGCTGATAAGCTTTTGATTTTGCCGCAGGGTGAGCCTGATGTGCATGATGTGGAGCAGCTGCACCGAGTACGCATTAAGCTGAAGCGTTTTCGTTATGCGCTGCAGAGTGTGCCGGAGCTGGAGGCTTCTAGTCAATTGCTGCGTAGCTTAAAGTATTTGCAGGATATGTTAGGGCTTATTCATGATGATTATGTGAATGAGCAGTATTTACAGACGCTGGTGGAGCAGCATGCCGAGCTACCGGAGCTGGCCTGTGAGATAGCACTGTTGCGCGGCTGGGAGCAGGGGCGTGCTGATGCGGCACTGCAGCAGCTGCCGCGCCAATGGGAAGAGTTCAAGACGCTCCTCACAGAATGGAGAGAAGGGCTGTAGGAATTAAGAAAGTGAGCAATTAGTTAATCAATAAGCGAACATTGAGATTTGCAGCGAATGAGTGGTTGGTTCAATAGAAATCGAGACACTGTTTGAGCGTTAGCGAGTTTGGCGAGATTTCGTTATTGAACCCCACGAAATGAGCGCGGCAAATCGAAGTGAGCGTTTGATAACTAATTGCGAATTTCCTTGCTTACGCGAGTAAAAGTTTGATAACTAATTGCGAATTTCCTTGCTTACGCGAGTAAAAGTTTGATAACTAATTGCGAATTTCCTTGCTTACGCGAGTAAAAGTTTGATAACTAATTGCTCAATTCCCTGAGCATTATTTCCTAGCTGTAAACAAAAAAAGCGTAAGTTCGACTTAAAATCGAGCTTACGCTTTTTTTATGCTATTTAGATATTGCAGTCCTCGAGGAGCTTTTTCGCATCGATATATTGCGCGATGCCTGCAGCTACC
>JAXEPX010000060.1:0-56042 GCA_034117325.1 Phascolarctobacterium sp. | reverse complement strand
AGAGCAGCCACCATGGCGGGGCTGACAACTGTGCCGGCCATCATCAAGGAATATGATGATATTAAGATGATGGAAATTGCGCTGGTGGAAAATATTCAGCGCCATGACTTGAACCCCATTGAAGAGGCGCAGGGCTTGCGTCGCTTGATGGCGGAATGCAAGCTGACGCAGGAGCAGGCCGCAGAAAAGGTGGGCCGTAGCCGCGTAGCGGTGACAAATATTTTGCGCCTTTTAAATTTGCCGGAGGCAATTCAAGGCTATATTGTTGAGGGTAAGCTAAACATGGGCCAGGCAAAGCAGTTGGTGGGCCTGCCCAAGCCCGAGCAGCAAATCGAGATAGCGCGGGCTATTATGGAAAATGGCTGGAGCTCCCGCTTTACAGAGCAGGTGGTGCGCCTTATAAAGGAAGGTAAGCAGCTGAAGTATGCGCGTGAGATTGCCATAGAGGCGCCTAAGGCTAAGGAAAAACCGGCGAAGCCCAAGCGTGTGCCCAGTGCTAACGATGTGTTCTGCCGCGATTTTGAGCAGCGCTTGGTAGAGCTTTTGGGCACCAAGGTAAAGGTACAGCCCAAGCCCGAGGAGGATGGTCGCCAAGGTGGCACTATTCAGATAGAATATTATTCTGCCGAGGATTTAGAGCGCATTTATGAAGTGCTCCAACAGGGGCATGAGGATGAAATGCCGGTGCCGGAGCCTCCGCGTAGATTACATGTGTAAGAGAGGATATACTATTAGATGGAAGAAGCGAATATAGCAATTGGTAATAATCTAACTGTGGTCGTAGCCCTCATAGTGCTGGTAATTATTGTTTTAGTAGCTTTGCTAATCAGTGTGAAGGGTAAGCTTTCTGCTTTACAGGCGAAATATGACTTCTTTACCCAGGGCAAGGAGGCTAATATTGACACAGTGTTGACTGATACCTTAAACGAGCTGCATAAAACTCAGGCTGAGCTGGCTGCCTTGCAAGCTAGGCATGAAAAGCTGCAGGAGCAGGTTCAGGGTTGCCTTCAGAATGTCAAAATGATACGCTATGATGCTTTTGATGCGATGGGTGGGGAGATGAGCTACTCCATTCTATTAACTGATGCAAAAAAGAATGGCTTGGTGCTGACTAGTATCTATGGACGTGATGAAAGTCGCTGCTATGCAAAGGATATCAAAGCAGGCAAGTCCAATTATCCCTTGGCTGAGGAGGAGCAAAAGCTGCTCTAAACATACTATAGAAAAAGCTATGCGATGGTGCAAGACCAAAGCATAGCTTTTTTTGGCTAGTGTTTACAATTTTTAGTGAGGATTGTGAGGAGTATGATGACTGAAAATGCGAAGTTTTAACTTAATGGTCCTTCAAAAAGTTTCAGCAAAATGAACATGGTCTCGCCAAAGGTAAGATAGCGGAACCAGGTGCGAGGATAGACATAGCCCTGCGCGTCCATAATATAGGTGCCGCTGATGCGTCCGTGAATAGCTACAGTCTCCATGGCTGCAATTACAAGGAGAAGAAAGCCAGGTGTCCAGGTTGCGTCATGTAGCATAAGCCAAATACAATAGAGCAGATAGAGGACATCAGCAACAAAATACATGATAAAGAGAGAGGCGCTGCCGTCGATAAGCACGACCTGCCTTTGATGAGGATTACGGCGACGTTCCTCCAGTAATTTGGAGAAGGTTTGCAAGAAATAATAGATGCGCTGAGCGTGGATAAAATGGAACATACGCATGCAGATAAAAAATAAAGCTAAAATATTCATTACTCAACCTCAATAGTATAATAAAACTATTATACACCATTTGCCCTTGTAATGCCACTAGTACACAAAATAGTTAAAGTGCAGTTACAGAGAACAAAAATCCATAAAATACGCACTCTGATTGAAAAATCATTAAAAATGTATCAGTTTTTCAGTAATGACACCAAGTATACATTAAACATGAAAAATTTCGTTGACAAAAGTATAGTAAAGTAGCTATAATGAGTACCATAAGTTATTAGGATAAGCGATGACCGTAAGCCGCTCCTGATAAGTTGTCATTTATAAGGGAAAAGGAGAAATCACAAAATGAAAAAATGGAAAAAAATCGCCACTGCGGCACTTGCTGCAATGGTATTCGCATCCGTACTGAGCGGTTGCGGTGGAGACAAAAAGAAAGCTGCTGACACTGGCAATACCATCAAAGTTGGCGCATCCTTCGAATTGACCGGTAACGTTGCTAACTATGGTAAATCCATCCTGTCCGGCTTCAAAATGGCTGCTGATGAAGCTAACAAAAATGGCGGCATCAACGGCAAACAAATCGAAGTTATCGAAAGCGATAACAAATCCGAGCCTTCTGAATCCGGTAACTCCATCACTAAGCTGGTAACCCAGAACAAGGTTGTTGCTGTTGTTGGTCCTGCAACCAGCGGCTGCGTAGCAGCAGGTTCTCCGATTACCGCTGCTAACAAGATTCCTCACATTGCACCGTCTGCAACTGCACCTGGCATTACCGTTGAAAATGGTAAGGTAAAAGAGTTCATGTTCCGTGCATGCTTCATCGACCCGTTCCAAGGTCAAGTAATGGCTACCTTCGCAGCTAACTCCCTGAAGGTTAAGAACGTAGCAATCCTGTTCGACTCCTCCAGCGATTATTCCAAAGGTCTGGCAGAAGTATTCCAAAAGACTCTGGAAGGCAAAGGCGGCAAAATCGTTGCTAAAGAAGCATTCCTCTCTAAAGACGTTGACTTCAAGGCTTCTCTGACCAAGCTGAAAGCCTCCAACCCGGAAGCAATCTATGTACCTGGTTACTATGAAGAAGTTTCCAAGATTATTAAACAAGCTCGTGAAATCGGTATCAATGTACCGCTGATGGGCTCCGACGGCTGGGAAAGCCCGAAACTGGCTGAAATCGCTGGTAAAGATGCTCTGAAGGGCTGCTACTATGTATCCGCATTCTCCGCACAGGATAAGGATCCTTCCGTACAAAAATTCATTGCCGACTACAAAGCTAAATATCAAAAAGAACCTGATATTTTCGCAATGCAAGGCTACAACGCAGGCTTAGTTCTGGTTGATGCTATGAAACGCGCTGGCACTGCTGATGGCACTAAACTGGCGAAAGCAATCGCTGAAACCAAAGACCTGCCGGTTGCAAGCGGCAAGATGACCTTCGATGCTAACCATAACCCGATTATGCCGGCATTGATTATCAGCCTGGAAGGCGGCGTTCCGACTCTGAAAGAGAAGATCGCTCTGTAATCCAAGCTTAAATTTAAAAACTGTATATAGTCAATTAGTAAGTTAGTTAGTGTTCCAATCCACGGTTTATTTATTAAGTTAGAAAGGGGCTTGGCTAAATTCACAAGCCCCATATATATAATTTATTTTTTGAGGGGGAATAAACCATGAAAAGATTAACTAAATTAATGTCAGTATTGGCAGCAGGCGCATTGTTTATGGGTGCATTATCCGGTTGCGGTGGCTCCAAAGACGCAGGCAAGGCAGCAGGCGACAGTATTAAAATTGGTGCTCTGCTCGAAATGACCGGCGGCAGTGCTTCCTTCGGTATCTCTTCTAAAGCTGGTATTGACCTGGCACTGCAAGAAATTAATAAAAAAGGTGTACTGGGCGGTAAAAAACTGGTTCTGACTGTAGCAGATACTAAATCCGAAGCATCTGAAGCTACCAACGGTATGCAAAAGCTCGTCAGCCAAGATAAGGTTGTAGCAGTTATTGGTCCTAACCAATCCTCTGCAGTAATCGCAGCAGGCGCTATCAACAATGGCTCCAAGGTTCTGGGCATCACTCCGATGGGTACTAACCCGGACGTAACCGTTGACCCGAAAACCAAAAAGACTAAAGAATATAACTTCCGTGCATGCTTCATTGACCCGTTCCAAGGCACTGTAATGGCAAACTACGCTGCTAAAGAACTGAAGGTTAAAAAAGCAGCTATCCTGGTTGATAACACCAGTGACTATGCAAAAGGCCTGACCCAATTCTTTAAAGAAAACTTCCTGAAATTAGGCGGCTCCATTGTTGCAGAAGAAGCTTATCTGCAAAAGGATACCGACTTCAAAGCAACTCTGACCAAGATTAAAGCTGCAGCTCCTGATTTCATCTATGTACCTGGTTACTACCAAGAAGTTGGTTTGATTGTTAAACAAGCTCGTGAAATGGGCATCGACGTTGTTATCGCTGGTGGCGACGGCTGGGATTCCGCAAAACTGCCGGAAATCGCTGGTAAAGCTGCTCTGAACAACACCATTTTCTCCAGCCTGTATTCTCCTGATGACGCATCTGATCTGAACAAAAACTTCGTTGCTGAATACAAAAAAGCTAACAAAGGCAACCCGGACGTATTCGCAGCTCTGGCTTATGACTCTACTATGTTAGTTGCTAAAGCTATCGAAGACGCTCAATCCGCTGACCCTGCTAAGATTGCAGCTGCAATGGCTAAAATCTCCGGCTTCAAGGGCGTTTCCGGCGAAGTAACCTTCAACGAACAACACAACCCGATTAAGAGCGCAGTTATCATCGAGCATAAAGATGGCGTTCAAACCTTCAAAGCTAAAGTTAATCCCTGATAGGTAACACAAGTAGTCTTTCTAGTTCAACTCAACGAGGCTGTTGTTTTGTGTACAACAGCCTCTTTTTATCAAAAAGCATGTCCCGCTTAGGCAAATATTAATCTCTAGGGAGGAAAAATTATGGAGAGCTTCATGCATCAGTTCTTTCAGCAACTGATTAACGGTGTATCTCTCGGTAGTATCTACGCATTGATCGCCTTAGGCTATACCATGATATATGGTATCATCAAGCTTATTAACTTCGCACATGGTGATATCTATATGCTGGGTGCTTACTTCGGCTTCTTTGCCACTACTACCCTGGGCTTACCCTTCATTCCTGCAATTATCTTTGCAATGGCCTGCGCTGCACTCGCAGGTATTATCATCGAACGTATCGCATACCGTCCCATGCGTAATGCACCGCGTATCGCGATTTTGATTACAGCAATCGGCGTATCTTTCTTCTTGGAATACGGTATGATTCTGTTGGTATCCCCGCAGCCGAGAACCTTCCCCGCTGTTTTCAGTGCTACTGTTTATAATATGGGTCCTCTGGTTGCTAACAGTCAACAATTAGTAATTCTGTTGAGCTCCATTATCCTGATGGCAGTTCTGACCTACATCGTAAATAAAACTAAAGCCGGCAAGGCAATGCGCGCCGTATCCTTTGATGCTGATGCAGCTAGACTGATGGGCATTAACATCGACCGCGTTATTTCCACCACCTTTGCTCTGGGCAGTGCTCTGGCAGCTGCAGGTGGCGTGCTGGTAGGCGTTTACTATAACTCCATTGACCCGCTGATGGGTATGATGCCCGGCCTGAAGGCCTTCGTTGCAGCTGTACTCGGCGGCATCGGCATTATTCCTGGCGCTATGATCGGCGGCATCATCCTGGGTGTTGTAGAAGCTATGGTAAGTGGCTTCCTCTCCTCCACCTTCCGTGATGCAGCGGCCTTTGGTATTTTGATTCTGATTCTGCTCTACAAGCCCTCTGGTTTGTTAGGCAAAAAAATGCGTGAGAAAGTCTGAGGTGCTAGTATGAATCCGATTAGAAAATTTGATTTAAAAGCCCTCGTAGCTTCTATTATTATCTTTGGTATTGTGCAAGGCCTGATTTTGGCCGAGGTAATCGGTCCTTTCTGGGAACTGAATATCATCCTGATTTGTATCAACATTATTTTGGCAGTCAGCTTGAACCTGATCAATGGCTATACCGGCCAGTTCTCTATTGGCCATGCCGGCTTCATGGCAGTAGGTGCTTATACTAGCGCTATTATGACTGTAAAGTTAGGCTTCCCCTTTGAGGTGGGCCTCATCGTAGCAACTGTATGCGCAGGTATTCTGGGCTGCTTGATTGGTCTGCCGACACTGCGCTTAGATGGTGACTATCTGGCAATCGCAACCCTGGGTCTAGGCGAAATTATCCGTATCTGCATTCTCAACATCGACTATGTAGGCGGTGCTTCAGGCTTGATGGGTATTCCCCGTATGACCACCTTTGCTTATACCTTCTGGATTATGATGTGCATCATCTTCTTCATCAAAAACTTCAAGAACTCTTCCCTGGGTCGTTGCTGCCTGGCAATTCGTGAAAACGAAATCGCAGCTGATACCATGGGTATTAACACTACGAAGTATAAGGTAATGGCCTTCACCTTTGGTGCTGCTTTCGCAGGTACTGCAGGTGCACTGTTCAGCCACTACTTCTTCCTGGCGCATCCCGCATCCTTCACCTTCATGCGTTCTTTCGATATTCTGACCATGGTAGTACTTGGTGGTCTGGGCTCCATGACCGGTGCTATTACCGGTGCAACACTGTTGACCTTCATCTCCGCGTACCTGTCCGATTATCCTGAATGGCGTATGGTTATCTATTCCGTAACCATGATCGTTTTGATGCTGCGCCGTCCGCAAGGCCTCTTCGGTAGCGAAGAGCTGAGCCGCAAGATGTTTAAGTTTGGAGGTAAGAACAATGGCAGAGCTGCTGAAGGTAGATAATGTTTCCATGATTTTCGGTGGTCTGCGCGCCGTTTCTAACTTTTCCATGCACATCGATAAGGGCGAGCTCATCGGCCTCATCGGTCCTAACGGTGCTGGTAAAACCACCGCATTCAATATGATTACCGGCGTATATACTCCTAGTGAGGGTGATGTTTATTTTGATGGTGTAAAAAGCAGTGGTAAAAAATCCTACCAGGTTACCCAACTGGGTATGGCTCGTACCTTCCAGAATATCCGCCTTTTCTCCGAGCTGAGTGTAATCGATAACGTAAAAATCGCTTATAATATGCACGTAAGCTATAATCTTTTCGATGCTATTATTCGCGATAAAAAATACATTGAAGAAGAAGAATTCATTACTCAAAAGGCTATGGACCTGCTGAAAATTTTCCATCTGGAAAATGAAGCGCATGAAGTAGCAAAGAATTTGCCCTATGGCAAGCAACGTCGTCTGGAAATCGCGCGTGCTCTGGCAACTCAGCCGAAGCTGCTGCTCCTCGACGAGCCTGCTGCAGGTATGAACCCGCAGGAAACCCACGAGCTGATGGAAATGATTCGTTGGATTCGTGATAAATTTGATTTGTCCATTCTGCTCATTGAGCATGATATGGGCCTCGTTATGGGCGTGTGCGAACGCATCTATGTACTTGAATATGGTATGAAGATTGCTGAAGGCACTCCGGACGAAATTAAACACAACAGTCGTGTAATTGAAGCATATCTGGGCGAGGAGGTTATCAACTAATGTTAAAGGTTGAAGATATTAATGTCTATTACGGCGCAATTCACGCCATTAAAGGCATCAGCCTCGAGGTTCCCGATGGTGAAATTGTAGCGCTGATTGGCTCCAATGGCGCAGGTAAATCCACTACTCTGCGCACTATCTCCGGCTTGATGAAGCCGAAAACCGGTAAAATTCTTTATGAAGGCAATGATATTGCCGGCGTTCCTGCTCATAAAATCGTTGGCATGGGCCTGTGCCAGGTTCCTGAAGGCCGTCACGTTTTTGCGAATATGACCGTTTTAGAAAACCTTGAGCTTGGCGCATATCTCAGAAATGATAAAGAAGGCATTGCTAAGGATATGCAGGATGTCTTTGAAAAATTCCCCCGCCTCTTAGAGCGTAAGAACCAAATCGCCGGTACTCTTTCCGGTGGTGAGCAGCAAATGCTGGCTATGGGTCGCGCTTTGATGAGCCGTCCGAAATTATTACTCTTAGATGAGCCCTCCATGGGTCTTGCCCCCTTGCTGGTTAAGGAAATTTTTAATATAATAAAAGAAATCAATGCCAGCGGCACTACCATCCTTTTGGTAGAGCAAAATGCGAATATGGCATTGTCCATTGCTGATAAAGCATATGTTCTGGAAACCGGCCGCATTACCTTGAGCGGTACTGCTAAAGAGCTGGCAAGCAGCGAAGAAGTACGCAAGGCATATCTGGGCGGCTAACAAGAGGAGGTCATTACATGTTAGTTAAAGAGTTTATGACTAAAAACGTTGTTACTGTGAGCGAGGATCAATCCATGCTGGAAGCACGCGAGGTACTGCGTAGCAAAAAGCTGTATAGCCTGCCCGTAGTAGACGATATTTCCCGTGTACGTGGTATTATCACTGTTGATGATATTGGCAAAGCTTCTCCGAGCGACAGCTCCACTCTGTCTCGCTATGAAGCTAACTATCTGTTAGGCAAATTAAAGGTTAAAGACGTTATGAGCCGTAACGTGGTTACCCTTGATAGCGAAGATACTATCGAATATGTAGCCTACAAGCTGTACAAAAATAAAGTCAATGCTCTGCCTGTACTGGGTCGTGATGGCAAAATGTGTGGCATTATCTCTCGTAGCGACTTGTTCCGTGCTTTTGTAGAGATGATGGGTGTAAACCAAACCTGCACACGTTTTACTGTGCATGCACCTGATAAAGTTGGCGTAGTTGCTGAAATCACCAATATTATGAAAGAGGATGGCATTAACATCATCTCTTTGGCAACGCTGCAAAACCCGAATGGCACTGCTGAAATCACCATTCGTTGCCGTCTGAACAATAATGGTATGGACATTATCGAGCAAATTCGTGAAGCTGGTTACGAAGTTACCGATATTATGTCCCTGGACGGTCTGGAATAATGCTTACTGGCTCGTCTGTTCATGTTGGTGATGTGGTAAAAATGAAAAAAGCTCATCCCTGTGGCAGTGATGAGTGGGAAATTACCCGTACCGGTATGGACTTCGGTATGAAATGCTGCGGCTGTGGCCACTTTGTTATGTTGGCTCGCAGTAAATTTGAAAAGGCTGCTAAGGCGATTGTTAAAAGCGCTGAACAGTCTCCAACAAGTAAATAGTTTTCCCTATATCTCCTTTCCCTAGAGATATTGTAAAAACCGCTACGATGTTTGCAGGCGTCGTAGCGGTTTTTCGTGCTTCTAAATTTGCTCATAAATTGTAGAGGATAGACAATGTTCAGTGTGTAAATTTTGGGAAAATAGGCAATTTTAGACTGCAATAGCTGCCAATCCGTGATTAAAGTGAAAAATATGCAAACTCCTCAAAAATTGACGAATTTTGTTCATATTGCTATTGTACTTTCTGGAGATTATGGTACAATCTAGATGACACATAAATGCTTCGGCAAGGGGAGAGTGGGCATGAAGAAAGAAAAGATTTTTCAATTAAGTCAGGCTGCTGTAGAGCGCTTAGCAGCTGAATTCGGTACACCGCTTTTAGTGCTTTCATTAAAAGAGGTTAAAAAAAGCTATACTGTATTAAAAAAATATTTACCGCGTGTTAAGGTGCACTATGCTATTAAGGCCAATCCCCATCCGGAAATTTTACGCGTGATGGCTGAGTTAGGCTCCTGCTTTGATGTAGCTTCTGATGGCGAGATTCATACTTTGCATGATATGGGTGTTGCCGGGCAACGCATGATTTATGCTAATCCGGTGAAGCTGGGTGTTGGTTTGGAAGCATGCCGTCAATGTGGCGTAACCAAGATGACCTTCGATAGCGCGAGTGAAATAGACAAAATAAAAAGCAAATTGCCGGGAGCTACTGTGCTCCTGCGCTTGCGCATTGATAATTCTTCTGCACATGTGGATTTAAATAAAAAATTTGGCGCTGCGAGAGAAAATGCGCTGGAGCTGATGCTGAAGGCACAGGAGGCAGGGCTGGATATGGCGGGGATAGCCTTCCATGTGGGCAGTCAGACTGTGAGCGCTGATCCGTATTTAGAGGCGCTGGATATCGCGCGCGAGCTTTTTGAGGAAGCGGAGACAGCAGGTCTCAAGCTGCGCATTCTAGATATCGGTGGCGGTTTCCCCATTCCTGAGCCGAAGGTGAAGTTTAATCTGCCCGAGATGCTGAAGCAGATTGCTGCACGCCTAGATGAGGATTTTCCTGAGACGGAGATTTGGGCGGAGCCAGGGCGTTATATCTGTGGTACGGCTGTAAATCTTATTACAAGCGTTGTAGGTGTGACGGAGCGTGGCGGTCAACCTTGGTATTTTTTGGACGAGGGACTCTATGGTACGTTCTCGGGTGTACTTTTTGACCAATGGGATTTCAAGCTTCTTAGCTTTAAAGATAGCGAAGTGGAGAAGGTGGCAGCGACCTTTGCCGGGCCGAGCTGTGATAGCCTTGACATCATGTTCCGCGGGCGCATGACTGTACCCCTGGAGGTGGGCGACCTGCTCCTTGTGCCTTCCTGTGGTGCGTACACCTCCGCTTCAGCGACGACCTTCAATGGCTTTAGCAAGGCACGTTTCGTCGTGTGGGAGAAGGTACAGGATCTTGTTGGCGAATAAAAGTCTGTTAAGCTAGAAAAAGCTTTAGCTTAGCTGTAAATTAAGTTTAAATTAAATAAGCTTCAAAGTCATTTATGACGGCACGGATGAATTTGACCGTGCCGCCATTTTTTTATTTGTGATAAACTGCTGCTTATGATAAAATAATAAGATATAGTGGAGTACTATGTATTCATGGAGGCTATAAATGAGTTTTACTAAGCAAAGCGTGGCCATGCCCCTAGTGGAAGCCATGCTGAAATATAAACATGAAGATATTTATCCCTTGCATACACCAGGTCACAAGGGTGGGCGCGGTATGGAGCGTTTGCTGCGTCAAGAACTGGGCGCAAGCGTAGCGATGGACGTCTCGCTGATGAGTGAGCTAGACGATATCCATGAGCCAGAGAGCTATATTAAGGAGGCACAGAAGCTAGCTGCGCAGACCTATTGTAGTGATGCCTGCTTCTGGTGCGTTAATGGCACTAGTCAGGCGATCCATGCTATGCTGATGACGGCACTGCGTCCGGGAGAACGTCTGCTTCTGCCGCGCAATGCACATCGCAGTGTAGCGGGTGGATTAATTTTAGGTGGCATTGAGGCTGTGTATCTTGAGCCTGAGTATAACGAGGACTTTGGCTTACAGCTGCAGGTTACTCCTACAGCGATAGCGCAAGCACTGGAGCAGGATAGCAGCATTAAAGCTGTGCTTTTAACGAGTCCGAACTATTACGGCATAGCGGCAGATGTAGAGGCTATAGCACGTATTTGCCATACGCATGGAGTTGTACTTTTAGTTGATGAGGCACATGGACCGCATCTGGGCTTTAGTAAGTTGTTGCCGCCGTCCGCTCTGCAGTGTGGTGCGGATGCGTGTGCGCAGAGTACGCATAAAATCTTAGGCGCGATGACGCAGTGTAGCATGCTACAGGTGCAAGGAAAATACCTCGACTTGCAGCACGCAGCGGAGGTGATGAGCATTCTGACGACGACGAGCCCGAATTACCTGCTCATGGCGAGCTTGGATGCCGCTAGAGCGCAGGTGCAGGCGCATGGGCGCGAGATGGCGGAGGCAGCAGTCGCTGCTGCGCATAAGCTGCGCGGTTTATGTAAAGCGCATCAGGGGTTACGCGTTTTTGAGGAGGCTGATTGCGGTGGCTTGCGTCTTGATACGACGAAGGTTACGGTTAACTTTGCGCAGTGGGGTTATACTGGCATCGAGGTGGGTGACGCGCTGCGCAAGGCACGCATTGCTGTGGAGCTCGTGGATGCGCAGAATGTGCTCTTTCTCGTGACGTATGCGGATGTTACGAGTGATTATGATGAGGCTTTAGCACGCATTGATGCTGTACTCTGCGAGCTGGAGGCGCGTAAGCGTCTGCCTAAAGCTAGCCTTGCTGCGCAGGCTGTTCCTGTTACTACCTCTGCTCTGAGATTGCGCGAGGTTTTCTATGCGCCGAAGCGCATTGTGCAGTTGGCTGAGGCAGTGGGCTGCATCTGTGGAGAGCAGGTGAGCTTTTATCCGCCGGGGATTCCGGTGCTCTTGCCGGGGGAGATTATTACCCGGGAAATAATTGCCTATTGCGAAGCGATGCGCGCGCTCGGACTGCCGGTGAGCGGGCCTGCGGATGCGGAGCTGAAGAGTATTAGGGTAGTGGATAGAGAAGGACAAAAATATGAACGGTAAATTTATTACATTTGAAGGCGCGGACGGCGCAGGCAAAAGCACACAGGTACAGCTTCTCGCTGACTATCTGCGTGCGCAGGGCTACGAAGTCATTACTACGCGCGAACCGGGAGGCACCGTGCTCGCGGAAAAGGTACGCACGCTTGTGCTCGACCCCGCACTGCCTTTAAGTAGTACCTCTCAAAGCTTACTCTACCTTGCCGCACGTAGCGAGCATGTAGACAAGCTCGTGCGCCCTGCCTTAGCTGCGGGAAAAATAGTACTCTGCGACCGCTTCAGCGACTCTACCCTCGTCTATCAAGGCCTAGCCATTGGCAAACGTCTCGAAGAACTGGACGAACTGCGTCAGCTATGTAGCTTTGCTACCGAAGGCTTGGTGCCTGACATGACGCTTGTTCTCGATGGTCGGCCAGAGGTTCTAGCCCTAAGACGCGAGCTGCGTGGCGTCACGGATCGTTATGAGGAGCAAGGTCTTGCGCTGCAGTGTAAGCTGCGTCAGGGCTTCCTCGAGCTAGCACAGGCTGAGCCTGGACGCATCAAGCTCATCAATGCTGAGGGTACACTGCAGGAGGTAGCTGAAGCGATAAAAAAAGCTACGGCCGAGCTCTTGCAAGAGGCAGAATAAATGTGGGATAATATTTTAGGACACCAAAAGGAAAAAGAGTTTCTCGCACGTTATCTTGAGGCACAGGAGCGTCCCCATGCGCTACTTTTTGTCGGCCCCTCTGGTCTGGGCAAGAAGAAACTGGCTCTAGAGTTTGCCAAAGCGCTGCTTTGTGAGCACCATAACGCACAGGACCATTGTGAGGCTTGTCGCCTGATGAATTTGGAAGATGGCAATCTTAGCCATCCTGATTTCCTCTTCATCAAACGTGAGCCGGATGAGAAAACAGGACGCCTGAAGGATATCAGCAAGGAGCAAATCCTCGACCTCATTAGTAAGACAGGTTTTGCGCCAGTCATGAGCGAGACTAAGGTCTGCGTCATTGAGGATGTGGATCGTATGGGTAATATAGCTCCGCACACCTTTCTTAAGGTTTTAGAAGAGCCGCCTGTAGGCTGGGTGATGGTACTCATTGCGACGGATGAAAGCAAGCTTTTGAGCACCATCCTCTCGCGTGTAGTCTGCCTGCGCTTTCAGCCTGTGCCCTTGGAAGATGTCGAAATGATGCTTAGACAAAATGGTGTTCCGCAGGAGAAGGCTGCTGTGCTGGCGCGCATTAGCGAGGGCTCTATTGGCAAGGCGCTTGCGCTTGCCGACGAGGACATCTTTGACATGCGTAAGCAAGCGAAGGCTTTCCTCGAAGCACTGCCCCTAAATACGCCCTTTAACTATCTGAGTGGGCGCATATGGCAACAGAAAGGCTTTGAAAGACCTCAAGCACTTTTATTTACGAAATTACTGCAGCTACTTTTGCGCGATATTTTGATGCAGAAGCTGCATTTACATGATAAAATATATAATTGCGATTTGCCAAGCGAGCTCGCTGTGCTGGCGCGTGGTTGGAAAATCATAGGCTTAAAGCTAGCGCTAGCGAGCGTACAAGAAGCTTTTGCAGCTCTGGAAAACAATGTCGGCATTCGTGTTGCCTTGGAGTCCATGGCTTTAAAGATAGATGAAATATATAAGGAGTGAAAAAAATGCCCGTAGTAGTAGGTATTAGATTTAAAAAGGCATGTAAGATATATTATTTTGATCCAGCGGAGAGTGGCGTAGTCAAGGGTGACCACGCTATTGTTGAGACTGCGCGTGGTGTGGAGTATGGCGAGGTTGTTATCGGCCCGCGCGAGGTGGACGAGAGTAGCATCGTGCCGCCGCTGAAGCCTGTAATGCGTAAGGCTACTGCTGACGATGATCTGAAGCTGGTGGAGAACAAGGTGCGCGAAAAGGAAGCCTTTAATATTTGTTTGCGCAAGATTAAAAATCATGACCTGCCCATGCGCTTAATCGATGTAGAATTTACCTTCGATGTCAACAAGATTATTTTCTATTTTACTGCGGATGGTCGTATAGATTTCCGTGAGCTGGTTAAGGACCTTGCTTCCGTCTTCCGTACTCGCATTGAGCTGCGTCAAATTGGCGTGCGCGATGAAGCGAAGATGCTGGGGGGCATCGGTGGCTGCGGTCGTCCTCTTTGCTGCGCGACCTTTTTAGGCGATTTTGAGCCTGTGTCCATTCGTATGGCTAAGGATCAAAATCTTTCCCTTAATCCGACGAAAATCTCTGGCATTTGTGGCCGCCTGATGTGCTGCCTGAAATACGAGAACCACATGTACTGCAAGGGCTGTGGCAATGGTAATAAGCGTGAGCGCGTTGAGATTCCGAAGATGGGCGCTCTGGTAGTGACTCCGTTGGGTGAGGGCAAGGTTGTCGGCATTAATCGTGGCCAACACACTGCTTCTGTCAAGCTTGCTCCCGATAATATCATTCAAGTGGAGTGGGACGAGATTGTAGATGCGTCCCAAGCAGATAATGTGTGAGGAGCGCAGCAGCCTGCGTTGCGATTACGTTCCAGGCTGCGCGTATAAAATTTGGCAGGATGCGCAAGAATTCTGCTTTACAACGGATGCCGTCTTTTTGGGAAATTTTCCTCATGTGGTGAATAAGGCTAAGGTGTTGGAGCTGGGCTGTGGCACGGGCGCTATCAGCATGCTACTTGAGAGCCGTGGGGCGCAGCAGGTAACTGCAATCGACTGCAATCCGCGCATTACGGAGCTATTGCGTCGTAGTGTTGCCGATAATGGCCTCGAGGAGAAGTTTACCATCATCGATGGTGATATTCGCGATTATAAGCAGCTCTTTAAGCCTGAAAGTATGGACCTCGTCGCTGCGAATCCACCCTATCGCAATAGTGGCAATGTGCGTAATATTGGCACTGCTGCTTGTCATGAGGTAACGAGCACACTGGAGGATTTCTTCAAGGCTGCAGCCTTCGCTGTGCGCTACCGTGGTCGCTTTGCGTTGGTGCAATTACCTGAGCGCTTTGCCGAGAGCATGCAGCTTGCCTTTAAATATGGCTTGCAGCCAAAGCGACTGCAATGGGTGCACTCCGCTATCGATAAACCAGCTTGGATTTTCCTCATGGAAATGGTTAAAGGTGGTAGCTATGGCTTGGATGTACTGCCTCCGCTTATCATGTATGAAAAGGATGGTAGTTATACAGAACAGGTGCAGCGTTTTTATGAGATTAGCCAAGAAAAATAATAGCTTAGAATAAAAATTAGAGCCACTCTCGCGAGAGTGGCTTTAGCTTTATGCATATAAAATTAGCTTTTAAAAATGCCTAAAAAGGCCGTAAAGCTTGTAAATTTGACGTTTCTGCCCTTTTTATGTTAAAATATTAGCATATTAAGGAGGACAGGTATGTATAAAAATAAATCTAGACTGCATTTACAGTGCTTGATGTTAGCAGCATTGCTTATTATCATGGTGCCCTTTCTGACAGGCTTTGATATTACGCGACGTATCTCCATCGAGGTGGATGGTAAGGTGCAGGAGCTGCGCACCAATACCGAAAAGCCGCAGCAGATTCTGACTGAGGCTGGCGTGAAGCTGGAGCCCGGTGATGGCTGGCGCTTGAAGGGACCGAATAAAAGCTTGCAGGATGGCAGCGTGATTCAGGTTATCCGCGGTATTCCCTTCACCGTGATTCGTGGAGAGGAGACTAAGGAGTACAAGAGCTCTAAAGCTACTGTAGGCGAAGCGCTGAAGGATGTGGGTATTAGCTATAGAAAAGAGCGTGTTTATCCAGATAGCAAGGATGAGCTTGTCGCCGGTATGAAAATTTTCGTGTTAGGCAAGGGCGAGGAGCTGGATTTCGTTGAAGCAAGTGTGGATATTCCTGTGCAGTATGAAGAGGACCACAGTGTGAATTTTGGGACCGATACGGTTGCGCATCCTGGCAAGGAGGGCAAGCAGACCGTTGTTTCCAAGAAGACGAAAAATAAGGACGGCAGCCATTCCGTGCAGGAGCTGACGCGTAAGGTAACACTGGAGCCAGAAGCGAAGATTATCCGCAAGGGCATGGCCATGAGCGTCTATACACCCGAGGGCTATAAGCGCTATACGAAAAAGATTCGCGCGCATTCCACTGCCTATGTGGCAACGGGTAATCGCACCTCCATTGGTCTCGTGCCCTATGAGGGTATTGTTGCTGTGGACCCACGCATGATTCCCTATTATACGAAAATGTATATTCCTGGCTATGGCATTGCCATGGCGGGTGATACAGGTGGCGACATGGTAGGGCATCGTATAGATTTATTCTTTAATAATTATCATCGTGCTATTCAGTGGGGTAGACGCGATATTGATATTTATATTTTAGCAGAATGAGGTAAGCATAGATGTTAAAAGAGGTCTTGGTAGTGGAGGGCAAGATGGACACTGTTGCCATCCGCAAGGCTTTAGAGGCCGATACAATCGAAACAGGTGGCTTTACGTTGGCACCGTATACGCTGCGCCAGATTGAGGCTGCTTATAAAAAGAGGGGTATTATCATCCTGACTGATCCTGATGGTGCAGGCGAGCGTATTCGTCGTTTTCTGACGGAGCGTTTCCCTGAGGCAGGGCAGGCCTTCATCCCGAAGGTCGACGCCACCGCGAACAATGATGTGGGCGTGGAGCAGGCGCAGCCCGCAGCGATTCTAGCAGCGCTTGCGAAGGTGCGCCATCATGAATATCGTCCGCAGGCAGAGTTCACGCATATGGATCTGTTTCAGTATAATCTTAATGGCAGTCCCCGTGCTGCAGCGCGCCGTGATGCATTGGGCGCGGAGCTGGGCATAGGCTATGGTAATGCTAAGCGCTTTCTCGAAAGACTCAATCATTATGGCGTAACGCGTGCAGAATTCGAAGCTGCTATAGCGAAAATAGGAGAATAAAACGTGGAAAAACCGATTATCGCGTCACCCGAGGTGACAAATCATATTCTGCACCGCTTTAAGCTGCGTGCTGATAAAAAGCTGGGACAAAATTTCCTTATCGATGCTAATATTGTTCGCAATATCGTTGCTGCTGCCGAGCTGAGCGAGACTGATACCGTACTCGAGGTAGGCCCCGGTATCGGTACACTGACGCAGGGCCTGGCAGAGAGCAAGGCTAAGGTCGTAGCCGTGGAGCTGGACACGCGCCTCTTGCCCGTACTGGCGACGACGCTGGAGGGCTATGATAATGTGCGCGTAGTGCATGGAGATATCCTAAAGGTAAATATCATGGACGAGGTACAGGCCGAGAGCTTCAAGGTCTGCGCTAATCTGCCCTATTATATCACGACACCGATTATTTTTGCGTTGCTCGAAAAGCGTCTGCCCATGGAGCGCCTTGTGGCGATGGTGCAAAAGGAAGTTGCTGAGCGCATGGCTGCGCAACCCGGGGGCAAGGATTACGGTGCTCTCTCCGTAGCGATTCAGTATTACACGGAGCCTGAGATTGCCTTTATCGTACCTCCGACATCCTTTATTCCCGCACCGGCAGTGGACTCCGCTGTTATTGTGTGCAAGCGCAGGGCAAAGCCTCCCGTGGATGTATGCGATGAAGCACTCTTCTTCCGCGTAGTTAAGGCAGCCTTCTCCCTGCGTCGCAAGATGCTCAGCAATTCTCTGAAGAATATGGGCATTAAGTCCGAGCAGGTGGCTAAATGGCTGGAGCTGGCGGGCGTGGATGGCAAGCGTCGTGCCGAAACGCTGAGCCTAGAGGACTTTGCGAAGCTGACGAATAGCTTTCATGAAGCAGTAAAATAGAAAATAAGCTGTACTCATTTTTAGAAATGATGTTTAGTCATTTCTCGATGGGTACAGCTTTTTTATTGGCGTTATTAAAAGATCGGCTTTGCTAGATAGAGTAAGAATTATAAGTCGTAAATCTCAGGATGAAACGAGCTTGCAAAGTTCTAGACAATGTAGTATAGTAAACATATGTTAAAAATAAAGAAAAGGAGTATAATATATGGAGCGAATAGACATCTTATATGCGCTTATCATCATTTTGAGCTTGGTGATAATTTTTCTCTTGGTGATGCTATGGCGTAAAACCTCAGCTTTAGCACAAAACCAAGGTGAGATGCTGCGTAGGGAGCTGGAAGCACAGCAGCTTTTACTTAAGCAGGATATACATAATAGCTTGCAGAGCCTAGGTGCGACGAATATGCAAGCTATTTCCCAGCTAGCTGAGCTACTAAAGGAAAATCAAAGCACTGCGATGGCAGCACAGCAAAAGCAGCTGGCACAAATGGAAAAGAGCCTGCAGCTGCGCCAGGACAATCTTATTTTCATCGTTAAGGAGCAGCTCACCGACATTCGTGCTACAGTGGATGAGAAGCTGCAGTCGACACTGGAAAAACGCATTTCCGAGTCCTTTAAGACTGTTAGCACGCAGCTGGAGCAGGTTTACAAGGGACTGGGCGAAATGCAGAATCTAGCTAGTGACGTGGGCAGTCTGAAGAAGGTGCTGAGTGGAGTGAAGACAAGAGGAAATCTGGGAGAGTATCAGCTCGCTGCTATTCTTGCAGAAATACTTGCACCGGAGCAATATGAGATGAATGTTGCAACGGTGCCGGGCTCTAGCGAGCGCGTGGAGTTCGCCGTGAAGCTGCCGCATGAGGATGGTACTGTGTACCTGCCAATTGACTCTAAATTTCCTGCTGAGACGTATGCACAGCTGCGTGATGCGCAGGAAAGCGGCGACCGCAAGGCGGTGGAAATAGCTTATCGTAATCTGGAGGCTGTAATTAAAGCTGAGGCGAAGGATATTCGCATGAAATATGTGGCTGTGCCGCATACGACAAATTTTGGCATTATGTTTCTTCCTGCGGAAGGTCTCTATGCCGAGGTTGTGAGTCGTGGTATGGTGGAAATTCTGCAACGCGAGTACCAGATTAATATCGCAGGCCCAAGCACCATGGCAGCACTGTTAAATAGTCTCCAGATGGGCTTTAAAACATTGGCTATCCAGCGACAGTCCAGCTATGCTTGGGAGGTGCTGGGTGCAGTGAAGACGGAGTTTGAAAAATTTGGCGCCGTTTTAGCACGTATGCAGAATCATCTGGATTTGACAAGCAAGGACCTCGATGCCCTTATTACCACCCGAACGAATCAAATGCAGCGCAAGCTGAAGGATGTGGAGCGTCTTGATAGTGTAAGGGCGAAGACTATCTTGGATATGGGAGAGGTAATAAAGCTTAAGGATTAGAGCTAGAGTGTGAGGAGTACTACATAGAAGCAAATTTTTCAAGATACGAGTTTATTTTGCAGGATTTTTAGCATCAATGGCGAAAAGATACTCATATACTATATTTATTTGAAGAGGAGCAGATAAATGAGCACATTCACTAAGGTTCTGCTGGCAACTGATTTGTCCCCGCAGGCCGACAAGCTGAGCGAGTGTCTGTTTAGCTTGTGCCCCGATACTGAAACGGAAGTGGTTTTGGCGCACGTTTTTGATGATGATGACGACGCCGACCCTGACGGTAGTAACTATAAAAAAGCACAAAGTCGTTTAGAAGGCTATAAAAGTGACATTGAGCAGGCTGGCTATGAAGAAATATCTATCGTAACACGAACTGGTGATACTAGTGATAAGGTTAATGATTTGGTAGAAGAGCTGGATGTTGATTTGCTTTTAGTCGCATCGCACCGCAAGGGCTTTTTAAAGCGCGCCTTGATGGGCAGCACTACCTTTGAACTGGCTAGAGCAACGAATATTCCTTTATTAGTTAATAAAACTGAAGAGGATGAGGAACAAGAGAATCTTTTGCAGACAGTTTTATTACCTACTGATTTTTCTCGTAAATCTCTAGAGGCTTTGAACATAATTCGTAGTTTACGGGAGCACGTGGGCAAGGTTATTTTTGTTCACGTTATTGAGCATAGTCGGAATAAACATGACTATAAAGAAAAATATGCTAGTGCTACGCTCTTTTTGCAGGAGCTTGTGGATGAAATGAAGATGTTCGGTATTGCTGCCGATTTTCATGTATCCCATGGCATAGCTTCAAAAAAGATTGCGGCAATTTGCGAGCGTGATAAGGTTACGCTCATAATGATGGCTAAGACTGGTGCAGATATGACCAATGGTGACGAATTGGGTAGCACAGCTGAGAATGTGGTATTGAATTCGGATTGCGCCGTGCTATTAGTTCCTGCCGATGACAATGATGATTAGGTAGAATGTAAAGTCAAGCTATTTTATAAAAATTTTTACAAAAATAGCTTGACTTTCTCACACATACCCAGTATAATAATACTCGCAGTTATTTTACTGCGTGTGCCTGAAATATGGTAAAAATTGAAAATTGCTTCTATTTTCAACCTTGGAGAGATGACCGAGTGGTTGAAGGTGCACGCCTGGAAAGCGTGTGTACGGGATACCGTACCGAGGGTTCGAATCCCTCTCTCTCCGCCATTTAAAAATCGGCCGCACAAGCGGCTTTTTTATTGCTTCTCTGTAGGATCGTAAATTTGAGTCCTGCGCAATGGGAGCCTGTGAACCAGGTCAGGTCCGGAAGGAAGCAGCCTTAAGCGGATACTTTCATGTGCCGTGGGGGTGCTCGACTTTGCGGTCCTACAGGGAAGTAATTAGCGCTGAGCTGATGCTCAGCGCTTTTTTCTTGCCTGCAAGCGGTGTTTATACTATAATATTCATGTATGCACAAAGTGAATATATAAGAGCTCTGTGCAGGTACAGCTTGCCTGGGGTAAGAAAAATACTTAAATTTATGGAAGGAGCATGACTATGGCTTATGTGGCTTTGTACCGCCAATGGCGGCCACAAAATTTTGAAACGCTAGTAGGGCAACGGCCGGTGAAACAGGCCTTGACTAATGCGTTAAATAGCGGTAGGATTGCTCATGCCTATCTATTTGCCGGACCACGTGGCACGGGCAAGACTAGTACTGCACGTATTTTAGCAAAGGCATTAAACTGTGAGCATGGACCAACGCCAAATCCCTGTGGCGAGTGCGAAAACTGCAGGCGTATTGCCGATAGCACTTCCTTGGATGTCTATGAAATAGATGCGGCGTCCAATCGTGGTATTGATGAGATTAAGGCGTTGCGAGAGCAGATTGCTTATGCTCCTGTCGATTGTCGCTATAAAGTGTACATTATCGATGAGGTACATATGCTCACGACGGAGGCCTTCAATGCGCTGTTAAAGACCTTGGAGGAGCCTCCTAGCCATGTTATTTTTATTCTAGCAACTACTGATCCACATAAGATTCCCCCAACGATTCACTCTCGCTGTCAGCGCTTTGATTTCCGCCGTGTAACGGTGGACGAGATTGTCGAGCATTTGGCTAAGGTAGCCGAGGGCAGTGGTCTCGTTGCAGATGAGGAGGCACTGCGCCTGCTTGCAATTCAGTCCGAGGGTGGTATGCGTGATGCATTGAGCCTTCTGGACCAGTGTGGCGTCATGTCGCGCGAGATTACTGCTGCTACCGTGCATGCGGTGCTGGGAATCGTGGGGCGTGAGGCGCTGCGCGAGCTTGCGTTAGCCATTGGCAAGCAGGAGGTTACAGTGGCACTCCAGCAGCTGGAGCGGATTATTGAACAGGGCAAGGATGTGCGCCAGCTTTTGACGGAGCTGGTGGAGTATTTACGGGCTGTGCTTTTATTTAAAGCGGCACCCCAATATGGAGAAATTTATCTTACTGACACGCAGGAGGCTCTGGAAGAGGTAGCAGCTCTGTATACGAATGAACGTCTGCTAGCTTCGCAAGAGCGACTGCATGCCGCTTTGCTGGAGCTACGTGGCACGATGCGCCCACGCATTACAGCAGAGCTATGTATTATCGAGCTATGCCGCCGCGAGGGTAATGCCCTTGCCGAGCTGTCGGCACGGCTGGAGGAGTTGGAGAAACGCGTAGCAAGTGGCAATTTCGCTGCGATGCCGGCACAAGCTGTTCAGTCTGTAGTACAACGACAAGCTCAGCCTGTAGTGCGTCAGTCACAGGTAGCAAAGACTGTGCCGCAGGTTCAGCCTGCGCATGTAGCTGTGGAACAGACGCAGCCTAAAAAAGTAGAAAGACCACTATACGATGGACCTGAGGAGCAATTTATAGATCCTGATGAGGGCGTACCTAGTGCGGACGAGCTGGCGGAGCTTAGTAGCACGCCGCCGGTAGTACAGAAGCAAACGCAAATGCGAGCTCAGGTAGCTCCTGCGCGACAGCCTCAGCCGCAAGAGCAAATGGCTCCTGTACGACAGCCGCAAGCTGTAATGCAGCAGCCTCAAGTCGCTCAGCAAGTAGCGCAGCCTAGTGTGGATGCTTCCCTTGAGGAGTTCGGTGGGGACCACGCGGCGGGCGAGGAGCTGTGGCAGCAGACGCTGGAGCTTGTAAAGTCGGAGAAAAAGATGTCGATGTTTTCCTGTGCTCGCGGTGGCAGGGTGTACAGCTTTGCTAATGATGTGCTCGTAATTAGCTTTAAGGTGGCCTTTCAGAGCGATAGAATGAAGAAGTCCGATTTCAAGGATTACTTTGAAGCTACTCTGCTTCGCTTGGCGCGCAAGCCGATTCGTCTGCAGTGCGAGGCGGAGTCAGAGCTGGCGAAAAGAACGGGAAGTAAAGGTGGAGCAGGAAGCATGCAGCCTGTAGCTAGTATGCAGCCTGCGCAAACTGCGCAGAATGTTTCCAATGGAGCTCAGAAGAGCGCGGAAGCGTTGGATATTAGCCAATTGCCTGAAACCTTGCAGAAGGCACATAATGCTTTGGGCGGCACCATTACGAAGGTTGATTAGGCGAACTGATTAATAATAGGAGTGTTAAGCTCCTTCGGAATAAGCGTAGCCTAATTATTACAAAAAAGAATTGTTGTTTCGCTTTTGGCGGGGCTCAAGATAAATATAATAATTAATTTAGATATTTTAAGGAGGATTTAATTATGTTTCCTGGTGGTATGGGTAATATGCAAGCAATGATGAAAAAGGTGCAAAAAATGCAAGCTGATATGGCTAAAATGCAGGAGGAGCTCAAAAAACGTACCGTTGAGACTTCTGTTGGTGGTGGCGCTGTAACCGTTGTAGTTAGCGGTAAAAAAGAGCTCAAATCCATCAAAATTAACCCCGATGCAGTTGATGCTGAGGATATGGAGATGCTTGAGGATATGATCCTGAGTGCTGTTAATGATGGCTTGAAGCAAATCGATGAGATGACTGAAAAGGAAATGGCTAAGATTACTGGCGGTATGAAGCTGCCCGGTATGTAATATGGCCCGCATGATTAGGCCTCTGGCTAGTCTTTATGAGCAGCTCCGACGTTTGCCAGGCGTAGGCTCGAAGACGGCTATGCGTTTGGCCTATCATATTATTGACATGCCTGCTGAAGAAGTAGAGCTACTAGCTCAGGCTTTAAGCAATGCAAAAAAGAGTATTCATTATTGTAGTCAATGCTATAATTTGACTGATGGTGAAAAATGCGAGATTTGTAGTGACCCTGGTCGCGATCGCTATACTATTTGCGTCGTGGAACAGCCGCAGGATATTGCTGCTATGGAGCGCAGTCGCGGCTACAATGGTCTCTACCATGTGCTGCACGGTGTATTGAGTCCTTTAGATGGTATTGGACCTGATAAGCTACGCATTCGTGAGCTGTTTATGCGTCTGCAGCAGGAATCCATTAGTGAAATCATTATCGCAACTAATTCTGATGTTGAAGGTGAGGCTACAGCTACCTATCTAGCGCAGCTCTTAAAGCCTATTGGTATCAAGGTTAGCCGCATTGCTCATGGATTACCCATGGGTGGTGATTTAGAGTATGCGGATGAGATTACTCTGTCTAAGGCTTTGGAAAATAGGCGGGAAATGTAGGAAAGAAGGCTTTGAATAATGGCAACTTTAGATGGAATAGCGGCTAGTGCAGGATTAGGACCCTTGGGCTCCTGGGGCCCTATGCTTGTGGGCGTAGTATTATTGCTCGTTCTGGTCAAGCTATTGTCCATGCCTTTTAAGCTGGTGTGGAATGGTATCTGTGGAGCAGTTTTGCTTTGGTTAGTAAATTTGATTGGTGGTTTTGTCGGATTTACTATGAAAATCACGATTATTAAGGCTCTTATTGCTGGCTTCTTTGGTGTTCCTGGTGCCATAGCTGTTGTGATGTTCGAGCTATTTGCAAAATAAACTGCTAAAAGCTGTCCCCTGTAGTAATACAGGGGACTTTCTTTTTTCCTCTGATGATACTTTATTATCGGTTTGCGAGTATTTTTAGGTGGAAAAGGATTGTTTTTGTTAAGAATATTGTATACACGCTCAAAACAAGGCAATAATACTGTATACAATGAGACTTTTGTAATTTACTCTGCTATAATGTAATTAAAGTTTTTTATTTATGTTTAGGGGGTTATTTATCGTGAACTTATCCACAAAGATTCTCATTGGCTTGGCTCTCGGTATTATCGCGGGCTTAGAGCTTGGCGCTGAAGGTACTGCCTTCGCAAAGGCTTGGATTGGTCCTTTAGGCACCATCTTCATGAACTTGATTAAAATGGTTATCGTACCGCTGGTATTCTCCAGCTTGGTAATCGGTGTGTGCAGCTTGGGCGACATTAAAAAGGTTGGTCGCATCGGTATTAAAACTATCGCTTGGTACATGCTGACCACCGCGTTTGCAATTATCATCGGCTTGGGCTTCGGTACTGCTTTCCAACCGGGTGCAGGTCTGGCTATGCCGGCTGAAACTGCTAAAGTAGCTGCTAAGGCTGCTCCTCCTCTGATGAAGGTTATCATCGACATTTTCCCGACCAACCCGCTGGGTGCTATGGTTAAAGCTAACATGCTGCAAATCATCGTCTTCGCTCTGTTTACCGGCGTTGGCATCACTGCAGTTGGTGAAAAGGCTGACTACCTGAAACACACCATCAACGGTCTGGCTGAAGTTTCCTACAAAATGGTAGGCTACATCATGGCTGTTGCTCCTATCGGCGTATTTGGTTTGATTACTCCTGTAGTTGCAGCTAACGGTCCTGCAGTTCTGCTGCCGCTCTTAAAGGTTGTTCTGGCTGTATATCTGGCTTGCATGGTGCATGCACTGCTGGTTTATGGCGCACTGCTGAAATTCGTTGCCGGTCTGCCGGTATTCAAATTCTTCAAGGGCATTTCCCCTGCATTCCTGATGGCATTCAGCTCCTGCTCCTCCGGTGGTACTCTGCCGCTGACCATGAGCTGTGCTCAAAAGATGGGCGTTTCTAAAGAGGTTTCCTCCTTCGTACTGCCGCTGGGCGCTACCATTAACATGGACGGCACTGCTGCTTACCAAGGTGTATGCGCACTCTTCATCGCTCAGCTGTACGGCATTGATCTGACTGGTGCTCAATACCTGACCATTATCGTAACTGGTACTCTGGCTTCTATTGGTACTGCAGGTGTTCCTGGTGCAGGCTTCATCATGCTGACCATGATTCTGACCACTCTGGGTCTGCCGCTGGAAGGCTCCGCTCTGATCGCAGGTATCGACCGTATTCTGGATATGCCGCGTACCGCTGTTAACATCACTGGTGACGCTACTGTTGCTGCACTGGTTGATAAGAGCGAACAGGCTAACAAGGTTGAGCCCCTGTACTAATCATTACTAAGCTTCAAAAATTTAGCGTCGCTTGCTATACGCGGGCGACGCTTTTGTTATGCTTGGAGTGCTAAAAATAAGTGTAAATTTTTTGTGTGCAAGCAGGATTGCGAGTTTATTCTGTAGAATTTTAACAAGATAAATGCTATAATATGAACTTATCGCGTGGAATTAGCAGGTGGAGTGATCATGAGTAAATTAGACGCATTACAAGCAATTTTATATGAGAAGCTGCATCGCCGTCCTGCTGGCATCGATAAGCTGGACAGGCTGTGGGAGGCAGCTGTGCTCGTGCCCCTAGTCGAGACTGAGGAGGGCATTAGCGTGCTCTTTGAGGAGAGAGCGCATAGCCTGCGACGTCAGCCGGGTGAGGTATGCTTTCCCGGAGGTAAGGTAGAGTGTGCCGATGCGCACAATTTCGCTGTGACGGCCGTACGCGAGACCTGCGAGGAGCTGGGACTTGCGCCTGAGGATATCACGCTCTGCGGTGAGCTGGATGCACTCGTGACGCATATGGGACCTATTATTCATCCGTTTGTGGGCGTGCTTCGTGATCCGAGTAAGATTTCCTTTAATCCCGCTGAGGTGGAGCGCGTCTTCGCGGTGCCGCTGCAAGCGCTTTTGGAGATGACGCCGAAGCGCTATGCGATGGAGTTGGCGGATCATCCAAGTGAGGATTTTCCCTTCGACCTAGCGCCGAATCGGGCACGGGGTTGGCGCAAGCATAAGCAGTACTATGTGTATTTTTATGAATATGGTGAGCATGTCATCTGGGGATTGACGGCGCGCATGCTGTACGGCTTTTTGAAGCGCAGCGCAAGCGTGCTAGAGGAGTATTTTGCAGCTGCGCAGGACTGAATATTTTTTGCATTGCTATATTTTTGTAGAAATGAGAGGTAGCGTATGAGAAGTATTTTTGAAATCAAGGTTTTAGGCATTGTAGCGGCTATTTGTGCTGTGGCTTATATGCTGTTTAGTTATTTGAATCCCGAGAAGGGGATGGATAATTTGCCCGTGGGCGAGCGCCTGAATATGAAGAAAAATATCATCGTACTGGGCGTGGACGAGCGTGCAGAGGAGTACGATGTGGGCCGTAGCGACACGCTTTTTGTCGTGATGTTCGATACGAAAAACAAGGCTGCATCCCTGCTCAGCGTGCCCCGCGATACGCGTGTGCGCATCAAAGGTCACGGTTGGGATAAGATTAACCATGCCTATGCCTATGGTGGCCGCGAGCTAACGCAAAAGACGACGGAGGAGCTGCTCGGCATTAAAATTAATAACTATGTTATGGTCGATTTCAAGGGCTTCGTAGGCCTGGTGGATGCGATTGGTGGCGTGGATATTAATGTCGAAAAGGACATGTATTATTATGATACCTGGGATGGCTTCAAGATTGATTTGAAGAAGGGTATGCAGCATATGGATGGCAAGACGGCTATTCAGTATGTGCGCTATCGTGATGAGGAGGGCGATATCGGTCGTATTCGTCGCCAACAGCACTTCATCATGGCTGTGTACGAGCGCATTACCTCTGCTAATATGCTGCTGCATATTCCTGGTCTCGCCAAGCAGCTGACCAATATGGTAAAGACGGACTTGCCCCTAAGTGACATGGTAGACCTAGGCCGAGCTTTGCACTCTATGGTGAAGGAAAAGGGCCTTGCAATGGCGACTGTTCCTGGTACACCGCGTTATATCGATGGCATTAGCTACTGGCTGCCCGACATCACCGATCTGCGTGAGCAGATGGTAAAAATGCAGGGTGCAACGATGACCGCAACCTATAAATCTGCGGCTGAGCTGATGGAACGTGAATATAATGCAGCTGTGGAAAAGGTAGAGAAGGGCGACGATAGCGGCGAGAATAAGGAAGCTGTGGAAAAAGAGAAAGAGCTGCAGCAGAAAAAGGACGCTAAGGATAAGGATGCTCTGACTAAGGACGACAAAAATAAAAAACTGAGTTCTAAAAACAAATTGGCCAAGGATGAGGCCCAAGCCGCTAGCTCTAAGAGTGGTGGTACAGTAGTACGTGTTGTTAATTGTAGTGGCAGTAAGACTGCTGGAGCAGAAGCTATCAAACGATTGCAGTCTGCTGGCTTTAAGGTTATTAATGGTGGCTCGGGCGAGCTAATAAGCCAGACTACGGTTATTTCCACTACAAATAATGGTGCTGTAGTAGGTCGCTTATCCGGTGTTCCCTTCGCTCATAAATTGAGAATTAGTCGTGATGGTGCGGCTGATTGTGATGGGGTAGTTATGCTCGGCGCCGACTTCAAGTAAGTAGCCGCGTGATAATGCGCCATCTACTTCACCGCGTCTCCTAGGAGTACTAGTCTGTACGCCGTCGCACCCAAGGGTACAGCGCGACCAGCATGTGCTCACGTCGCTACGCTTGTGACCACATGGGTCGTGGCTTGTCGCCTTTGCTCGTATCTGACGCATTCTGACGCGTCTAAGAATGATGCAGCAAAAATTGTTAGAAAAATTACAAAAAAACCTCTTGCATTTTGTATACAAAGATGTTATACTTATATCATCAAAACAGCCCCTCATTTGGCCCTTCTTCGTAAGGGCTTTTTTTTTTGCCATTTTTAAAATTTTGGTAGAAAATGGCAAAAACTAATAGGGGAAATATAGTTTCTGTGGTAATAATTGTGAGAGTATGATACAATATACTATAATATGGAATAAGTGCGGAATAAATTCGAAAATAACACGCAAGTGCTACGAATAGATGTTATAGGAGGCTATTATGCAAGATAAGATACATGTTGTAGTGGATACTATCGCTGTATCCGAAGAAACCCCCTTAAAGGATGATCCCCGCTGTCACGTGCTGCATTTGATTGCCCGTCATGGCAATGAGGAATGGTGGGATGGTGATCGTTCCTTGGAAGAAATGTTTGCCATGGTCGAAAAAACAGATCAACTGCCAGGCACGAGTCAACCACCCGTGGGCTATATTCACGAGCTCTTCAGCAAGCTGGCTAACGAAGGTAAAAAAGTAATTATGATTGCAGTGGATAGCGTGCTCAGCGGTACGTACCAGACTTGTTGCATGGTGGCTAAGCAGGTGATGAGTGAAGTTAAAGGCTCTGATATCCGCGTGGTGGACGGCTTGACGGCTGCTTGCCCCTTGAGTGGTATGGCGCTGGAGGTGCTGAAACGCATTGACGAGGGCTGCGAGGATATGGACGAGCTGGAGAATTTGGCTCGTGATTGCGCATTGCGCACGGAGACGTATTTCACAGTGAAGACGCTGGACTATTTGCAAAAGGGTGGCCGCATTGGTGCCGTGGGCGCGCTGGTGGGCAATATCCTGGGCATTCGTCCCATTGTGCATTTAGATAAAGAGGGTAAGCTTTTAATCGGTGATAAAGCACGTACCCGTAAGAAGATTTTAAAGCGTATGATGGAGTTGGCCTGCGGGCACGACCCCATCGAGGCGATTTTTGTGGCTCATGCCGTGGTTCCTGATGAAGCTGAGGCATTGGCTAAGGAAATGCAGGAGCGTTATCCGGGGCTGCCCGTAATGGTAACGAGTATCGGTACCTGTCTAGCAGCTCATCTTGGGCCTGGTGCGATAGGCGTTTTTGTACGTCGCAAGGCCTAATGGAAGGGTGTGGGAGTAATGGAGTTAATGCGGGAGATTACTGGTAAGCAGGTCAAGGACATGCTGCTGGGAGCTTATCATAGCTTTGAAAAAAATTATGAGGCAATTAATGATTTGAATGTGTTCCCCGTTCCCGATGGTGATACGGGCACGAATATGATGCACACGATGGCATCCGTAGCACGAGAGCTGAGCGCGATGAGTGATACGGCTGAGGCTGGCGAGGTCGGTGCAGCTGCTGCGCGCGCTGCGATTATGGGCGCACGCGGTAATTCTGGTGTTATTCTGTCCCAGCTCTTGCGCGGTATTGGCAAGGGTGTGGCTGGTAAGAAGACGTTAAATAATACGGAGATTGGCAAGGCTTTTCAGTTTGGCATTCTCTATGCCTATAGAAGTGTGGCTAAGCCCGTGGAGGGCACAATTCTGACGGTGGCACGTGGTATGGCTAAGGGTGCTTACCAGGCAGTGCGCAGTGAGAACGTAAGCCTGGAGGATGTGCTGCTCGCTGCGATTAGCTCTGGTAAAGATGAGCTCAGTCGTACGCCTGAAATGCTGCCGGCATTGAAGGCTGCTGGCGTGGTGGATGCAGGTGGACAGGGTCTTATCGCTTTCTTCGAGGGCTGTCTTGCAGGCCTGCGTGGTCAGGATTGTGCAGAGCTTGAGATTGCACCGCGCGCAGCCAGTGTGAAGCTGCAGGGTGAGCCGATTGATTTAGAATATCCCTATTGCACCGAGTTCATCGTGAAGGGTGCAAATGTTGATAAAAAGACTGTCAGTGAAGCGTTGCAGGGCTTTGGCAACTCTATGATTGTGGCTGTTGTGGAGGATATCGTCAAGGTGCATATCCATACGAAGCATCCTGGTGATGCGCTGAATACGGCACAAGAGTGGGGCACACTGCACGATATCAAGATTGAAAATATGCGCGATCAGCACGAAAATCGCCTGTTTACGGCGGAGGATATCCAGCCTGTGAAGCATGGCGTGGGCGTGTTGACGGTGGCAGCAGGCGAGGGCATTGCCTGTATCATGCACGAAATGGGTGCTGCAGAGATTATCAGCGGCGGTCAGAGCATGAATCCACCTGTTGAGGATTTTGTACAGGCAATAGAAAATGGTACCTGTGAGCAGTATATTATTCTGCCCAATAATAAAAATATCATCCTGGCAGCAGAGCAGGTGCGCAAGCTGCTGGGCAATTCCAAGGTTTCCTTTGTGCCGACGACGAATATGGCGCAGGGCTTGGCAGCTCTCCTGCATTTCGATGCGACAAAGGGACTTGATGCTAATACGGTTATCATGACGAAGGAGGCCAAGGAGGCTGCAAGTGGTAGCGTGACTGTGGCCGTACGCGACAGCGTAGTTAACGGACTTGAAGTACATCAGGGAGATTACCTCGGCATTCTCAATGATAAAATAGTATGCACAGGAGCAAGTATTGCCAGTGTGCTGGAGCAAATGCTTGCAGCTGGTGATTTTGAGCTGATTAGTCTTTACTATGGAGAAGGTCTGGATGAGGAAGCTGTCGGTGAATTAGTAGAGCATCTAGAAGAGCTGAATGAAGACTGGGAGGTAGAGACCTTTTATGGGGGACAGCCCTTGTACCCCCTGCTGCTAGCAATGGAGTGATGTAACATGCTTACTAGTCAAGAGTTGACAATCTTACTGCGCGATAATGGGTACAAGGTTACTCCTCAGCGAATTGCTGTCTATGAGGCTCTCGCAGAGGATCCCTGCCATCCTACGGCGGAGGTACTGTATAAAAAATTGCAAGCAAAGTATCCTGCAATGAGCTTTGCTACGGTTTACAAGACTGTGGAGATTCTTGAGGCAATTAAAGCAATACAGATTATCAATGCTGGTGAAAACAGCTATCGTTATGATGCAAATGTGGATGAACATTATCATCTTGTATGTACCGAATGTGGCTGTATTACAGATGTGCAGATTGATGATGCATTGCTGGAGCAGCTGACTAATGTGGCTATTGGTGATAGCGGCTTTGAGATTACGCGGAGACAGTTTTATTTCTATGGCTTGTGCTCTAAGTGCCGTAAGTTGCACTAAAATAGAAGGTGTACTGTAAATCGGTACACCTTTTTTTGTAATAAAGCTGAATTTTTTACGGAAATGACACAATAATGTTAAATTTACTTGTTATAATAAACTTGTTCTAGGGATGGGAGTGCTGTACTTTGGCAAAAAAGATAGAGGTAGTGATGTTAGCAAGTGGGAGCAAGGGTAATGCTGCTCTCATCAGCACTGATTGCCAACGCTTTTTAGTGGATGTGGGTATTAGCTGTAGGGAGCTAGTGAAGCGTATGCAGTTGGTGGGCGCCCACCCGGAAGAACTAGAGGGTGTTTTTATAACCCATGAGCATGTAGATCATGTGAAGGGCTTAGTGACTCTGGCTAAAAAGTACGCTATCCCTCTGTATGCTAGTACAGGAACCTGGCGCGCGATTTTTGCAAAATATCCTGAGCTCAATCGTACGCATTGTCGTCTGACCGGGACAAGCATGCTGTGCGGGGATGTACGCGTGGATGCCTTTCGCACCTCTCATGATGCTGCGGAGCCCCAGGGCTATAGCTTTACGTGGCGTACTGCGTCTTCGAAATGTACCTACGTTACGGATACAGGCTTTATTACGCCAGCTGTCAGAGAAGCAACTAATGAGAGTGATATCCTAGTGCTAGAGGCTAATCATGACCTCGAGATGTTAAAAAATGGTAGCTATCCCTATGATTTAAAGCAGCGTATTTTGGGAACACGTGGTCATTTGGCTAATGTGACGGCAGGGCAGTTTCTCTTGCAAATGGATAAATTGCCGGAGCAGATTTTTCTTGCGCATCTTAGCGAACATAATAATCTTCCTAAACTTGCTCTTCAGACGGTTAGTGAGCTATTAGATAGCAAAAAGCGGCTTGGCGAGACGCAGCTCTATGTTGCTAGTCAATACGAGCCAGTAGGAGCGTTGCTAGCGGAGCAAACGTCTCTTTTTAAATAAAATCTTGAGCAAATAGCTTCTTTAAGAATGGTAAATAGTATAAGGAGTGATGGAAAATGCGGAAAACGCTTTGGAAAAAAACGGCGAATATTTTAGTATGTGGTATGGTAGGAGCCGCTATTCTTTTAGCTGGCTGTGGTGATAGTAAGACCTCTGCTGCTGTGAGTGAAAAACCAGTAGCCAAGCAGGAGCAACAGCTGAGCCCTGCACGCAATACTCCAATTGTTGCAGCAGCTAAAAAGGTTGGCCCTGCAGTTGTTGGCATAACTAACAAGGGTTATGTACGCGACTTTTTTAACCGTGTCTATTTTACTGATAAGGGTACGGGCAGTGGTGTTATTTATGACAAGGATGGCTATATTGCTACCAATAACCATGTGGTAGAGGGTGCGTCTGAAATTATTGTTAGCCTGCCTGATGGACGCAGTGTGAAGGGCAAGGTTTTAGGTGCTGACCCTGCTACTGATCTGGCTGTAGTAAAGATTGATGAAAAAAATCTCACTGTAGCTGAGTTCGGAGATAGTGATACCTTGCAGGTTGGTGAGCCTGCTATTGCTATTGGTAATCCCTTGGGCTTGGAGTTCCGTGGTAGTGTTACTGTGGGTGTTATTAGCTCCTTGAACCGTAGCATTGAAATCGGCGATCGTAAATTCAATTTGATTCAAACTGATGCGGCTATTAACCCTGGTAATAGTGGTGGCGCTTTGGTAAATGCTGATGGCGCGGTCATAGGCATTAATAGTGCAAAAATAGCGCGTGGTGGTGTTGAGGGTATTGGCTTTGCTATTCCTATTAATACCGCAAAGCCCATTCTGAAGGAATTACAGGAGCGTGGGCGTGTTGCTAGACCTTATATTGGTATTTCCATGATTGATAAAGCGATTGCCGAACGCTTTGGCTTTGATGTAGATTTACATAATGGTATTTTCATTATGAAGGTAGCGGCTAATGGCCCTGCTGCAAAAGCAGATATTCGCGCTTCTGATATTATTCTCAATTTCAATGGCGCGCGTGTTAAAACTACGAGTGAGCTGAGCACAAAGGTAGCTGAATGCAAGGTAGGACAGTCCGTAGATTTAGTCATTATGCGTAGTGGTGAAACCATGACGAAGACGATCACGCTTGAGGAAGTTCCGGAAGGATATGGCAAGTGAGAATAACTATTGCTTGCGTAGGCAAGATTAAGGAAAAATATTTAGATGCTGGGATTGCAGAGTTCACCAAACGGTTGACGCCCTTTTGTAAGCTGGATATAGTATCCATTAATGAAGAGCGGATGCCGGACGAGCCCTCACCGGCGTTAAAGGAGCAGGTGCTGGAGAAGGAAACGGCGCGCCTAATGGCTATTATTCCCGAGAATAGCTATGTGATATTACTAGACGTTATCGGTAAGCAGCTTTCAAGTCCTGAATTGGCAGCAAAGCTGGATAGCTTGACACTGGCGGGGAATAGCCATATTACCTTTGTTATTGGCGGTGCCTTCGGTTACACTGATGCATTGCGTAGGCGTGCTGATATGGCGCTTAGCTTTTCCAAAATGACCTTTACGCATCAGATGATACGCTTGCTTCTAATTGAGCAAATCTATCGCGCTTTTAAAATTAGCCGTGGAGAAAAGTATCATTGGTAGCTACTAAAAAATAAAAACAAAAAATTACACCGTGCCTTAGTGAAGTGCTAAGGCACGGTGTTTTTTGTAGGGGATTGAATTAAGCTACTTAGCTTGCGCAATAATGTAAGCAAGGGTTAGGGTTAACGATATTTATTAGTGTGCTTTTTGCGTTGATGCTCCTCGCGGTAGTCTGCCTGTACTTGATAAACCTGGTAAATATAGAGTGCGCACATGGGCACGACAATGAACATGCCCAGCCACTTATTATCAAAAAAGTAGGAGCCAGCCATACCTGCAAGCAGGCTGACGATGACCACATAGAGCATGTTAACCTTGTATTTCATAAGTAATTTTTTCATAGAATTTTCCTCCTAAAATTGTTATATATTTTGCAGACAATAATGTCTTTTAAATTAGCTTGAGCTCAGGTACGACAATATTTGTCGTAGGAATTTTTTGGGGGTCAAAGATGGGGAGAAGGTCTGCTGCAGCGATGGGCTCGGGGCGTTCGAGCTGCCCTGCAAGATAGGCGAGTAAGCCGATAATGGGCTCGGGGCTATCGTAGTGCTTGCGCAGAGTGGCGATTTCCAAGTCTCCATCGCGCTTGGAGAGCCTGCGCCCACTTGCATCCGTCAGGAGGGGGATGTGTGCGAAGCTGGGGGGCGTAAAGCCTAGTAAATGGTAAATATAAAGCTGCAGGGGTGTGGAGCTTAAGAGGTCGGAGCCACGTACAACCTGGGTGATGCCCATTAGGGCGTCGTCTATAGTTACGGCTAGCTGGTAAGCGTAAACGCCATCACTACGGCGAATAATAAAGTCCCCGCTCTCTTCTGTGAGTCTGTAGCTTTGCGGACCATAATGTGCATCAGTAAAGGAGATGGGCACATCCGTGACCTGCAAGCGATAGGCTGGGCGACGCACAAGCGCTTTAGCTTCGCGTTGGGCAGGAGTGAGGTCGCGGCAGGTTCCTGCGTAAAGGACACGTCCGTCACTTAAGTGGGGGGCCTCTGCGGCATGGAGCTCGCTGCGACTGCAAAAGCAGGGGTAGACAAGTCCTTGTGTTTCGAGCTGAGCGAAATACTCAGCGTAGATATCACTGCGCTGGCTTTGAAAATAACGCTCGCTCTTCACACTATCCGAGCCGATGTAGGCGCCTGCATCCCAGGTGAGACCGAGCCACTCCAGCTCGTGGGCGAGGGCATCAGCGTTCTGCCGCAGGCAACGCTGTGGGTCTAGGTCCTCAATGCGCAATACGATGCTGCCTCCGGCGCTTTTAGCATAGAGCCATGCTAGCAGACTGCAAAAAACATTGCCTAAATGTATAAAGCCACTGGGCGTGGGCGCAAAGCGTCCCACTGGTGGCGTTTGGTTAGCTTGTGTAGTAAACATAAGAGTACATCCTTTATTTTTTCCTCTCTTATTTTATCATATTGCTAGTATCTTGTGTACCAAATTTTCTTGACACTTATGCACAATATAAGAATGTATACAGCATATTTAGCATATATACATTGCCTTTTCATAAATATACGCATATAATGTATATAGTCCGTTTTGATTATTTTGGGGAGGTAAACAATGGAAGCAATTTTTGCTGCAATCAATGGAATTTTTAGTTTTATCGGACCGCTGTCCGACTTCTTGTGGGATTTTCCCACAAATATGGCTTGGTATAAGGCAATTCCTATTTTGGGTAACTTTTCTTTAGCCATCATCCTCTTGGTGGGTTCCGGTATTTATTTTAGCCTGCGCTTAGGCTTTGTACAGATTACCGAGTTTAAACGTGGCCTGATGACCATGGCTCATAAAAAGCATACGGAAATAGGCATTTCTCCGCTGGCTGCTTTTTTCCTTAGCTCGGCGATGCGCGTAGGTCCTGGTAATATCATCGGTGTTACGGGTGCGATTTCTGTAGGTGGCCCGGGTGCACTGTTCTGGATGTGGCTGTCCGCCTTTTTCGGTATGTCCGTAGCATATGTGGAAAGCGTGCTGGCGCAGATTTTCAAGGAGCGCAAGGATAATGAATATGTTGGTGGCTTGCCCTTCTATGGTCGTCGTCTGCTGGGCAATAAGGTTTGGATTGGCGTTTTCCTCTCCATTCTTTATATCCTCTACGCAATGTGCTGCTTGCCAGCGCAGGCCTTCAATGTAGTATCCTCCGTTGGCGTGATGACTACGATTATTACTGGTGAAAAAATTGCTGCTGGCTCCAGCTTCTACTATATCGTGGGTGCGATTGTGATTGCTTTCAGCGCGATTATTACCTTCGGCGGCATTCGCAAGCTGACGAAAATCACTGATAAAATGGTGCCTGTGATGGCAGTTGTGTACCTGGGAATTGTCTTCATTCTGGCTGTAATGAACCTCGATCGTCTGCCTTACTTCTTTAGTGCAGTCTTTGGTGGTGCCTTTACGCAGGAGGCCTTCTTCGGTGGTACCTTTGGCACTATTCTGAGCCAAGGTGTAAAGCGTGGTCTGATGAGTAATGAGGCTGGTCAAGGTACGATTACCATGCCGGCAGCTGCAGCAGATGCCGATCATCCCTGCGAGCAGGGCGACATCTCTGCTATTGGCGTTTTTCTCGACACCATAGTGATTTGCACGCTGACGGGCTTTGTCGTAGTTATGGCGCACTGCTGGACCGGTGCCGATGGTGCTGCCTGGGGCAAGCTGGATAAGCTGCCGAAGTTCATTGCTTCTGTGGCAGAGCTGACGCCTGACCAATCCCTGTACGCTTTTGTAACCTTCATGGTTACCTTCTGCTTCTGCCTCTTTGCATATACCTGTCTCTTGGGCATGATTTCCTTCTCTGAAATCGCTGCAAATCGCATTAGCCGTAGCGCTTCCTTCATCAATATGATTCGCGTGATTGGCCTTTTTGTAGCAGCCTTCGGCATCCTTTGCAATATTGCGGGCTATGAGCTGGGCAACCTGTGGGCTTTCTCCGATTTGGGCAATATTATGATTGTGTACTTCAACATTCCCATTCTTTACTGTGGCGCGAAGCTGGTCTTCAAGGCGCATGACCATTATGCGAAAAACGATGGCACTCCCTTCACTGGCGAGGTAGTGGGCCTAGAGCTGGAGTATTGGGATAACAAGGCAAAAAAATAAAACATTGAGCTTGCATAGAGCAGCATGGCCTTTAGAAAGCAAGAATTTATGGGTGTGGTACTGAGTGCCACACCTTTTGCTTTGCTTTTTTGCTCTTTCTGTAGTACAATAATATATTGAACAACTATACCCGTTTTAAAGGAGGATATTCTTTTGATTCGTAAGACTTCCGCTATGGTGGAGGCTGGCATTTTAGCTGCCATTGCCATCGTCATGGCTTTAATAAGTATGTATGTACCTGTTTTGGGGGCTTTCGTTAATTTTGTCTGGCCATTGCCCATTGTGATTTGTGGCTGCCGTCATGGACTAAAGTGGAGCGTGATGACGCTGCTTGTAGCGACGATTATCATTGCCATGATTATGAGTCCCGTGAATGCGTTCTTCCTAGCCGCTATTTTTGGTCTCCTGGGCCTTATCCTAGGCGAATGTATGCGACGTCATCTGCCTCCCATGAAGCTGATGATTTTTGGTACTATTGGCGGCATTATCGCCTTAGCTTTAAATATTATCCTGAGCTTTGTGGTGTTGGGTATTGACCCCATTAATATGATGTTCACCTCCTTTAACGAGAGCCTGGGCCAACTGGCGACGTACTATCGTGAGCATGGCATGACGGAGGAGCAGATTAAGGAGAGTATTGCTAGCTATAAGGAAATGCTGCGCATGATGAAAATTATCATGCCCGGTGCCTTTGCCGTATGTGCGCCTATTATGGCTTTTGTGAATTATCTTGCTGCAAAGAAGATTCTCTCCAAGCTGGGCGATAGCTTCGCTGATTTTCCGAAATTCACCCTGCTTAAGGTGCCAGAGTGGGTGCTGTGGCCGTATTTTGCTTCTCTGCTCGCAGTAACCTATTTCTATGTGAAGGACCCCGAGAGCTGGCTCTATATGGCTGCTGTTAATGTGCAGACGGTCTGCAGCTTTAGCCTTGTTTTTCAAGGTATCGTGCTCATTTATTGGTATGTGGAAAGCAAGGGCAAGCCGCGCTGGTGGGCTAATTTAGCGACGACGCTGTTGTTTTTGATTCCTATTTTCTCCCAGATTATTGTTTACGTCGGTGCTTTTGACATGGTTTTCGACTTTAGGAAAATTAGAAAATATGGGAAACGTGTCTAAGGCATAATCTGCGTTTTTAAGTTAGAGGTGAGACATTATGTTCAACCGCTTTAACCGCAATATGAATTCCAAGGTGGATACTAATATCTACCTGCTGTTGATTCTGCTTTTGGCAGTGCTGGTCTGCTATCTGCAGCCAAAGCTGATAATTCCTTCGCTCTTGGTTGTGGGCGTGACCTATTATTTCACGCGGCGCAACATTATCAATAAGGAGATTTTTTTCAGTAGCTATCTTGATAATATTATCCGTAATATCGAGCGCACGAATCACTTCGCTGTGCGGAAGCTGGATATTGGTATGGCTGTTTTCTCCAAGGATGGCAAGCTGCAATGGAAGAATGAGCTTTTTGCTGAATGGGTGGGCAAGAAAAATCTTGAGGGCAAGCGTCCGGAGGAGATATTGCCGCTGCAGGCAAATGCTTTTGAGATGCTGTGCGTGCGTGATGGCGAGCAGCTTATCCAAATGGAGGGCCGTTATTATCGCATGAAGTATGCCAGTGTGCAGACTCAGGAGCGTCAAAATAAAAAGGACGATATGAGTACCAATAGCGGGCTCATGATTTATCTGACCGATGTTACTGATTATGAGCTCCTGCGCCAAAAATATAAAAATGATAAGCTCTGTTTGGCCTACGCGCGCTTCGATAACTATGAGGAGGTTACGCGCGGCCTGAGTGAGACGAATATTGCCAATCTGAATGGCGAGATTAATGAGCTCTTGACTAAGTGGGTTGCTTCGCATAACGGCTTTATTTGTCGTATGAATAAGGAAAGCTGCCTCTTGGGCTTTACGCAGGCGGCCTTACTTAATATGATGGCGGATAAATTTACTATTCTCGACCGAGTACGCGAAATTCGCGCTGGCAATAAATTTGCCCCGACCTTCAGCATAGGTGTAGCTTGTGATGGCTTGACGCTGGAGGAACTGGTACAGAATGCCAATAAAAGTCTTTATATGGCCTTGGGGCGTGGTGGCGACCAAGCGGTAGTGTTGAATTTGAATGATAAAAATACGCAATTTTTCGGTGGCACCTCTACCGTAGCTGCCAAAAGTACCCGCGTACGGGCGCGCATTGTAGCGCAGACTATACATGAGCAGATGCAGCAGGCAGACCGCATCTTCGTTATGGGACATCATAATGAGGACTATGATGCCATTGGCGCAACTGTGGGCATGGCTAAATTGGGCCTGTCACTAAAAAAAGAAACCTATATTGTAGCTAGCGCTAGCAATGAATATTATAAGCGCATTGCAGAGGTGCTGGAGCATGAGCATATTATCCTCTCGGATAATGAAACAAAATATTTTGATATTGTCGTAACTGAAGAGGAGGCTCTGCGTTTAGTAACGCCGAAGAGCCTGCTTGTGATTGTGGATCATCATAGAGCGTCCTTAAGCGCGTCTAAGCCGCTATTAGAGGCAGTGAAGTCACGCATTATTGTGGACCACCATCGTCGTGCCGAGGATATTATTCAGAATACTGTGCTGCTTTATTTGGAGCCTTCTAGCTCCTCGACGAGTGAGCTTGTTACTGAGCTTATCTGCTATTTTGACGATGGCTTGGAAATTACACCGGCGGAGGCAACAGCTCTCTATGCAGGCATGGTACTCGATACGAAGAACTTTGCTGTGCAGACGGGCGAGCGTACCTTCGAGGCAGCTGCTTTACTACGTCGTAGTGGTGCGGACCCGAACTTGGTGCGTCTACTCTTTAAGGACAATCTTGAATCAGTGCAGGCGAAGGCAAAGCTACTGGCTGAGGCAAGAACACCCATTCCAGGACTTGCTATCAGCGTGATGCGTAATGCACCTCGCAACACACAGTCTTCCGTACTTGCTGCCCAAACAGCTGACACCCTGATTACAGTGGATGGTATTGGCGTTGGCGTAGCAATAGTTGAATATAAAGACGGTTATCTTGGCATTAGTGCCCGCAGTGACGGTAGCGTCAATGTGCAGGTCATTATGGAAGAGCTGGGCGGCGGTGGTCATCAGACTGTGGCCGGCGTACAGATTGCTAATAAGCGTGCCAAGGATGTAGAGCCGCAAATTATTGCATTAGCAAAAAAACAATTAGAGGAGCGAGATAATAATGAAAGTAATTCTGCTGCAAGATGTTAAAAGCTTAGGTAAAAAAGGTGATATTGTAGAAACTGCTGAGGGCTATGGTCGTAACTACCTGCTGCCCCGCAAGCTGGCCAAGGAAGCAACTGCTGCTAATTTGAATCAGGCTAAGGCCGATAAGGCTACTGCTGCTCATCGTGCTGCACAGGCAAAGGATGAGGCTGTAGTACTGGGTGCACAGGTTGAGAAAATTGTGGTTAAGATGAAGGTTCGCGTGGGCGAAAATGGCAAAATGTTTGGCTCCGTTACTAGCAAGGATGTGGCTGAGGCTCTCGTTAAGCAAACTGGCCTGAATATCGACCGCCGCAAGGTAGAGCTGAAAACTGCTGTGAAGGGTCTGGGCGAGTATACCGCTGTAGCAAAGCTGCACACCGATGTAACTGCTACCTTCAAGGTTATGGTAGAGGCTGAATAAGCCTGGTTTTTACGCAAAGAGTTTTTTAGGAAAAGAGATTAAGAATGCAGGAAAGAATACCACCCCAAAATATCGAAGCCGAGCAATCAGTGCTTGGTGCGATGCTAATTGACAAAGAGGCAATAGCCAAGGCTACGGAAATCCTCACTGCTGACGATTTTTATCGTGAGGCGCATCGTGTGATTTTCAATGTCATGCTGGAGCTTTATAATAAAAACGAAGCTGTGGATATGATCACGGTGACGGATATTTTGCGTCGCGACAATAAGCTGGACGATGTCGGTGGTATTGCTTATATCACGAGCTTAGCAAATGTAGTGCTCACTGCAGCTAATATCAAGTTTCACGCCGATATTGTCGCTGAAAAAAGTGTATTGCGTCAGCTGATTCACGTTTCCACGGATATTGCTGCCATGGGCTATGAGGCTAATGACGAGGTTAATGTGCTGTTAGATACAGCAGAAAGCCGCATTCTGGAAATCGCCAATCGCAAGAAAAGAGCCGATTTTACGGCTATTAGCGATGTGTTGATGAATAGTGTGCAGAATATCGAAAAGCTGCTTAATAATAAGGGTGGACTGACAGGTATTCCCACGGGCTTTAATGATTTGGACAAGCTGACGAGTGGTTTGCATCCATCGGATTTTATCATTCTCGCGGCACGTCCCTCCATGGGTAAGACGGCCTTGGCGCTGAATCTTGTGCAGAATGTGGCTCTGCGCGCACACAAGCGTGTGGGCGGCGAACCGCGTAGTGTGGCCTTTTTCAGCTTAGAAATGAGCAAGGAGCAGCTGGTCAATCGTATGCTCTGTGCCGAAGCGAATATTGATAGCCAACGCTTACGCGTGGGCGAGATGAATGATAAGGATTGGGATAGCCTTTGGGTTGCCTGCGATATTATGAGCAAGGCTAAGATTTATATCGATGATACGGCAGGCATCACTGTTATGGATATGCGCAGCCGTGCGCGTCGCTTGAAGGCGGAGCATGGGCTGGACCTTATCGTGGTCGACTATCTGCAGTTGATGCAGGGCAGTGGCAAGCGCAATACTAGTGGCGACCGTCAGCAGGAGGTCAGTGAGATTTCCCGTTCACTGAAGGCACTAGCGCGTGAGCTGGATGTACCTGTGCTGGCTCTGTCCCAGCTGAGTCGTGGCGTCGAAGCGCGACAGGTGAAGCGGCCCATGCTCAGTGACCTGCGTGAATCAGGCTCACTGGAGCAGGATGCGGATATTGTAGCCTTCCTCTACCGTGAGGATTACTATAATCCCGAGACAGAGAATAAGCATACGGAGCTCATCATCGCTAAGCATCGTAATGGCCCCGTGGACACTGTTAATCTCTTCTTTCATAAACAATTTACAAAATTTGTCGGCTTCACTAAGCGTGAAGGCTGATGTAAAGAGCTGCCTTGCGGGGCAGCTCTTTTTTATGCTATTGATAGGTGCGTTTTAGGTGTTGGTTAGGCGGTGAATGTGCGACATCTCCGAATAATTTTGGAGAATTCATGAAAAATGTTCATAAAGCTTGCGTTTGCGTCTAGAAAATGTTATTATTATACTGTATCACATTGTAATGAAGAATCTGAAGCTAATCGACTAGCATTCAGATGTTTTTTCATGAATAAAAATGCTTGGGAGGCATACAAAAATGATTGATCGCTATACTCATCCTGAAATGGGTAACATTTGGACCCTGGAAAACGAGTTCCGCACCATGTTGAAGGTTGAAATTTTGGCTTGCGAAGCTATGAACAAGCTGGGTATTGTTCCCGATGATGCGCTGAAGGATATTCAGACTAAAGCTGATTTCCGCTTGGAGCGCATTAAAGAAATCGAAGCAGTAACCAACCATGACGTTATTGCTTTCCTGACCAATGTTGCTGAGTATGTTGGTGATGCATCCAAATATATTCATAAAGGTTTGACCTCCAGCGACGTTAAGGATACTGCACTGTGCTATATGACCGTACAATCTGCAGATCTGATTATGCGTCATCTGGAAAATTTCCATGCAATTCTGCGCCGTCGTGCTGCTGAATTCAAAAACACCGTGATGATCGGTCGTACCCATGGTATTCATGCTGAGCCCATGACCTTTGGCATGAAATTCCTGCTCTGGTCTGACGAAATCGAACGCGATATGGCTCGTCTGAAGCAAGCTCGTGAGCTGATGGCTGTGGGCAAGCTCTCTGGCGCCGTTGGTACCTATTCCAATATTGACCCGTTCATTGAGGAATATGTATGCGAAAAGCTGAACCTGAAGCCCGTACGTCTGGCTACCCAGGTTATTCAACGTGACCGCCATGCGCATTTCCTGACCACTCTGGCTATCATCGGCTCCTCTCTGGACAAGATGGCTACCGAAATCCGCAACCTGCAACGTACCGATATCCGCGAAGCTGAAGAGTATTTTGCTCCTGGCCAAAAGGGTTCCTCTGCAATGCCGCATAAACGTAACCCCATTACCTGCGAAAAAGTCAGCGGTATGGCTCGCCTGCTGCGGGGCTATGCAGTAGCAGGTCTGGAAGACGTAGCTCTGTGGCATGAACGCGATATTTCCCACTCTTCCGTAGAGCGTGTAATCCTGCCGGACGCAACTATCGCTCTGGACCATATGCTGCGTAAATTCAGCAACATCATCGACAAGCTGCTGGTATATCCTGACGCTATGATTGCGAACATGAACAAGACCGGCGGTCTGATCTTCAGCCAAAACCTGCTCATCGCTCTGGTAAGCAAGGGAGTACTGCGCGAGGACGCATACAAATGGGTACAACGCAATGCTATGGCTCGTTGGCTGGAAGGCGCTGACTTCAAGACCAATGTTGAAGCTGACCCCGATATTAAAAAATATCTCACTGATGAAGAAATCGAGCATTGCTTCGATCCGAAACCGATGCTGCGCAATGTTGATCTGATTTTCTCCCGTTTTGATTTATAATTGATGCTATATAAGGAGTGACCGTAATGTCATCTGTTATTGTTTTAGGCGCTCAATGGGGCGACGAAGGTAAAGGTAAAATTGTTGACTATTTGGCGCAAAAGGCTGACGCTGTAGTGCGCTATAGCGGTGGCTCCAATGCAGGCCATACCGTAGTAGTTAACGATATCAGCTACAAGCTGCGTCTGTTGCCCTCCGGCGTTTTATTCAAGGATAAAATCAATGTCCTCGGTAATGGCGTAGTTATTAACCCGGGTGTAGTGTTGGCTGAAATCGCTGGCATGAAGGAAAAAGGCATTGATTGCCGCAATCTGGTTATCTCTGACCGTGCACATGTCGTACTGCCCTATCATCAACGTCTGGATGAGCTCCAAGAGGAAGCTCTGGGAAATAACAAGATTGGTACTACTAAGGGTGGTATCGGTCCTTGCTATATGGATAAGGTAGCACGTGTGGGCATTCGCGTTTGCGATTTGATGGAGCCTGAAACCTTTGCTGCTAAGCTGAAGGTAAATATGGAGGCTAAGAACGCCATCATCACCAAGATTTATGGCGCTGAGCCCTTTGATTATGAAACCGTGCTGAAGGAATACTTGGGCTATGCTGAAGAGCTGCGTCCCTATGTAGCAGATACCGGCGTCGTTATGGATGAGGTTTTCGCTGCCAAGAAAAATGTGCTCTTCGAAGGCGCACAAGCAACCTTCCTCGATATCGACCATGGCACCTATCCCTATGTTACCAGCTCCAACCCGACCGCAGGTAATGCTTGCACCGGTAGCGGTGTGGGCCCCCGCTTCATTGACCATGTTGTGGGTGTCGTTAAAGCATACACCACTCGCGTAGGTGAAGGTCCCTTCATCACCGAGCTGCTGGATACCGATGGCCCGGGCACCCAAATCCGTGAAACCGGCCGTGAATATGGCACTGTAACCGGTCGTCCGCGTCGCTGCGGCTGGCTGGATGCTTTCATGCTGCGCTATAGCGCACGTTTGAACAGCCTGGATTATTTGGCAATCACCCGTCTGGATATTCTGGACCAAATGCCGAAAATCAAAATGTGCGTAGGCTACAAGATTGGCGACGAAGTGCTGAAACGCATTCCCGCAAGCCTGAATGTGCTGGCTAAGGTAGAGCCGATTTTCGAGGAGTTCGATGGCTGGATGACTGACATCAGCGGCATTCGTGAATACGACAAGCTGCCTGAGAACGCTAAGAAATACCTGGAACGCATTGCTGAAGTTTCCGGCGTAGAGCTGGGTATTGTTTCCGTAGGCCCGAACCGTGAGCAAACCATCGTGCTGAAGGAGCTCCTGTAAGCTGTAGTTAAAATTTGATAAAATTTTAATAAAAAAGTCCTGTGCTTGAGAAAGTCCCTTGAGCACAGGATTTTTCTTAGATGAAGGTATGCTTTTTAGGAAGTTTTTGTTACATAATTTACAAAAACTTCTTGACAAAAGGGGATTAAACGAGTATAATATTAATGTTGTCAATTCAACAGATGTGATTCACTAGCTCAGTCGGTAGAGCACCTGACTTTTAATCAGGGTGTCCGGGGTTCGAATCCCCGGTGAATCACCAGAAAATTCTCCGTCTCTCGCATGAGAGACGTTTTTTTTTATGCCATTTTTATTTGACACTTCCCAGGATACAGGGTAAACTTAAGACAGAGATAGCTTAGGGCTAAGCTAAGAGTAAGTAGTAGCTTAGTCAGATATTAATAAGAAAATGAGGTGTTCATTATGAAAATCATTTGCATGGAGCCCTTAGGTGTTTCTGCTGCTAAAATTGAAAGCTTAGCTGCACCCTTAGAGGCAGCAGGTCATGAATTTACATATTATACAACTAAGGAAACTAATCAGGAAAAGCTTCTGGAGAGGATTCAGGACGCAGATATTCTGATGCTGGCTAACCAACCGCTTTCAGCAGAGCTGATTGCCCAATGTCCGAAGCTGAAAATGCTGGATATCGCCTTTACGGGTGTAGATCACGTGGGCTTGGAGGCTGCACGTGCGCGCAACATCGTAGCCTGCAATGCAGCTGGCTATTCTACTAATGCCGTTGCAGAGCTGACCTTTGGCTTAGCAATTAACGCTATTCGTAATATTGTCCCCTGCGATGAGCGCTGCCGTCATGCTGGTACTAAGGATGGACTTGTGGGCTTTGAGCTTTTTGGGAAAAAATTCGGTGTAGTAGGTACCGGTGCTATCGGCAGTCGTGTCGCTAAAATAGCGCAGGCCTTTGGCTGTCAGGTATTGGCATATAGCCGGACGGAGAAGGAGGAGCTTAAGAACCTTGGTGTACAATATGTAAGCCTGGAGAAGCTCTTGGCAGAGTGCGATTTTGTTTCTCTGCATGTGCCCATGACGCCTGCGACAGCGCAGATGATTAATGCAGCATCTATAGCGAAGATGAAAACTGGTGCCGTACTGATTAATTGCGCCCGTGGTGGTGTAGTGGATAGTGCTGCCCTGGCAGACGCTTTGAATAGTGGCAAGCTGGCCGCAGCAGGTATTGATGTTTTTGAAAACGAGCCTCCGCTGCAGGAGGACCATCCACTGCTGCATGCGAAAAATACCGTCGTAACGCCCCATGTTGCTTTTGCAAGTAAGGAAGCATTGGAAGCACGCGCTGATATTGTCTTTGCTAATATAGCTGCCTTCCTTGCGGGTAAGCCCCAGAATGTAGTAAAATAATTGAGTTAATAAGCAAATTTTCTTTGGAACTGCTCATCTCGACTAGCGATGAGCAGTTTTCTTTTAGATAAAATAAAAGCGTCTGAAGTGTTACTTCAGACGCTTTTGCTAGCTTAGTTAAGCTTATTTTTCAAGCAAAGCCAATACTTTAGAGAACCTTCTGCAGCAGGTTCAACACATTCTGGTGCGTGATTTTAGCGATAGTAGCATCACTGTATTTCGTAGATAGGTATTCGATGAGGGGCTTATAATCCTGCACGCCTTGGATATTATAGGGCGGGTGGCTAATGCCGTCGAAGTCGCTGCCAAAGCCGATGTGCTCATCATTACCCATGAGGTTCAGCATGTGGTCGATGTGGCGGTAGACGCTCTCGATGCAGGCATTATTATAGTCCTCTTCGAGGAACTGGCCGGCGAAGGTGATGCCGATGAGACCATCATTTTCGTTAATTGCAAGAATCTGCTTATCATCCAGATTGCGAGGATGGGAGCAGAGGGCCTTTGCATTGGAGTGGGTAGCGATGATGGGCTTGGAGCTCGTCTCGATGACGTCCCAGAAGCCCGCAGGAGCTATGTGGGAGACGTCTACGAGCATGCCAAGGCGATTCATCTCCGCTACGACCTGACGACCAAAGACGGTGAGACCGCCCCTGCTGCACTCCTCATTAACTCCGTCAGCGATATCGTTACGATTGCTCCAGACAAGTGTCATAGCGCGCACACCGAGCTCGTAGAGGCAGCGTAGCGCTTCGAGGCTGCCATCAATCGCACCGCCCTCCTCAATCGCGAGCAATGTCGCAGCCTTGTGGTTAAGCACGTCGGCAGCATCAGCAGCAGTGCGTACCTGCAGCACGTCGATGCCTGTAGCCTGTAGCTTTTTCGTCTCGGTGATATATTTATCGAGCAGTTTCAGGGTGTAGCGCAGGCCGCCGCCGTAGCGATATTCGGGTGTGGGGACGAAGATGGCGCAGAACTGCAGACCGCCGCCCAGCGCGATTTGACGCTGGATGTCGAAGTGTTGGGTGTTGGCGTAGAGGTCAGTGCCTTTCTTGTATAATTCTGTAAGGGTGTCGCAGTGGCAGTCGCAAATAAACATTTTAATACCTCCGTAGAGAGCGCCTATAAGGCACCATCTGCTTCACAACGATTCCTAGACGTACTCCTAGTACGCCGTCGCACCCAAGGGTACAGCGCGACCAGCATGTGTTTGCTGCGCTGTGCTTGCAACCACATGGGTCGCGGCTTGTCGTCGTTGCTCGCATCTGGTACCTTCTAGACGCTCTTTATAAATCTGAATATAAATACTATAAAACAGCAGTCGCTACGCGCGACTGCTGTTTTTTACAACGTATTAATAATTAATAGCCGGTGTAGTAGAAGAAGAAGGTCATACCGATGGTAACGGCCATAGCGCCTATCATGGGGATGAAGGTGCGCTTTACGAGGTCAAAGCTGGAAACGCCGCCCATGCCGGAGGAAACGACGATAACAGCAGTGATCGGAGAGCAGTTACGCATGATGGAGGCTGCGAAGTGCATCGGCAGCAGCATCAGTACAGGGTGTAGACCAGTAGCGGAGGCTACAGCAGGAGTCAGCGCTGCAAAAGCGAAGAAGGGCGCATTACCGGAGCCCATAACAATCGCAGAACCGGCGATAATAGCTACCATAACGAGCATCATAGCCATCGGACCGAAGCCCAGACCTTGGCTGCCGTCGATCATGCTCTTGATGGTGCCGAGGCATATCAGGCCTTTAGCGAAGGTTTGACCAGCTACTACCAGGGTGATTACATTTGCCATTTGCAGACCCAGACCATCAAAGAAGGTTTGGATATCGCCGAATACCTTTTTGGCATCGCGCCAACGAATGAATTCGCAAATTGCGCCAATGAAGAGGCCGATGATCATGGCCATAACGATGTTCATTTTAATAGTGGTAATCCACAGGGAGCTGAAGCAGAGAATTAAAGCCAGGGGAATTACCGGCAGGATAGCGTAAGACAGCGGTGCATTATCAGCTTCATCCTGAACCTTTTCAACCTCCATGGGTTGAACTACATGGCCGTCGCGTTTATCCATGTATTTTTGAGTCAGGTAGTGCAGCACGCCGACAACTACAAAGGCTACTGCTACAATGGGAACCTGATAGTGGCTCCAATAGAAAACAGGATCCAACCCTGCGGTTTCAGCAGAGAGAATGGTACCAGTGTCACTGGGGCTCCAGTCAAAGCAGAGTGTCGTAGCTACAGCTGCAGTAGCGGACAGACGGCTTACGCCCAGACCAATCAGAATCGGGAACATGGTAACCATTAACAGCATTGCCAGACCGGAGGCACTGTTGATACACAGGCCGATCAGCATGCCGACAATCCAGGTACCGCTCATTACGAGATAGGGGGATTTTAGCGCCAGCAGCGGTTTAATAGTCAGACGAACGAGGGAGCGGGAAGCGCCGATTTTGTCCATGTACTTCGCAAAAGCGCCTACGGACATAATGTTCAGACCCAGCTTACCAACATTGGAGCTCAGGGTTGCACGGATAAATTCGAAGGCATCGAAGAAGACGGAGCCGGTGGAAGCCTTAGCTCCTAAAATTTGGCTGTAGCCTAGGACGGAGGCCAGCCACATCATAATCATGCCGCCCAAAAAGAGGACGGGTTGCGGTTTGTACTTTTTGTAGATCATATAGCCGACCCAAAAAGTAACTACTGCAGAAATAACAACACCCATTTGCAACATCCTTTCTTATTAAATTTTATGCAAATATTTCGGTATATTCATTATAGCATGGATTTGAGCCTCAGGGCAATATGAAAACCCCGTCTTTTGTATGTATACAAGAGACGGGGCTAGTCAGAATGGACTTTTACGTCGTTAATGTTAATAATTTTTAATTTAAGGCTGTTAGCATATGCTTAATATATAGGGCCTGAATCGTTGGATAGCGCCCAATGCCGTTTAAATGGCCCGTAGTGCTGATGCCGAGCGCTTCGATTTGCGATTTCCAGCTATCGGGCTCGTCACCATACATATCGTTATTAGCGTGGTCGCCAGCGACAACCATCAGGGGATACATATGCACATGCTTATAGTTACGCTCCTGCACGCGTGTAAGCACGGCTTCGAGATTAGGTGCATCCTCGTCCTCGACTGTGCCGATTAGCACGGGTGCGCCTAGCTTGTCAAATTCCTGCTGCAGCGTGATGTAGGTATGATGGAAGGAAGCGTTATTATTGCGTGGTGAGCCGTGACCCATAAAGATGGTGCCCTCGTCTTCAGCAAGCGGCGGGAGCTGTGCTACAAGAGCCTGTGCTACTAGCGAATAGTACTCGCTGTTTTGAATAAGTGGCTGCCCGATGGTTAATTTAGTAAAGCAGGAGGCGTATTTGTCCTTTAAAACCATAATTTTTTGCTCAAATTCTTCACCATGTAGCAGATGAGTGGGCTGCAGGTGCACCTCTTTATAGCCTGTTGCAAGCAACTGGTTGAGCACGGTTTCAATATCATCGACGATAATTCCCCTCTCTGCTAACTTTCTGCGCACGATGCGGGAGGTGTAAGCGCGGAAAAAGTCATGGGTGGGCAGAGCTTGCGTAAGCGCCTTTTCAATCCCGCCGATATCAAGGGTACGAGTTTCATCAAAGGTGGAGCCGAAGCTGATTACAACAAGTGCTTTATTATTAGTCATAGGTGTCCTCGTTTCGTTTGTAGATAATATTTTATTATAACATAAATTAGCAAAAAGGATGAAGCATAATCGGGGGAGGGTTAATTGTAGGTAAAAAAACACACTCCCAGAATTTTTATTTCGGAGAGTGTGTTAAATTTACAATTATTTAGCCTGCAGTGCTTCCCAAGCCTTTTCAGCTCTATCGATGAAGAGCTTTTGTACAGCAGCGTTTTCGCCAAGGCCGTGGATGTAGGTGTCTACCTTGAAGCCCTCGCTTTGCAGGATGGACTTGAAGGAATCGGGCTCATCGCCTGCCATGTCATTAGTTGCGTGGTCGCCGGCAACCATCATCAGGGGCATCAGGGTTACGTTCTTAATGCCTTTAGCCTTGAGCTGCGGAATCACGGTGTCGAGATGCGGCCAGCCCTCAACGGAGAAAATCAGAACATTGCTATAACCCAGCTCATTCAGGCGATCCTGCATTACTGCGTAGTAAGCGTTCGCCGGATGGGGAGTACCATGCGCCATGACGAGAACAGCGTCCTTTTTACCCAGCTTGGGGAATTGGGTGGAGAGAGCTTGCATGGTTTCGGTGATGTCATCCTCCTGGCCCTCTTGACCCTGCCAGTACATCAGCGGGGTACCGAAGGTTGCTTTTTTGAAGTCGTTTTTATGCAGTTGGTACACAGCGTTTTTATAATCATATTCCATACCGGGGATGATGTCCAGGGAGGTCATAGCTACGCGGGTGTAGCCTTCAGCCTTCAGGGCAGCGATTGCTTCCTCAGGAGTGGGGTAGGTGATACCTTCGTTAGCCTTAATACGGTCAATGATGATATGGCTGGTGAAGGCAGTGACTACCTTGACACCGGGATGGGCAGCCTTGATGGCATTAACAGTTGCGTCGATAGTTTTAGCACGGGTGTCGGTGAAGGTGGTGCCGAAGCTCATTACGAGGATGGCATCCTTGTCGGGCAGCTGTGCCAGAGCATCATTAACATTAGTTTTTACGCCGATTTGTGTTGCCATGAGCAGCGCGGGGGTAGCAGTTTTCACCTCGTCGCTCAGTTGATATGCAGCATGACCAGTTGCTGCAAAGCCTAAAAGTGCTGCACATGCGAGGCTAGCAGCAGCAAATTTTTTCAGAGATTTCATAGTAAACACACTCCTTTTAGTATGGTATAGGTACATTTCAGATTTAGCTTAATATGAATAATAGAGTCTTGCTTGCTCTATATATTAAGATTATATCAGAAATAAATGGCATGTCAAGAATAATAAGAATAGATTTTAATAAGATTAGCAAACTGGTAAAAAGCTTAAGAGAAAAGGGAAATAAAACCCTCTTTTTCTTGCGAAAATCCCTTGCCAGATTGAGTGAAATATACTATAATTTACCCTATAGTGAGTAAATAATGCTCTTTGCGGGTATAGTTCAGTGGTAGAACAATAGCTTCCCAAGCTATGTGTCGCGAGTTCGAGTCTCGTTACCCGCTCCATAAGAAATCCAGTCCCCATGCGGCTTGCGCCATGTGGGGACTTTTTGTATATTAGATGCTATAAAGGCTTGTGGTTCAATTTTTGGCACTACGCAAGCCTTTAGCTGTTATTCTCTTAAATAAGTAAAAATTATCCAATTTATAGTTAAACTAAAGTGAAAAAAAGCTTAACTGATTGAAGTCAGAAGTAAATTATGTTATAATGAACAAAATTGACTAATTAGTCAGAAGTGGGATGTGGGGAATGTTTCGTACGGATAAATGGTTTAAAGTAGGCTGGGCCTACTTCTTTTTAATGTTTGTGCTAGAGGCCATCTTGCCCGAATGGATGGGTGATGAAAATGGCGTTATTGAAAATTTACAGATGCTCTGGCTAAGCGGCGGCCTTTACTACTGTTATCGTATGCGTGGCGCAGAGCCTAATGAGGTGTGCGCTAGCCCGAGTAAGCTGTGGACCGCAGGCGTAATTTATTATTTTCTCTTATTCATGCGGGAAATCAGCTGGGGACGTGTTTTCTTTCTTGATGCTCATGGCAGTATGATCCAATATAGCCAGATGGGGCTTTATGGCAAGCTAGTGCATCCCATGGTAGCAGTGCTAGTAATTATAGCGCTAGTTTTTGTTGTCCAGGCTAAAATCTGGCGAGCTATTAAGGCTGTGAAGCTACCTGTGAAGTCCTTTGTGCTGCTTCTGCTGTTCATCTTTATGAGCTGGGTGGGCGAAAGAACGAATTTTGTAGGCTTCTGCGGACAGGTTGCTGAGGAGCTGGCGGAGTTCGGCGCCTATATGATGATGTTCGTCCTCACGCGGGATATCGGCAAACGCCTACATGCAAGCAAAAAATGAAAATGGCAAATAAAAAAGCGTCCCTAGCCTTGGCTAAGGACGCTTTGCTGCTTTACTAGTTAATTTGTTGCGCAAGACAACTTATTCAAAAATACACATAACAGTCAATGCGAACAAAAATACTAAAGTAACACCCATTGTGCTGAACATAGTGTATTCACCTCCAACTAAACTTTGTATAACCTGCCTCGGTACCTGCGAAGTGCCGGGGCTTTTTCTTTTCTTACTTCGACTATTATTATACCACCTTTTTGTATTTTGTATACAGTATTCTGCAAAATTTTTCAGAAATTTTTGTAACTCATCGAAGATTTAAAAGGACAAATGTGTATCAGTAATACTTATTGAGATATAAGTAACTAGAATTGTATGTGTAGGCGGTTTTTTCTATAATACAATTATAAAATGGCTTACTAGTTTTTGGGGTATAAATCACTGGCGGGAAGCTAGCGCTTGAACAAGGTAGCAGAGGAAACAAGGCAACTCTTGCAAGGCGGAGGGATGGCTAAGGCGACCTTAAGGTGTTTTATAAAATATAATTTATTTCCTTAAGGAGGAAAAGACAATGAAAAAATCCTTAGTATTAGCAATGGCTATGGCACTGGGCGTAACTGCAAGTGCATATGCTGCAAATCCGTTCTCCGATGTTCCTGCTGGCCACTGGGCATATGACAGCATCAACAAGCTGGCTGCTGCTGGCGTAATTGAGGGCTATGGCGACACCACCTTCGGCGGCGACAAGCTGATGACCCGTTATGAAATGGCTCAAATCGTAGCTAAGGCTATGGCTAGAGGCGCTAATGTTGACAAGCTGGCTGCTGAATTTGCAGATGAGCTGGACAATCTGGGCGTTCGCGTAGCTAACCTGGAGAAAAAAGCTGACAATGTAAAAATCACTGGTGAAGTTCGTTTTGACTACAGAGACACCGATAACTATGGCAGCTCCTCCACCATGCGTAACCGTCTGTGGGTAACCGGCGAAGCTAATGAAGACTGGTCCTACACTGCTATGATTGAAAACACCCAAGATTTTGCACATAGCGATAGCGGCGAAGAAACCACCAAACTGCGTCGTGCTTGGGTTGACGGCAGAATCGGTGGCCTGACTGTGAAGGCTGGTCGTTGGGATGAATGCACCTCCACCGCTAACATCCTCGATGCTTACATTGACGCTGTTAAGGTTTCCTATGGCGACAAGGTTAAAATCTGGGGCTTAGCTGGTAAAGCTGCTGACGGCACTGCTTACAACTATAATAGTTCCTATGATGAAGAAAAAGATGCTTGGACCATGGGCATGGAAGACGGCGACCGTCTGTACATCGCTGGTATCGAGGCTCAAGTAGGTGCAGTTGATGCATACTTCAACTATTTCAATGTTGATGGCAGCGCTAAAACCATGGTTAATGATAAAGCTCTGAGCCTGACCGATAAAGAAATCTACAACGTAGGCGTAGCATTTGATCTGGCTAAAGACCTGCGTCTGGGCTATGAATATATGTGGGGCGACAAGAAAATTGATAAACGCGTATCCAAGGACGGCTATGTAGCTCGCCTGGACTACAAGGGCGCTGACGCTGCTACTGCTGGTAGCTGGGGCCTGCATGCACAATACTTCGATCAACCCATCAACGCTATCATCAGCCCGACCACCGATGCTAACGTATTCGATGCAGAGGACGGCGGCTACAAGGGCTGGAATGTTGGTGCTGACGTAGCTCTCGCTAAGAACATTACTCTGTGCGTGAACTACTATGACACCGAAGCTAAAGGCGACAGCTCCAAGGATGACAAGGTACTCTACAGCGAGCTGTACTTCAACTTCTAATTTGGCATATCCTTTTCAACACACATAAAGCACATCCATACTAAAACAAGAGCAGGGACCTCGGAGTGTAGGCTTTGGGGCCCTTGCTCTTTTATCATGCAGGCAGCTTTTTCTAAGTAGCTCTACGAAGCTGGTCAGAGAAGTGAATAAGTGTAACATTAGTAATACTAATACATAGTATTCTATCTTCTAATTTGCAAAAACTGCAATTCTCGTGTAAAATACATACACAAAAATAAATTTATTAGCAAAACTTATAGAAAAAAGGAGCGTAGTTCGAGATGCTGTTACGCCAAATGAAGTATTTTCTTTCCGTTGCTGATTGCAAGAGCTTTAGTGAAGCTGCTGAGCAATGCTACATATCCCAGTCCGCTATTAGCCAGCAGATGAAGATTCTGGAGGATGAGCTGGGTACGGAGCTGATAAAACGTAGCAACCGCCGTTTTCAACTGACTAATACGGGCGAGTATTTCTATAGCAAAAGCAAGGAAATCGTGCGGGAAACCGAGGAGCTGAAGGAAAAAATTCGCCAGATGGAAAATAGCCAGAATAAGCAATTCCGCATCGGCTGTCGTAGTAGCTATCGCATTCGTTCCTTGTGCAATGCTATGAACTATTATCTGGTGGAGCATGCCGATGTGAATATTGATGTGGTTTATGGTGATCATGATGAGCTGATGGCCATGCTGCATCGAGGTGAGCTGGATGCAGTCTTTAACGACCTGCGCCAAGAGAATGAGAAGCATGATTTCGGTAGCGTGCTGATTGAGGAGGAGGAAGGCCTGGTAGCCGTTTCTAAGCGCTCCCCGCTGGCCGAAAGAGAAAGAATAGACGTTGAGGACCTGAAGTCCATTCCCTGCATTATCGTTGTTGGAGAAAAGAATCAGGATAAGGAGAAGGCCTTCTTTAAGATGCTTTTCCATACGGAGGGCAACTTCTTCTTCGCTAAGGATATTCCCAGCGCGCTGACACAGGTGGTAAATGGAGTGGGCTTCATGCCCGTTATTAGTAATGGTGATGCTCGCGAATTTGTGGGCAGATTTACGAAGCTGCTCCCCTTATATAAGGGTGAAGCACCTTATTTAGTAAAAAATTACGCTTTCTATAATAAAGAAAAGACTAAACCGGACACGGTGGAGGTTGTAAAGAGCATTGTGGAGCTCATGCAAAATCCGCAATAAAAAGCTTTGTGCAGAAATAGCTGCGAAAAAACAGATCTCCTGGAGAGCATTTTAGAGTGCTTTTCAGGAGATTTTTTTGCGCTTGAGTGGCTATGCATAAGTAAAACTAAAGCACGCAAATTACATATATTAGAATAACTTATGTATATATTATATATAAATTGGACTAATTCTAGCATAAGCAATTGGAATTGTTAAAAACTTTGCAGTATTCTATAATAAGAGCGTAAAAAAGAGGCGATGAAGCGAAGGATTTACCTCAGGGGTGGGGTTTTAAAGCTTCATCAGCGAGTAGCCCCTTTTTTAATGCAGGACTTGTGTCTGCCTAACTACAGGTCCTGCACCAATTTTGTATAAAGCACATTAAGGGCGCTAATGTAAGTGCTAAACAGCAGAGGAAACAAGGCAACTCTTGCAAGACTTTAGTGCAAGCAAAGGCTCCTGCGAGGTGTTTTATAAAAATAAAACATTTTCCAAGGGAGGAAAAAACAATGAAAAAATCTTTAGTATTAGCAATGGCAATGGCTCTTGGCGTAACTGCAAGTGCATACGCTGCTAACCCGTTCTCCGACGTTCCGGCTGGTCACTGGGCATATGACAGCATCAACAAACTGGCTGCTGCTGGCGTAATCGACGGCTATGGCGACACCACCTTCGGTGGCGACAAACTGATGACCCGTTATGAAATGGCTCAAATCGTAGCTAAAGCTATGGCTAAAGGCGCTAACGTTGACAAACTGGCTGCTGAATTCGCTGACGAGCTGGATAACCTGGGCGTTCGCGTAGCTAACCTGGAGAAAAAAGCTGACAACGT
>JAXEPX010000059.1:0-32397 GCA_034117325.1 Phascolarctobacterium sp. | reverse complement strand
TGAAGAATAAACTTATGCTATAATAAGAGAAACTTTTTAGGGGAGGGATTTCCTATGCAAAAGAAATTTTTAGCAATGGCCTTTGCTGCTTTAGTTATGGCTGCACCTGTACAAGCGGCTGATGTAGAGCTGCCCGAGGCTAATACTACCGGCAAGGCAGAAATTGCTGTTTTATTACCTGGCTATGCTAAGGACAATGGCTTTATGGAAGCAGGCTATCGTGGTTATAAGCGCATTGCTGCTGAGCTAACTACTAATGTAAAATGCGTGAGCAATGTATCTGCAACCTCTAAGAAAGAGGTTTTAACAGCGGAGCTGCGTCGCATGGCTGAACAAGGTCCGAAGCTGATTATTGCGCATGGTGGACAATGCAATGCTCCTGTAGCAACTATTAGTGCTGAATTCCCGGAAATCAAATTTGTCGTTATCCAGGGCAATGTGAAGAGCGACAATGTTTCTAGCTACAAGGTTGATCAAGAGCAATCTGCCTTTTTGGCAGGTGCACTGGCAGGCTATATGACTAAAACCAATAAGGTTGGTCATATTTCCGGTGCTTGGCCAAAGCCCGGTCTGCAGGCTCGTGCAGCCTTCTATGATGGCTTGATGCACACTAATAAAAAAGCACAGTTCTTTACCCATTTCAGTGGCAATCTTGATAGCAATGAAATTAATGCTCGTGCTGCTGAGGGCGAAATCAAAGCAGGTGTTGACGTAATCTATACCATGCTCAATGGCGGTCGTTTCGGTGTAAATGATGTTATTGCAGCTAATGGCAAGGTTAAGGAAATCGGCAATGTTATCGATTGGACAGCCGTTTCTCCTATTTTTATTGGCTCCGCAGTGGCTGACTCCAGCGTTGCTATTTTTAATGCTGCTAAGGATTTCCAGGATGGCAATTTTAAAGCTAATAGCATCAGCGTAATTGGCTTGGAAAATGAAGATGTAGTTAGATTGGCAGTTTCTGAGCAGGTATCCAAAAAGGTACAGCGCAAGCTGAACAAGCTGCGTGACGATGTACTGAGTGGTAAGGTGAAGATTAACCATGAATACACTGGTATGGAATTTGATCCTAGCACGCAGGAATTTGTTTCTCAGGATGCTAAAAATCAAAGAAAATAATTAACCGACATATATACTGCGAGAGGCTGCGTTATGCGGCCTCTTGTGCTTAGTAAATAAAATCCCCTTGCTGCAGGCTAACATTTGATTTAGCTGAAGCAAGGGGAAATTTTTTACCAGATAATTTTTAAAATAGGCAAGAGAATAGGTGCGAGAATGGAGGTGGCAATGCCCGTCAGCGCAATCGCCACGCCGCCAATGGCTAGCTGTACAGGGCTGACGCCGGCGCAGGCACTAGTGCCGAGACCGTGACTACTAGCACCGATAGCAAGACCAGCTGCAATATCGTTCTTGATACCGAAAAATGCGAGCAGCTTATGATTAAAGGTTGCGCCCAGCATGCCAGTGAAGATAACAGCAGCTGTGGTTAGCGCAGGAATACCACCGATGGTTTTCGAGACGTCAATTGCAATAGGCGTGGTGACGGATTTAGGAATCAGGCTTAGTAGTACCTTTTCGCTAGCGCCGAGTCCCTTAGCACTGAAGTACACGACGATAATTGCAACTAAGGTTGCAAGCGTAACACCACCGAGGATAGCAACAGCCTTTTCCTTAATAATAACGCGATTTTTATACAGGGGCAGTGCTAGCGCGATGGTTGCAGGTCCTAGTAGAAAATTGATGAATTCGGCACCTGCCTGATAATGCTTGTACTCCACACCTGGGGAGAGCAGGATAGTTGCTATGACTAGGGGACAGGCCAGTGCAAAGGGTGGCAGAATGCGTAAATTAAAACGGTCAACAATGATTTCGCTAATGGCATAAATGATTACTGTAAGACCGATGCCAAAAAGAGGTGAATTAAGTAGGGCCTCCGGAAACATCTTAGTGACCTCCTTTCTTAAGCAAGGCTTCTAAAAAGAAGGCAGTAGCAGCCATAACGGCTAAGCTACAAATAATAATTGTAGCAAGTATGGGCAGCCATTCAGCCTTGATGATATCAAAATAGAGAATAACGCTGACACCTGCGGGGAGAAAGAGCATACCCATTTTAGAAATCAGGATGTCGCAGATACCCTCGACAGAGCTAGCAGGAATGATGTTTCCACAGAGTAGGGCTGTCAAAATGAGCATACCTAGAAGAGCTGGTGGAAAGGGTATTCCTAAAAAATTAATAATCAAAGTGGAAACCCATTGTAATAATAGTAGTAGGGCTATTCCACGTAAAAGCGATGTGGGTGACATAATATTCCTCCTCAAAAAGAAAACAAAAAACTAAAAAAGTGATTATAATTGTCCCACATGTTTAACAATCTGTCAAGGAATGGGTAGCAAGATTTCACCAAATTAACAAATTTTTCTATTTGACTTTTTGACTTTTACTGGTATAATACAAGTAAAGAACAAAAATTAACCAATGAGCTACTAACCTCACATTAAGTCTATAAAAACAGCTTAAGTTAAGGTTAGCGTAGCGCTAAATCCTGTGATAGATGAGGAGGATAAGCTTATGAATGAAAAATATAGTGAAGAATTAAAGGCTATACTCGAGGCGGCCCAGCAGCAGGCTGTGATGCATTATCATCAGGAGCTGACTACGGCGCATGTGCTGGTAGCATTATGTGGCAGTGAAGGCTTCTTTAGATATTTACTGCAAAGCTTGCATATTGATGAAAATGCTTTTGCCAAGGATGCGAAAGCTCTCGTCGACAAAATTCCCGGCGTGAAGGGTCAGGACCGTCAGCTGATGATGGGTACGGGCTTTGCACGCGTAATGGCGCTGTTGAATCAAAATGCGAAGTCTGAAATTACTGTAGGAGACATGGTTGCTACCATGGCTAGCGATGGCGACAGTGATGTTGTGTCCCTCTTCCGCAAATATGGCCTTGATAAAAAGAAGATTGAGGCCGCTTATATGCAGTACCAAAGTGCTGCTGGTGACGAGGAGACGAAAAAAACACTTGAGAAATTTGGTCAGGATTTGACTGCCAAGGCGCGCGAGGGCAAGCTGGATCCGGTAATCGGTCGTGACGAGGAGATTCGCCGCGTGGTCGAAATCCTCAGCCGTCGCAAGAAGAATAACCCTGTGCTCATTGGTGAGCCCGGTGTTGGTAAAACTGCTATTGCCGAAGGTCTGGCGCGCCGCATTGTCGCAGGCGACGTTCCCGAGAGCCTGAAAAACAAGACTCTCTATGCGCTGGATTTAGCTGCTCTCGTTGCGGGCGCTAAATATCGTGGCGAATTTGAGGAGCGCTTGAAAAAGGTCCTGAAGGCTGTTTCTGATAGCGCAGGCCAAATTATTATGTTTATCGACGAGCTGCACACTGTCGTAGGTGCAGGTGCTGCCGAGGGTGCGATGGATGCGGGCAATATCTTGAAGCCCATGCTGGCGCGCGGCGAGCTGCGCTGCATCGGTGCTACGACGCTGAACGAATATCGTAAATATATTGAAAAGGATAGCGCACTGGAGCGTCGTTTCCAGCCTGTTATGGTCAAGGAGCCGGGCGTTGAGGACACGATCTCCATCCTGCGTGGCCTGCGTGAGCGTTATGAGGTACACCATGGCGTGCGCATCAAGGATGCTGCTCTCGTTGCAGCCGCAGTACTCTCCAATCGTTATATTAACGACCGCTTCCTGCCTGATAAGGCGATTGACCTTGTCGATGAGGCCGCAGCGCGTCTGCGTACGGAAATCGATAGCCTGCCGACTGAGCTTGATGAAAGCAAGCGCCGCATTCTGCAGCTCGAAATCGAGGCTCAAGCTCTCGCTAAGGAAGAGGACGATGCTTCCAAGGATCGTCTCGCTAAGCTTAATGAGGAGCTGGCCAAGCTGCGTCAGGCTAATGATGAGCTCGTGAAACGCTGGGATGCGGAGAAAGCCTCCATTGCTCGCGTACGCGAGGTAAAAAAGGAAATTGACGCTGTTAAACAGCAAATGGAGCAGGCTGAGCGCGATTACGATTTGAATAAGCTGGCCGAGCTAAAATATGGTCGTCTGCCTGCACTGCAAAAGGAGCTCAGCACTCTTTCTACCAAGGATGAAAGTGGCAAGGATAATGTACTGCTCAAGGAAGAGGTCGACGAAGAGGATATCGCGAAGGTTGTAAGTACCTGGACAGGCATCCCCGTTTCTCGCTTAGGTAGTGGCGAGCGCGAGAAGCTCGTGCATCTGGAGGAAATTTTGCATCAGCGCATTATTGGTCAGGATGAGGCTGTCAAGGCCGTCAGCGAGGCTGTTATTCGTGCACGCGCTGGCATCAAGGACCCCAATCGTCCGATTGGCTCCTTCATCTTCCTTGGTCCTACGGGCGTGGGCAAAACCGAGCTGGCTAAAACCCTGGCCGAGGTGCTCTTCGATGATGAGCGTAATATGGTGCGCATTGATATGAGTGAGTACATGGAGAAGCACACTGTTTCCCGCCTGATTGGTGCGCCTCCTGGCTATGTTGGCTATGATGAGGGTGGTCAATTGACTGAGGCTGTTCGTCGTCACCCCTACTGCGTAATTCTGTTAGATGAAATTGAAAAGGCGCATGCCGATGTCTTCAATGTACTGCTGCAGGTACTGGACGATGGCCGTCTGACCGATGGTCAAGGTCGCAGCGTTGACTTCAAAAACACGCTGATTATTATGACGAGTAACCTCGGTAGCAGCGAAATCATGAAGGCGCAGGGCAGCCTGGACCGCGAGAAGATTCAGCAAATGCTGATGAACTTCTTCCGTCCGGAGTTCCTGAATCGTGTGGACGATATCGTGACCTTCAAGCCTCTGGCTGCAGAGCAAATCAAGGATATCGTTAAGCTGGTACTGCGCGAGCTTAGTGAGCGCCTGTCCAAGCAGCTGGAGCTTACGCTCACCGCTACGGACGAGGCTGTGGCCTTCTTAGCTCAGGCTGGCTTTGATCCTGCCTTTGGTGCAAGACCGCTGAAACGCTTGATTGTGCACACTGTGGAAAATATCCTGGGTCGCAAGATTGTTGCTGGGGAAATCAGAAATGGCCAAGCTGCAGAAGTTGTTTTGCATGAGGGTGCTATTGATGTTGTAGTAAAATAAATACAGTGTATAAGGCAGCAAATGCTTCACTGTATTGTAAATCTCGAGTATTATAATTAAATGTGATTTTAGCCGTACTGCAATTAACGCAGTGCGGCTATTTTATTTTCAATATGACAGCATAAGCTAACCTAATAGCAAGATTAGCTTATGGATTCGTTAGAAAATGCTTGACAAAACCTGAATGCGATAGTAAACTTATCACTGTAGTTAGCTAATGATAACTACAGTGATTTTGTTATTGTCAAAAGTACGATATAGGTTGACTAGAAAATGAGGGAGGCAAAATGATGAAAACCTTGAAGGATGTTTCTGTAGGCGATAGCGCCATCGTAACTCGCTTGTTGGGCGAGGGTGCGCTGAAGCGCCGCATTATGGATATGGGTGTAACGAAGGGCGTAGAGATTCACGTGCGCAAGGTCGCTCCCTTTGGCGACCCGATGATGGTCACTCTGCGTGGCTATGAGCTGAGCCTGCGCAAGGCTGAGGCTGAAAATATTCTGGTTGAGTAAAAGGGAGGTTGAGCATGAGCGCTTTGAAATTAGAAAAGAAGATTGCCCTCGTAGGTAATCCGAACTGCGGTAAAACAACGATGTTTAATGAGCTGACAGGCTCAAAGCAATATGTGGGCAACTGGCCCGGTGTAACGGTGGAGAAAAAAGAAGGTCGCCTTAAAGGTCACGAGGATGTTATCATTACTGACCTGCCTGGTATTTACTCTCTTTCTCCCTACACGCTGGAGGAGGTTATCAGCCGTAATTATCTATTAGATAATAAGGTTGATGCCGTATTAAACCTGGTAGATGGCTCCAATATTGAGCGCAATTTATATCTGACGACGCAGCTTATGGAGATGGGTATTCCTGTAACCATTGCTATGAATATGATGGATATCGTGCGCGAGAAGGGCGATAAGCTGGACCTGGCGCGCCTCGGCAAGGAGCTAGGCTGCCATATTATCGAGACCAGCGCTTTGAACGGCGAAGGTACGCGTGAGGCTGCGGAGCAGGCTATGAAGGATGCTTCTGGCAAGGCGCCGCAATATCTGCACTTTAGCGCTGAGGTAGAACAGGCTTTGACGAAAATTGCGAAGCTCGTAGGTCCTAAAATCAGCGGCGCGAGTGAGCGCTGGCTGACTGTAAAGCTTTTCGAACGCGATAGCAAAATTATGGGTGCGCTGAACCTGACCGAAGCAGAAGCTCAAGAGCTTGATAAGATTGTCAAAGCATGTGAGGAAGCTCTTGGCGATGATTGCGAGAGCATTATTACGGACGAGCGTTATAATTATATCGTAGGCCTGATGCAAAAGTGCGTAGTGAAGGCGCAGCAGGGCGCGACTATGTCCGACAAAATCGATAGCATTTTGACAAATCGCTTCTTGGCACTGCCAATTTTTGCGATGATTATGTTCCTCGTATATTATATTGCCGTAGATTCTTTAGGTACTATAGTAACTGATTTTACGAATGATACATTATTTGGCGAATGGATTCAGCCCTGGGTACAGGAGCAGCTGGAGGCTGCCGGTACGGAGGATTGGCTTGTATCCCTCGTTGTCGATGGCATTATCGGCGGTGTAGCAGCACCCATTGGCTTTGCACCGCAAATGGCGATTGTTTTCCTGCTGCTCTCCTTCCTGGAGGACTGCGGCTATATGGCGCGTGTGGCCTTCATTATGGACCGCATTTTCCGCCAATTCGGTATGAATGGCAAAAGCTTCATTCCTCTCTTAATTTCTTCTGGCTGTGGCGTACCGGGTATCATGGCGAGCCGCACCATTGAAAACGAAAGAGATCGTCGTCTGACCATCATGACCACAACCTTCATCCCCTGCAGCGCGAAGCTGCCGGTTATCGCACTTTTAAGTGGTGCGATTATGGGTGGGGACTGGTACATGGCTCCGATTATGTACTTCATCGGCTTCTTTGCCGTGGTAACCTCCTGCATTATCCTCAAAAAGAGCGAGCTTTTCGCAGGCGAATCTGCTCCCTTCGTTATGGAGATGCCTCCCTATCATCTGCCGACCGCCAAAAACGTGCTGCTGCACACCTGGGAGCGCGTAGCAGGCTTCCTGATGAAGGCTGGTACTGTGATTCTGCTCTGCTGCGTTGCGATGTGGTTCCTCGCAAGCTATGGCTATGTGGATGGCACTCTCACGATGGTGGAGGAGACCGAGCAAAGCTTTATCGCGATTATCGGTGGTGCGCTGGCGCCTCTCTTTGCGCCGCTGGGCTTTGACAGCTGGCAGGCAGTCGCTGCAGCCTTCTCCGGCTTTGTAGCGAAGGAGGCTATCGTGAGCACTATGGCTATTTTAGCAGGCCTTGCCGAGGCTACTGAGGAGGAGCCCGACCTGTGGAACGCAGTTATGGCGATGTTCCCCAGCGCCGTAGCAGCCTTTTCCTTCCTCGTTTTCAACCTGATGGATTCCCCGTGTCTGGCTGCTATCTCCACCATGAGTCAGGAGATGAATAGCCGCAAATGGACCATCGCGACCATTTTGTTCCAAAACCTGTATGCGTATAGCATTTGCTTGATGATTTATCAGCTGGGACGTGTTTTCATCGGTGGCGAAGCCTTCAATGCAGGTACTGCAGTGGCAGTAGTAATGCTGGTTGGCTTTATCTATCTGCTGGTGCGTCCCGCCCAAAAGTGTGAAAATGCTCAGAATGTCTTGAGCGTAAATGCATAAATAAGCTATAATGAAAGAGGTGTTAAGATGGCAACCTGGATTGTAGCCTTAGTAGTTATCGGTGTTGTGTATCTGGCAGCGAAGCACGTCTATCGTACGCATAAGCAGGGCGGTTGCGTGGGCTGCAGTGCGGGCAATAAGGGCTGTTGCCATTGCACCAATATCAAGGCGCCGAAGGTAAAACAGCAGCGCTAAATAAGAGGTGGTACCGGTGATTAAGTTTATAGCTGTAATAATATTAATAGGCGCTGCTTATCTTGCGTATAAGTTGACGCTGAGCGCGCATAAGCAGGGCAAGCTTGTGGGCTGTGGTACCTGTGGCAAGGGTGCCTGCTCGCTGAAAAAGCCTGCTCAAGCTGAACAAAGTGAGCAAAAATAGTATTGCTGTAAGTTAAATGCGGACCACAATATCTTGTGTAATATGTGCAAAATCGCACACATTATCTTGAAATTACCCCTTGACAATTACATAAAAACGATTATAATTAAGGCATAACTTAATATAGCAGTGCAGCTCCTGACGGATTAGTGGAGTTTACCACGTGGACTGCATTGTGAATTAGCCGACCGTCTGGGCAAGCAGCTGCTGCCCAGACTTTTTTATTGCTTGCACATATTTTTGAGCCTATTTGATTAAAGCCTAACTTAGGTTAGCTTTAGTAAACCTACAAAGCTCAAAACGCATTGTGTAGCCTGTGATAAAAAAGTCTGGACGCAAGCTGCTCTTTTATTTATCAGCCAAAATAAAAGAAAAGAGGTAATCACAATGCAAAATGCACTGCAAAACGTTAACAAGAAAAATCGCTGGCTCATCGTGCTAGCTGCCATCGGCATTCATATTTCCATTGGCTCAGTGTACGCCTGGAGCGTGCTGACTCGCCCCATTATGGAGGCCATGGGCTTCACGCTGCAGCAGGTCACCTGGGCCTTTAGTATCGCTATCCTTTTCCTCGGCACCTCGGCGGGCTTTCTCGGCACCTATGTGGAGCGCATGGGGCCGCGCAAGAGTGGTCTCATCGCCGCCGCGTTCTTTGGTACGGGTATGCTTGGCACGGCGTACGCACTCAGTGTGCAGAGCCTGACGCTGCTCTATCTGTTCTACGGCGTCATTGGTGGCATTGGCATAGGCACAGGCTACATCACTCCCGTTTCAACCTTGGTGAAATGGTTCCCTAATAACCGTGGCCTCGCAACGGGCCTTGCCATCATGGGCTTTGGCTTTGCAAGCCTCATTGCTGGTCCTGTAATGCAGCTTTTAATTGCTGCCTATGGCCTTGTGCAAAACTTCGTCATCATGGGCTGCGTGTATATTCTCGTGATGCTCTGCTCCGCGCTTTACCTCGAGCCGCCTAAACTGCCCGAGCTGCATGTTAAGGGCACGCATAAGGCACAGCTTCCGGAAAGCCAGCCGTGTCAGTACACTGTCAAGGAAGCAATGCACACCTGGCAGTTCTACGCGCTCTGGTGGGTCTTCTTCACCAACATTACCTGCGGCATAGGCCTCTTGGCTGTAGCCTCCCCGATGGCGCAGGAGGTCATTAAAATGACGCCCATGGCTGCAGCCTCCATGGTCGGTATTATTGGCCTGTTAAACGGCGGCGGTCGCATTTTGTGGTCCACGATTTCTGATTATATCGGTCGCCGCAATACCTATATCGCATTCTTTGCGATTGAAATTATCGCCTTCTACCTTTTGGCAGGCGTGAGCGATAGCTTTATGTTCCAGACGTTGATTTTCATCATTATCACCTGCTATGGGGGTGGCTTCTCCTGCATGCCCGCCTATTTAAGTGATATCTATGGCACGAAGCAGCTCAGCGCTATTCATGGACGTATTCTTACTGCTTGGGGCTTGGCTGGTATTGCAGGTCCGTTGCTCTTAAGCCAAATCTATGAGCGTACGCATAGCTATAGCGTTACGCTGTACTTCTTCAGTGCTTGCTTTATTCTGAGCCTGGCAATTGCCATTGTTTTGAAATATAAAGCTAGCATTGAAAAATAAAGGTGCATACAAAAATTAGCTTATATCTTACCTTCACTTAATATTGATTTAATCTTTGTCTGTTATCATGTACTCAAGCAATGAGAAAAGAGGCTGATAGCAGTGAAAACTCTACATCAGGACAATAAAATGTTTATACTTATGGCTTTGCTGGTGCTGCTGGGAATGTATTTTCTAGAGGATTCATCAAGCGAGCTTGCTAAAAATGTATATATGGCAGTTGAATATTTGGCTGCAGAGACTCCGCATGTTTAAGTATCCCGTTACTCCATCCCCATAATTCCCATAAATCCAAAGAACAAAAACACCTAGTACTAAGCTCCTATTCAGGAAGGTACTAGGTGTTTTTGCGTAATTTAAGTTTTTAATTTCGGAGCAGGTCCGCTGGAGCTACGGGCGATGAGACGACATTTATATTCCACATGGGTAATGCTTTCAAAGCGTCCGTGATTTTCATAGCTGGCAATTTCCTCTTGAAGTAGGTTAAAGGCACTCTTGCCACATTCCGTAAGAGAATTATCGATAGTAGTCAGGCTTACCCCTGCGAGGCGGGAGGGGAAGATATTGTCAAAGCCGCACAGACTTATGTCCTCTGGAATGCGGAGTCCCGCATCTCGAATAGCATTATAGGCGCCATAGGCTACCATGTCATTAATGGCAACCATGGCCGTAACATCGGGGGCTTCAGAAAGGCAGCGACGTGCAAGCTCATAGCCTGTAGTATATTCTACATCCACATGGGAGATTTCATATTCTGGGGAAATATCCTGCGTGAAGAGGTGTAGCTTCGCTGTTTCCGTACGCGAGCAAGAGGCCTTGAGACCATCATAACGGCGCAAACGCGAGGTGTGCTGCTCATTAAGCGTTGTCGAAAGGTAAGCGAGCTGACGATGGCCTAACTCCAAAAGATGGCTTGCTATGAGCTGACCAGCAGTAAAATTATTCATATCCACGGTAGCAAGCTCTAGGTCGCCTCGTCTATCACCGATGGCAACCACGGGCAGGTGGCGGCTGAGCTCATAGGCTAGCTCCGGTTGCTGTGGAATCATGGCAAAAATTACGCCTGCAATATTAAATTGGCGTGCCTGCTCCATAATGAAGCGTTCGGTGCTCGTGTCCCAATAGGTGGTACGTACGCTGGTAACGTAGCCCTGCTTGCGTGCAGCGATTTCAATGCCCTGGATAATCGTCGTGTAGAAAGGGTTGAAAACGGAGGGGCAAATAATATAAATCAGCGTGTCAGAGGGCTTATCCAGCAGAAAGCTTTTGCCCTTGCTCGATTTATAGCCTAATTGGTTAGCGAGCGCAAACACCTGCTGCACAGTCTCGGCGTTAAAGCGGTTAATGCTGCGCCTGTTCAAGATCATGGAGACGCTGGCAGGGGAGAGGCCTGCGGCCTGTGCGATATCCTTAAGTGTAACCTTTTTTGCTTTACCTTCGTTAGCAGCCATGCCAAAGCTCCTTATTTGCGGCCAATAACCTTGGCAGCGATATCAGGGAAATTCGTAATCAGGCTGTCCACACCGCGCTCTACTAAACGCTGCATGAGCTCGGCGTCATTCGGAGTCCAGGCCTGCAGGCCAACGCCATGCGCATGCAGATCCTCGCTCACGCCTTCCTTAGCGCAGAAGAAGCTGCAGGCATTGACGGTAGCAGCGCCTTGGCTGGCAGCATACGCACCCACATTCATCAGCCAGGTATCCATCAAAAGGCCGCATTTAGCCTCGGGCATGAGCTTTTTAATTTTCGCAATCGTATAATGATTAAAGGAGGAGTACCAAATTTGCTCTTCAAGACCGTACTCCTTGACAAGCGCAATCAGCTTTTCTTCAATGCCCTCGTATTCAAAAACACCGGTCTTGAGCTCAATATTCGTAATGAGCTTTGTCGTCTTCAGCCAGTCGAAATACTCGCGCAGGGTGGGGATGGTCTGGCGGGGCAGGAAGCCCTTCATATTCACGCCCACGGAGAGCATTTTGAGCTCTGCCAGAGTGTGGTCCTTGAGCCAGCCACTACCATTAGTCGTACGGTCCAGCGTTTCGTCATGCATAATGACGATTTCGCCGTCCTTCGTCATTTGAATATCCAGCTCGATACCATCAGCACAGGTCTCCTCAGCTACCTTTTGAAAGGCGAGCATGGTATTTTCGGGATAATAACCGCTAAAGCCGCGGTGAGCAAAAATCATTGTCATAATAATAGCCTCCTTTAAATCTATGTGTGTTGGTGAAATTTCAACAAAAGTTCAACAATCTTCAACACCATCATAGCACATTGTTAGCAAAAAAACAAGTGGGACAAAATTTAACCCATATGGACAAAATAAGTCCATAACACTATTAACCATGCGGTTTAGACAAATTGTTGTAAAATTATTGACAATCCTGTGAACGTCTGCTAAGATGTTATTAGGGAAAAACCACGGAGACGTTTCCGTGAAAAATTCAATAAAATTCAACAAAGAGGTTGAATACAGAAGTTGAGGAGGATTCATATGAAAAAGATAGTTGCTTTACTTATGATGGCAGTTATGATGCTCGTGCTGACCGGCTGCGGCGGCGACAAAAAGGCTGAAAACAAAGCAGGCTCCGATAAGAAAATCGTACTGAAATTGAGCCACGTTTTCTCCCCGGATGAACAGCTCTACAAATCCATGGAGCTCGTTGCAGGTCGCATTAAAGAGAAAACCCAAGGTCGTGTAGAAATCCAATGCTTTGGTCAAGGCCAATTAGCTACCTATAAGGATGGTCTGGAGCAAGTAGCTCAAGGCGCTAACTTCATTTCCGTAGAAGATCCTTCCTACTTAGGCGATTATGTTCCCGAGTTTAAGGTTTTTGCCGGCCCTATGATGTTCCAAAGCTTCGAAGAATACGAAGTACTGTGCAACAGCGACATGCTGAAGAAAATGAAAGCAGATGCTGAAAAGAAAAACATCACTGTTCTGGCTCTGGACTATGTATTCGGCTTCCGCAATGTTATGACCAACAAGGTTGTTAAAACTCCGGACGACCTGAAAGGCATGAAACTGCGTACTCCGAAATCCAAGGTTTATGTTGATACCATTAACTACATGGGCGCTACCGCAACTGCACTGCCCTGGTCCGAGACCCTGCCTGCAGTATCTCAAAAGGTTGTAGATGGTCTGGAAGGCTCCGAATTCACTAACATCGGTACCAAATGCTATGAGCACGTTAAAAACGTAGCATTCACCCGCCATCTGCTGGGCACCTGCGGCGTTTACATCAATACTAAAGTCCTGAACAGCATTCCTGAAGCAGACCGCAAAATCGTCATCGAAGAGTTCGCTAAAGGCGGTCCTGAAATGCTGAAAATCTCCAGCGATTCCTACAACAAGGTTAAAGCTGAACTGGAATCCAAGGGCGTAAAATTCAACGAAGTTGACCATGAAAAATTCGATAAGGCTATCCTGCCGATTTACGAAAACATGGAAGCTAAAGAAGGCGTAAAACCCGGTACCTACAAAGCTATGAAGGCTGAGCTGGAAAAAATTCGCCAAAACCTGAAAAAATAATCAATTCGTGCTCTGATTTAAAGGGACTGTTTCGGCAGTCCCTTTTTTCCAAATCTAGACTTAATTAATTTGTCCATTACTTGCGAGGGATCTAAGTACTATGAAGTTTATCTTGAAAAATGCAGAGGAGCTGATTGCGGCTGGTTTCCTGGTTATTACCACTGCTTTAGTTGTTCTGAACATTGTTTGTCGTTATTTCTTTAATATGGGCATGGTCTGGTCCGAGGAGGTAGCTACCGGCTGCTTCGTTTGGGCTGTTTTCATTGGCTCTATCGCTGCCTTTAAGCGCCGCGGCCACGTAGGTGTGGATATTGTGGTAAATATGCTGCCTGTGGGCGCAAGACGTGCTATTGCTACGCTGATGGATATTATCCTCGTAGTGCTCAATGCCTACATGTCCTATCTATCCGTTGTTTTTATTTCTAAATCCTATACAAAGCTGACCCCGGTTTTGGGCATTTCCTCTGCTTATATCACGGCGGCAGTCGTAATTGCCTTCTTCATGATGACAATTTATTCTGTGGTTTTTGTTTACGAAGATTTCTGTGGTAAAAAGGAGGTAAATGAATAATGGCTTATTTACCCGTCCTTATCGTTTTCGTGCTGTATTTTGCAGGCATTCCCATTGCCTTTGCACTTTTTGGTGCAGCTGCTTCCTATTTTACCTTTATTGATACAACCTCTCCGACACATCTGTTGTTCCAGAGCATTATCAGAAGCTGCCAGTCCTTCCCGCTTCTGGCGATCCCCTTCTTCATTATGGCGGGCAGTATTATGAATTTTGCCGGCATCAGTGAAAAGCTCCTGAAATTCACCGAGGTGCTCACCGGTCACTTTAGTGGCGGCCTGGCGCAGGTTAATGTTTTGCTTTCCTTACTCATGGGCGGCGTATCCGGCTCTGCGAATGCGGACGCAGCTATGCAGTCCAAAATGCTGGTGCCCGAGATGGAAAAACGCGGTTATGACAAGGGCTTTGCCGCTGCAATTACGGCTGCCTCCTCTGCAGTTACGCCGGTTATTCCTCCTGGTATTAACCTCATTATTTACGCTTTAATCGCGAATGTGTCCGTAACGAAGATGTTTATCGCGGGCTATGTGCCGGGCGTTCTGATGGCTGCGGCTTTGATGCTCACGGTACATTTCATTGCGAAAAAACGCGGCTATAAGGCTACGCGTGAGCGCAGAGCGACCATCGGCGAAATTTTAGCGCAGCTGAAGGATTCTATTTGGGCATTGCTCTTCCCCTTTGGCATTATTGCCGGTCTGCGCATGGGTATGTTCACTCCCTCCGAGGCAGGTGCTGTAGCAGTTGTGTACTGCATTTTTGTCGGTGCGATTATTTACAGACGCCTGAAATGGGAGCATGTGTGGCCGATTCTGAAGGAGACTATTTATGGTACTTCTTCCGTAACCTTGATTATCGTGGCAGCCTCCTTCTTTGGCTATTACATGAACTGGGAGCGTATTCCGCAGGCCATTACGACTGGTATGCTGGACTTCACCCGCAATCCATATATTATGCTGGCACTCATTAACGTGCTGCTTTTAGTTTTGGGTATGTTCCTCGAGGGTGGTGCAGCGCTGATTATTCTCTCCCCCTTGCTGGTGCCGGTTGTGAAGCAGCTGGGTGTTGACCCCGTCCATTTTGGTATTATCTGCATTGTTAATATCATGATTGGCGGCCTGACTCCTCCCTTTGGCTCCATGATGTTCACGGTATGCGCAATTACGGAGACACCGTTGGGCCACTTCATGAAGGAGTGCGTACCCTTCATTATTGCTCTGCTGATTACGCTGGTAATCGTAACCTACTGGCCGAGCCTCATCCTCTTCCTGCCGAATTTGTAAGGGATATTCCTAGAGGTTTATTAGCATATTACGAAAGGTTGATGTATTATGCAGAAAAAATATATTATGGCGTTGGACTTGGGTACCACCAGCTGCCGCGCCATTCTCTTTAATCACGAGGGTGAAATCTGCAGCGTAGCGCAAAAGGAATTCACCCAATATTTCCCCCAACCCGGTTGGGTGGAGCATGACGCTGAAGAAATCTGGGCTACGCAGCTTGGTCTGATGTACGAGGCGATGAGCAAGCTCAATGTTACTCCCGATGATATTGCGGGTATTGGCATTACCAATCAGCGTGAGACCACTGTCGTGTGGGATAAGGTAACGGGTCGCCCAGTGTATAAGGCTATCGTATGGCAGTGCCGCCGCACGGCCGAGTATTGCGACCTGCTGAAGATGAAGGGCTACTCCCAAATGTTCCGTGAAAAGACGGGCCTTGTGCTAGACGCTTATTTCTCCGGTACGAAGCTGCACTGGATTCTCGAAAATGTGCCCGGTGTACGCGAGAAGGCGGACGAAGGCCGCTTGCTCTTTGGTACGATTGATACGTGGATTATCTGGAAGCTGACAGGCGGTAAGGTGCATGTTACCGATTATTCCAATGCTTCCCGTACCTTGATGTATAATATTCACGAGCTTAAGTGGGATGACGAGATTCTCACCATTCTGGGCGTGCCCCGTGACATGCTGCCGGAGGTTAAGCCCTCTAGCTGCATTTATGGTCAGACGGATGCGAAGCTTTTTGAGCATCAGATTCCTATCGCAGGTGCAGCTGGTGACCAGCAGTGCGCTCTGTTCGGCCAGACCTGCTTTGCTCCCGGCGATGCGAAAAACACCTATGGCACGGGCGGCTTCATGCTGATGAATACGGGCGAGAAGCCTGTAACGAGCAAAAATGGCCTCGTTACGACCATCGCCTGGGGTGTGGATGGCAAGGTGGAGTATGCGCTTGAGGGCTCTATTTTCGTTGCGGGTGCTGCGATTCAGTGGCTGCGCGATGAGCTAGGCATTATCCGTAATGCGGCTGAGTCCGAGGCGCTGGCGACCTCCGTGCCCGATACGCAGGGCTGCTATATGGTGCCCGCCTTCGTAGGCTTGGGTGCGCCGTATTGGAATCAGTATGCGCGTGGCGCTATTGTGGGCCTCACGCGTGGCGTGAATCGCAATCATGTGGTGCGTGCTACGCTGGAGTCGATTGCGTACCAGGTGAATGATGTGCTGCAGGCTATGCAGGAGGATAGTGGGATTAAGCTAGGCTCCTTGCAGGTTGATGGCGGTGCGTGCGCTAATAATTTCCTGATGCAGTTCCAGGCTGATATTATGAATGCGAAGGTGGCGCGTCCGAAGACGATTGAGACTACGGCGATGGGTGCAGCTTATCTTGCAGGCTTGGCAGTGGGCTTCTGGGAGAGTAAGGAGAGCATTAAGCAGAATCATGAGATTGCGAAGACCTTTACGCCTGATATGTCCGAGGAGAAGCGCGTGAAGCTGCTGCATGGCTGGCACAGAGCAGTTACCGCTTCCTGTGTTCGTATTCAGCCTGAAGAATAAGAAAAGCTTACATAATATAAAAAACAGTTGACAAATCCATAGCTAACCATGTATACTACCTATAATCTCTTTGCACTGCGATTTAAGCAACAGTACAAACTGATCAGGCGGTCTACCTCTACAGGTTTTTGCAGCCGGGCCCTTTGGGCAGCAGACTGAAAGCTAAGCGTCTGCGGGACAGTTAATTACTATTCCGCAGGCGCTTTTTGTATGCATTATTAATGCTGCTAAGTGTCTGCAACCTTAGGCAAAGATGTTCTAAACGCTTCTAGAGAGCTAAGCTATTTAGCTATATGGAAGCAATTTGCAAAAATCTGGAGGTTTTATTATGAAGTATGCAAATGAAGAAGAACGTGTAGCGATGATCGTATCGCTCAATAGTATTGTGGCCAATTTAGTGCTGAGCCTCTCGAAGCTCGCCGCAGGCTTTGTTGCAAATTCTGCAGCGATGATTTCCGATGGTGTGCATTCTGCTTCCGACGTATTCAGTACCTTTGTCGTAATGGCTGGCGTGAAGCTTTCTAATAAGGCTTCCGACGATGAGCATCAGTACGGGCATGAGCGCATGGAGTGCGTGGCAGCGATTATCCTAGCAGTAATGCTAACGCTGGTAGCGCTTGGTATTGGCTATAGCGGCTATGAGAAGGTTTTTCATACTGATGCGGCTGAGCTCGTTATTCCCGGTCAACTGGCTCTATGGGCTGCAGTGCTCTCCATAGTTGTGAAAGAGGGCATGTTCTGGTATACTAAAGGCGCTGCGGAGAAGATTAATTCCGGCGCGCTGATGGCGGATGCTTGGCATCATCGCAGTGATGCTCTTTCTTCCATTGGCTCCTTTGTGGGTATTCTTGGCGCACGTATGGGGTATCCTGTGCTCGACCCCATCGCCAGCTTAATTATTTGCGTGATGATTCTTCATGCGGCCTATGAGGTTTTTAAGGATGCTATGGATAAGATGGTGGACCACTCCTGCGACGAGGAAACGACGCAAAAGCTAGAGGAGCTTATTGAGCGTGTACCCGGTGTTGAGCACATGGATAGCCTCTATACCCGCATGTTTGGCAGCCGCATTTATGTGGATGTGGAAATCAGTGTTAAGGATGATTTGACTCTGCTCGCTGCGCACACAATTGCCGAGACAGTGCATACTGCGATTGAGGCCAATTTCCCGCTTGTTAAGCACTGCATGGTGCATGTGAATCCTGTGAGTGAATCAATTCATGATTGCTGTCCTATGTTGCCGCCAGAGCTCAGACCCAAATGTAAATAAAATTAACGCCCGCATTCGTTGCGGGCGTTTTTTTATGCTTTAGATAGCATCTCGTTTTAAAATGGCATTTAGATCACATACCTGCTGGGAGCCTCGGGTACGGGCATAGAATTTCAAAAAATGTTGGGCTGCTACAGAGAGCGGTCTGTCCTTGACCTTGACAACAGTTTTATAGACATCTGCGTTTAAATCGCTAATCTTTTTGACAACATAATCATCACCAAGCTTTTCTCCAGGCTCTACAGGTACGATTGCAATAGCTGCTTTAACACGTGCCCACTCCATAGCAGTACTACGGGTCGTGCTGATGCAGACTACGCGTGGGGAAATATCCTTATCCTCACAGGCGTGTAAGAAAATATTCGCTGAACCTCCCGAGATGCTGACGGGGACATCCTCCAGCTGCTTGAGCTCAATGCTATCAGTATCCTCCTCAAGAAAGATGGAGTCTTTATTAAAGACTGCTACCAGCTCTTCGTCACGACGAAAAAGAATTTCAAAGCTATCCTGATGGTTTAAAGGAACACTCAGAATACCAAGCTCCGTGATGCCGTTTAAAAGCTGCTGCGTTTGTTCGCCGATGCTCGCTTCAAAAAGTTCACATTTGATATTGGGATAGAGCTGGGTGAAGCCCTTCAATGAAGATTCGATAAACAGGGCAGAACGAGAATTAGCGATGCTGAAGCGCAGGGTACCGATAACGCCGCCGATAATATTGTCAATTTCATTTTTAGCCAGATCCTCTAAGGAACAGATATATTTAGCCTTTTGGTATAAAACTCTGCCTGCATCTGTAAGCAAAATTTGCCTGCTGCCACGTTGAGTAATGATCAGTTTAGTACCAAAGAAATTTTCTAAATTACGTAGCTGTTTACTAAGGGCTGGTTGTGCAATATGCACAAAATCTGAGGCACCTGTAAAGCTGCCAGCCTCCACAACTGCAAGAAAATTCCTGTAAATATCTAAGTCCATAAGTTCAAGCCCCTTTCAGAAAACAATAAATAATTAAAAATAATTAGCGTAAATTCTCAATATGAGATTAGTATAGCATATTGTAAGTAAAAAAAGCAATCTTGTCACAGAATTTTCAATTATATAGATATATTTTGCTAAAATATCTAGCTGAATTGTAATAACTTTCATTCCAACTAGATATTTTTATTATTGAAGTACTTGTTGTATAATCTAGATAGTTCTAAAGGAACTGCTTTCTTAGCCACTCTCAAACCTTATAATATATTGAACAGAAAAGGAGTAAAACGTTATGGAATCCGGCAAAAATGTTAAGAATACCTCTAAACTGTATACTTTTTCCAAATATAAAAACCTGGGGGTTGCTGAAGCATTTCCCTTTAATACTCAAATTGCTGCTGAAGCTGTAAACCATTATCAAATGGTCAAGCTCTCTAAGGCTTCTGTAAAAGCTCTTAAAAGAGGCTGAAGCATGCTGCTACATATTTTATTAAAAATAAATAGAATCTTCCTTAGCTGCAATTCAGAGCACAAAATACTGCCGACAGTATTACTTTAGTCAGAGAATTAATAGCTATGAAAACGACTGGGATAAACTAAAGCTACATGCACTTACCTTCCTTGAGCAAAATTTCTCCAGTCGTTTTTTTATCTACTAAAGTATATCAAAATTACATAAATGAGATTCCAATCAGATATTTTTATTATTTAGGAATATATTGTATAATGACTACAGTTCAAGGGACTCTCAATCATAAAACGAAAGGAGCTGATGAATATGGAAGCTACTCTGTATTTAGATAATGAAAAAGAGGAATTAAAAATTCGAGAGTACCTCAAACAAATCGACAAAAAGTTTTATTATCGTATCATGGAGCATAGAAAACAGGATCATAAAATTTCTATCGCTAATGGTACTGATGAAAGACTTGCTGTTAATACATTTGATTATGTAAAGATTAAATTCAAAAAATAGTAGTTTGGAGGGTTAATATGAGTCCTGCTGTAAAATGTTTATTACTGCTGGCTGTAGTCGCTCTGCTTTTTGTAACAGAGATGATTCCGCTGGCAATGACTGCAGTATTGGCTGCGATTGCCTGCAGCGTACTGGGCCTGGTACCGGAAAACCAAATTTTCCTGGGTCTGGCTGATTCCACTGTAGTTTTATTTGGTGGTATGTTCGTAGTTGGCGCAGCCATGTTCTATACTGGCTTGGCACAAAAAATCGGTGGTGCTGTTGTTAGATTGTTTGGTAAAGGCGAAAACAGTCTGATGTTCGGCATCATGGTTATCGCTGCACTTATGAGTGCGTTCCTTTCTAATACTGGTACCACTGCTTGCCTGATTCCTGTAGTTCTGGGTATCTGCGCGAATGCTAATATTTCTAAATCTCGCGAGCTGATGCCTTTGGCTTTCGCTTGCGGTTTGGGTGGCACGATTACCTTGATTGGTACTCCTCCGAATATCTTGGCCAACGTAGCCTTGAAGGCTGCTGGTCTGGAGCATCTGCAATTCAGCTTCTTCGAATATGCTTATATCGGTGTTCCTATCACTATCGCTGGTATCATCTATATGATGTTTGTTGGTAAATACTTCCTGCCCGACGGTAAGGACAGCGCTCTTGAAGGCATGGAGGTAGAACAAGAAATTGAAGCTAATCCCACCAGCAAGAATAAACAAATTATTTGTGGTGTGATTATGATTGGCGTTATCCTGTGCATGGCAACTAGCCTCGTGCCCTTGGAGCTGGCAGCTGTTGTGGGAGCGGTACTGTGCGTATTGACAGGCTGCATCACCGAAAAGCAAGCTTACCAATCCATCGACTGGATCACTATCTTCCTCTTCGCAGGCATGATTCCTGTAGCTAACGCAATGAACACCAGTGGCGCAGGCAAGCTGATTGCTGAATTCACTGTTAACCTGATGGGTGGCGATCCTTCTCCGTATCTTGTAACGGCAGTACTCTTCTGCTTAGCCGTAGTACTGACTCAGTTCATGAGCAATACTGCTTCTAAAGCACTGCTGTGCCCCGTAGGTATTGCGCTCTCCACCCAAATGGGCGCTTCTCCGAAGGCAGTTCTGATGGCTATCCTGATTGCTTCTAGCTGCGCCTTTGCTTCTCCTGTAGGTACCCCTCCTAATACCCTGGTCCTGGGACCTGGTGAATATAAATTCATGGATTATGTAAAATGTGGCACTGGTCTGGTAGTTGTCTGCCTTGTAGTATCCATTCTGGTTATTCCGGTCGTATGGCCCTTCTTCCCTGCCACCGGCGCATAATCCCGGTTCTCAAGCCTTTCACCTTTTATGATAAATCTTCCCCATAAAAATTCTTTCTTACACTTTTATCAAGCTTAGACAAAGCTTACACTTGCTTGGATATACACTTTAAATAGACATGTAAAATTCTTCCATCTTTAACTCCCAATTGATTTTGCTAATGGACAGTAGCATTTTTTAAAGTGAGTTGGCACCAACACCCTATCGTCAGTAGCGGAGGCGATAGGGTGTTGGTGTTTTTTGGTAAGTTAAAGAGTAGGAGCTATATGGATAATATGCCTCATAAGCATAACTTGTATAATATTAAGGAATATATCTCTTGCTAATAAACCATTCTGCACTAAATGCTATATTTTAACTTATTGAAATATCTCTGCGACTCATATATAATATAATTAAAGGGAATAAGAGTTATTCTCAAAGGAGTAAACAGCGCTGGTTACCCACTTTTCGAAAGCGGGGTAAAATTATGGAAAGCTTCATCAAAAAGTATTATGCACCTACTCAAGATATTATTGCAGCCATTGGCACTAAGCAGCAGTATCGCTGGCTGAACGCTCTGAAGACATTAGCATTACTTAATCTCATAGCCTACTACTTTATCTATAGCAGCTATGTTTTGCAGGGGGCTGATCCCGCCTGGGGGACTAGCTCTGTAGCTATGGGCTGGCAGAAGGCTATAATTGCGAGTCTTGTTTTTCTGTGCGGCATGACCTTTACTCAGGGAAGTAATTATTTTCACTGGGGCTTGCTGTTGATAGCTGTAGGTATTGTGACTTCTGTTGCTACATCCTTTTTAGCTAGTGGTGTAGGCTTACACTTTGGCTTAGCCTCCTTCCTGGGCTTGAGCTACCTTGTCATTCGACCTCTGGAAAGCTGGTTAAAGAAGGCTCCGGGCTCCTGTGGACTTATTTTAAGCGCCATCGGTTATGCTTTGACTAAAGAGCTTGCGAGCGGTATTATCGTGTGGCAGGGCAGGGTTATTGGCCATGTACCAGATGTGTTTTATAGCCCGCTCACAGCTTGGCTGGGACTGCCTCCCGAGAACTTTGCATCGCTGGAATATGTGCCCTTCCTTCCCTATATTTTCCTCTTTGTAGCAGGATTTTATAGCTTCCGTTTCCTGCAGGAGCATGACAGAGGTAAAAGGTATCTGGAGCTATTAAAGTAAAATTAAATATTTAACAATAAAAGAGCCCGACCTACGCGGTCGGGCTCTAAGTGTTTATAGAAGCTTAGCTGGCTATTAATACTTCTGATTTTGATAATGCTTTTCCGAGGCACGTGCAATATCGAAGGCACGAATAAGCTCGGTTACAGCCTGGCTCGGGGATACGACACCATTGACTGCTGCTTCCATGACTGCGGGGAGGCGCCCCTTGATCATAGGATCCTCGAAGAAAAGATTATGGAGATGCTCATCGATCATGCTGTTAACCCAGGAAACGGTCTGGGATTTACGGCGTCTGTCGAAGGCACCGGATTCTTTCGTAACCTTTTCGAATTTACGCATAACAGCCCACAGCTCCATGAGACCTTCCTTGGTGAGAGCAGAGCAGCGATAAGCATGGGTTTTCCAGCCCTCGGTAGCAGGACGAATGAACTCAATCATGCGCTCATATTCGCCTTGAGTAACGATGGCTTTAGGCAGGTTATCACCATCGGCCTTATTGACGACGATGGCGTCCGCAACCTCCATAATGCCCTTCTTGATGCCCTGCAGGTCATCACCGGCACCGGTGAGCACAACCAGCATAAAGAAATCAACCATGGAGCGCACTGTGATTTCGCTCTGGCCTACGCCTACGGTTTCAACGAGAATAACGTCACAGCCTGCAGCCTCGCAGAGCAGCATAGTTTCGCGACTCTTGCGTGCTACACCACCCAGCGTGCCCTTAGCAGGGGAGGGGCGGATGAAGCAATTGGGCTCGCGCGAGAGCATCTGCATGCGTGTCTTATCGCCCAAAATGGAGCCACCGGTAATGGAGCTCGTGGGATCCACGGCTAGTACAGCTACCTTATAGCCCTGCTTGCACAGCATTTGGCCAAAGGCTTCAATGAAGGTACTCTTGCCGGCACCGGGTACACCGCTGATACCGATGCGCAGGGCCTTCCCCGTGCGGGGAAGGAGAGCCTGCAGCACGCGTTGAGCTTTGTCAAAATCCTTGGGAGCATTGCTTTCAATCAGGGTAATAGCTTGGGACAGGGTTTTGCGATCGCCTTCACTGACACCCTTGATGAGCTCTTCAGGAGTGGGCTTTTTCCTTAAAGGAAACCTTCTGATAGCTTCAACAGGGGTATATTTCTCCTCTGAGACAGCGTTGACAGCGCTGTCAATACCGCCCATAACAGAGCAGGCGAAGTTGGGATCTTTTTTTAGGGGTACCCAGCTAGGCCTAATATCTTTTTCACCAGTTTCAGGCATATATCTCACCTCAGTCCTTAGTCTTCAGCCTGTTCTGCTTTCGCACGGTCTACCAGCATTTGCAGCAGCTGGATGCAGCATTTCGGGATATTGGTGCCAGGGCCAAAGATGCCTGCAGCACCATGCTCGTACAGATAATCATAATCCTGTGCCGGGATTACGCCGCCGATGCAAACCATGATATCTTCACGGCCGCGTTTTTTGAGTTCTTCCACCAGAGCGGGCAGCAGGGTCTTGTGACCTGCAGCCAGGGAGGAGAAGCCAACCATATCAACGTCGTTGTCGACTGCGTCCTGTGCAGATTCTTCCGGAGTTTGGAACAGAGGACCAACGTCGACGGTCCAGCCCATATCTGCAAAGGAGGTTGCCAGTACCTTTTGACCACGGTCATGGCCATCCTGACCCATCTTAGCCAGGAAGATACGCGGACGACGACCTTCAAGACGCTCAAATTCGTCAGCCAGCTTGGTTGCTTTTTCCATATCGTCGTTGCCACTGAATTCGGAGGAGTATACACCGGAAACAGTGTGAATAACTGCGTTGAAACGACCAGAAACCTTTTCGACTGCGTCGGAGATTTCGCCCAGGGATGCACGGTCGCGTGCAGCTTGAACTGCCATCTCCAGCAGGTTGCCGTTGTCGCGGCTTTCTGCTGCGCGAGTGATAGCCTCCAGGTCAGCTCTTACCTTTTCGCCATCGCGTTCTGCTCTCAGTTTTTCCAGACGTTTAATCTGAGCATTACGTACAGCAGTATTATCGATGGACAATACATTCAGCGGGTCTTCCTTAGCCAGACGATATTTGTTCAGGCCAACGATGGTTTCTTTACCGCTATCGATATTAGCTTGACGACGAGCTGCGCACTCTTCGATACGCATTTTCGGCAGGCCGGTTGCAATTGCTTTAGCCATACCACCCAGAGCTTCAACCTCTTGGATATGTGCCCAAGCACGGCGAATGATTTCGTTGGTGAGGTATTCCAGATAGTAGGAGCCGCCCCACGGATCGATAATCTTGCAAACTTTAGTTTCATCCTGGATGTACAGCTGGGTGTTACGAGCCAGACGTGCGGAGAAGTCGGTCGGCAGTGCGATAGCTTCGTCCAGTGCGTTGGTGTGCAGGGATTGGGTATGACCCAGAGCTGCGGACATAGCTTCCATACAGGTACGGGAAATGTTGTTGAAAGGATCCTGTTCGGTCAGAGACCAACCAGAGGTCTGGCTGTGGGTACGCAGTGCCATGGATTTCGGGTTCTTAGCGCCGAAGCTCTTCAGAATCTTAGCCCACAGTACACGTGCTGCACGCATCTTCGCAACTTCCATGAAGTAGTTTTTGCCCATATCCCAGAAGAAGGACAGACGTTTAGCAAATGCGTCTACGGGCAGGCCTGCAGCTTCGCCGGTACGGATATATTCCATACCATCGGCCAGAGTGTAGCCTAATTCCAGGTCGCAGGTAGCGCCGCATTCCTGGATATGGTAGCCGGAAATGGAGATGCTGTTGAATTTAGGCATATATTTGGTGGTGTATTCGAAAATATCACCAATGATACGCATGGACATTGCAGGCGGATAAATGTAGGTATTACGTACCATGAATTCCTTCAGAATATCGTTCTGAATGGTACCAGCCATAATGGACTTATCTACGCCCTGTTCTTCACCGGAAACAATGAAGAATGCTAGGATAGGCAGTACGGCGCCGTTCATAGTCATGGATACGGACATTTGATCCAGAGGAATGCCACTGAACAGGATGTTCATATCAAGCATGGAGCAAACGGATACGCCTGCTTTACCAACGTCACCAACTACACGCGGGTTATCTGCGTCATAGCCACGGTGGGTCGGCAGGTCGAACGCGATGGACAGACCCTTTTGGCCTGCAGCCAGGTTACGACGATAGAAAGCGTTGGATTCTTCTGCAGTGGAGAAGCCTGCGTATTGACGTACGGTCCAGGGACGGAAAACGTACATGGTGGAGTAGGGGCCACGCAGGAACGGAGGAATACCGCTCATGAAGTCCAAATGGTTGCATTTGTCATAAATATCCTTGGTGTACAGCGGTTCTTTAGGAATACGCTCCAAGGTTGTATCATAAAGGGCATCATAATTTTCGCCCATTTTAGCTTCCAGGTTTTTCTTCCATTCGTCATAGGAACAGGACGGATGATCTGGAACAGACACTTTAGTGAAATCAGGATTAATGCTCATTATTCAATCATCCCCTTCTTCTGTTGCAGTTTCTTCAAGGTAGCGAAGCAGTTAGCTTTGACACTGATAAAGTCGTCAACGCCAGCTTCCAGATAAATCTTCTCCAGATCCTTCGGAGCAGCGCCAGCCAGGAACAGGGTCATGTTCGGGTTAGCAGCCTTCAGCATGGGAGCCAGAGCGGGAACGTCTTCCGGATAGGTTTTGTCGGTGGAGCAGATTACTGCAACATCGTAAGGAGTACCTTTGCCGTCGATGCCCTCTTTCAGAGCAGCCACACACTTCTCATAGCGGGAGCCCGGTTTGCCTTCGTCATCTTGGAAGCCATTGTTCAGATGTACATTGAATTCGCCAACCTGCAGGAAGCTGGTGGAGAAGTCGGCACGAGCCTTGTGTTGCGGGATGGGACCCATGTTAGCCAAGAAGACCTCGACGTTTTTGCCGGTTTCCTGCATATATTTTTCGGTATCGAAGCGCAGTGCTTCATAGCGTTCGGTCCAGTGATGAGCGCCAATCGGGGTGATTGCTTCGCTTGCGGTAGCTTGGCAGCCAGCTGCAGCGACTTGTCCCAGGGTAGCACCATTGCTGAAGGCTTCAATAGCACCTTCAACTGTAGCTACGTTAGCCAGCTTGCTTGCAACAAAGCTGGTATCGATGTCAGCAACGTAAGCGTTAACTGCAGCAACACGTTGTTTCTTCAGTGCTTCGCTGTCCTCTTCGCGGCGCTCCAGCGGTTCTTCGGTCATGTTGGGGTACATGTTGACGCCAACAGCACGATCCTTGCGCAGTTCCAGAGCTTTGAAGCGTTCTTCCAGAGTCTTAGCGATGGATTCTTGCGGATAGCCAGCTTCCAGAGCTTTAACCATGCCACCGAGACCTTCGATTTTTTGGAATTCAGCCCAAATCTTTTCTACGATTTGTTTGGTCAGGGATTCAACTGCCCAGGAGCCGCCAGCCGGATCAATCGGGCAGAGCATACCAAATTCTTCTTGCAGCATGACATGCAGGTTGCGAGCGATACGACGGCTGAATACGTCGCCTTTACGAATGAGCTCGTCAAACGGCGGGTTTTCGTAGGTGTTTACGCCGCCAACAACGCCGGAGAAGGTTTGGGTGCAGTTACGCAGCATGTTTACATACGGATCGATAACGGTCTTAGTGAAGCGGGCACTGCGACCATGAACCATGATTGCGCGGTCTTCTACTTCTGCGCCAAAGGCTTCCATGATAGCTGCCCATACCTGGCGAGCTGCGCGGAGCTTAGCGATTTCCATGAAGAAGTTAGCACCTTGGTTGAAGGCAAAGTACAGAGAAGCTGCAATGTCCTTCAGCTCGATGCCGCGTTTTTGCATTGCGCGGATATATTCAACTGCAGTAGCAAAGGTATAAGCAACCTCTTGCACTGCTTCTGCGCCACCGTCAGTGAAGCAGTCGCTGCGTACGTAAACAGGACGAATCAGCGGTGCATTAGCACGGCAGTATTTAATGGTTTCTGCCATTTCATCATACAGGGATTCCAGAGAGGTGTTGGTCTTGCCAGAAACGATCAATTCACCGATCGGGTCAGCGCCGATAACACCTTTAACAGCCTTCAGGTCTTTGCCTTCACCCTGCAGAGCAGCTTCGGTCAGGGCAAGCATACCTTTTGCACCAGCGCCTGCATAAATCATAATGGGGTATTTATCCAGCTTCAGGCCGTTTAAGAGAACGCTCATATCGTCAGCAGTGGTAATGCTAACACCTACATCGCCAACCTTTTCAGCATCCTTAGCGTCGATGCCGGCCATGGTAGCACTGTCTAATTTAATATGGTAGACAGTGGAGCCTTTTTCGATTTCTTCCTTCAACAGCTCATTATTGTCGCTGGGCAGAGTTTCGTCGCAGGCTTGCGCAATGCCCCACGGCTCGTGTACATAGCCGTTCAGGGTAGCGCCACGCAGGTAGTCACCCATGCCAGGATAATCATTAGTGGGGAGAATGGGATCCATTTCTTTACGACGATAAATCGGGTCAAAGGTAATACCCTCGTAGTTTTTCGTGTACATTACCTTATCGAAGGGAGCACCTTTTAAGAGGGCATTACATGCCTCCACCCATTCGTCCCATTCAGGTTCTGTAAATTCATCCAAGGAAACCTCGGGGAATTCGGTTACCTTTTCTGATTTACGCAGCATAGCTTCCAGCTCTTGGTCTGTGAGCGGCTTTTCGCCTTCAACAGCAGCTATTTTTTGTTCATCAGCCATCTAAATAATCCTCCTTTTAGATAAAATTGTTCATAAATAGGGAAACCTAAAAAATTTTCTTTGGTGCCCAATCACCTCCGTAATCTTTCTTGTAGCTTCATAGCGACTGCTCTCACCCAGTTAATGCTAAAAGCTACAGTCTTGCTTGGAAGATTAAAGCAAAGCATTTATATACACGGTCAGCAACGGGTGTCCAGGCCGTATATAACATAGTGGATAGTAAATAGTATTTAGTGGTAAAGCTGGCTATAATAAGCCTAGGCTTCAGCTTTTAAAGGCAGTGCCTCCTTGAGGCGTCCGAAACGGAGCTGCAGGGGACGAAGCTCGCCTTTATCAGTAATACTATCATTAACAATTAAATTACCCAGAGCAGCACCGGGCTCGTGACCGCGGCTTTGTAAAAAGCGGGCATAGTAGTCCAATTGAGGAATATCCTCCTGGGAGGTATAAAATATTGCTGCTTGCTCCAAGGGCTCCTTAAGCTTGGCAAAGGGGTCTACAACCGAAAAGTAAACCTCCAAGATGCCGCAGATATCCTGTTTTTTAGGGTTATACTCTACCTCAATGCCAAGAAGCTCTTCATTATTAGTCGCTTGAGCACGTACGGGAAGGGTGGAGAGTACGCCCTTTACATCAGCAAAGGCCTTAGCAAGAGCTTCGCTAGGTCCTGCAAGGTATAATTTCTTCATCATCTGCACCTCCTTGAGTAGGTTGTGAAAAAATTTATCATCTATGTATTAAGAAAATAGCTAGCAAAAAGAAAACAGCCATCACAATTAAGTGATGGCTGGAATTTTCGTATCCGTAGTTACCCCTAGCTACGGATACAAGAGAGGAGAAAGGAAATGTAAAGCAACTAAAAGGAAAATTTGAGAATGGGATTTGAAGTACGGAGTGTCCAGTTCCGTAAACAAAATGATTTGAAATCATCGATGGCTTAGACCGTTATTCCCCGTAGGTCCAGCCATCAAACGACCTAAAGAGGGTATAGAAACAGAAAACCGCTTTTCAAAGAATTCCACTTAGAGCTGCTTTTAAAACCCTAATAGAAGTTAACAATGAAAAACGGCGAAATATCAATAGCATTTAGACACACCAACAAAGGCATATCCACGCTTACGACATCTCTCCCCGTCTCTCGCAGGTCAAACGACGATGTTTATTACAGGCAGTTCTTCTGGCTTCGCTTCCTCATTCATTTCTCCTTCCCAGAGTTATCCAGTGGCATAATTGAAATGAACTCCACGTTACAGCGACGGGATCGTGCCGGACTTGCACCGGCTTCTCTATTAAGCTCGCGCACCTGTAAACTTCAATATCAAGTTGTTATGTTAATTATACTCATTCCTAATAGCGTTGTCAATACTATTTTTTAAAATTCTTAATAAAGAGTTTGGGAACAAAAACAGCCCAGTACCTACACACTAAGTACTGAGCTGCTTGCTTGAAAATTTTAATCCTCTTCGAATTCCTTAATCGTGCCATAGGCTACGAGAATTGTACCCTTGGGCGAGGATAGCGCGGGGCAGACATAGAGGATGACGCCGGTCTGCTCTGCATAATAGGTGGTCAGCGTATTGCCGAATACATCAGTAATGCGGCCCAGAACCTGTCCTTCCTCTACGAAGTCGCCACTATGAATATGGTGCAGCCAGCAGCCTGTTTCCAGAGCCTCAAGATAGATGAGATTCTCTACATCGCGTGGGGAATGATGGCGTGGCTTCACGGGCAGGGAGAACATTTTTAGCTTGCGCAGAATATTACGCACATCATCCTTATAGGCTTCAATATCCTCATGCAGGCATAGTCCCGCGCCGCCGCGTTCGATTAAAATGGAAGGAAGTCCCGTGCTGGCGGCGTAGTTATAGGCACCGCCAGTTGCAAGTGAGCGCACCATATATTCCAAATCAAGCACGCGCGCTACCGCCCTGGATTTACGCTCCACCTCGGGCGTGGGCTGACCGGGGTAATAAACATAGGGGTGTAGACTTTCGTGAATGTCGCCGCTATGCATATCCACATAAAAATCAGCAATGGGGAAAAATTGACTGCTAATAAGATAAGCAGTTTTATCTGCTAAGGTGCCGAGCGGGTCACCAGGGAATACTCGATTAAGATTTTTGCCATCCTCCGGGACGATCATCTCTCGACGCGCCCAGAAGCCCTGAATATTCACAGGGTGCATCATAATTAGCGTACCCATGACATCCTCAGGCTCTATATCGCGCCCCAGCTCCATAGCTGCTGCTATACCAGGATATTCACCACCATGGATGCCTGCAGTAATAAGGAGAGTAGGGCCATCCTCACAGCCATTAATAATGGTAATGGGAATTTCAACTTTAGTGTCTGGTACGGGTAAAAAGGTACGCAGTTTTGCGCCTCGTTCCACAGTAAGACCACATATTTTTAGGGTATCAGACATTTTATCACTCCTGCAATTTAGATTTTATCTTTAGTTACTTGACCTCTATTATAACATATGGTAATCTATATATTCAAGATTTTCATTTATAATAAGAATAATTATCATTAGGAGCGGTGGTTAAATTGAAATTATTAAGTGATAAAGAGTATTTGTGCTTAACTATACCCTTCATGCTGTCAACGATGACACAACCATTAATGGGCGCTGTCAATACTGCGGTAATGGGGCAGCTGCCTGACCCGAAGTATATTGCAGCCGTTTCATTAGGGGCAATCTTATTCAATAATTTATACTGGCTCTTTGGCTTTTTGCGCGTGAGCACTACGGGCTATGCGGCGCAGGCCTTTGGAGCACAGGATAAGCGCTTAGGCATGCTGGCCTTTTTTAAACCCTTAGTCTTAGCCGGAGTCATTAGCTTGCTTTGTTTGCTGCTGCAGAAGCCTTTAGTTGATATTTATCTCAATATGATTGGTGCTGCGCCCGATGTTAATGCTCTTTGTCGTGAATATTACTACATTCTTATTTGGGGTGCACCTCTAACCTTCTTCAATTATGTTGCACTAGGCTGGCTAATGGGGCAGACGCGCGTGCGGGCCAGTGTTTTTCAACAGGTGTCAATGAATGTGCTCAATATGTTTCTGAGTATAGCCTTTGTTTTCTGGTTGAAGCTAGAGATTGTCGGCGTAGCCTATGCCACGCTTTTGAGCCAGCTATATGGTGCAGTTGTCGGGGCTATACTGATGCATTATTATGGTAGGTTCGAGTATAGCAAGCTGCCGTGGGGAGAGCTCCTGGACTGGCGTCAGTTTATCGGCATGCTCCAGGTAAACGCTAATCTCATGATTAGAACGGCCTGCCTCCTGACCGTAAATAATATTATTGCCGCAGTGGGTGCCTCTTTGGGAACAGTGTACCTTGCAGCGAACGCTGTACTATTGCAGCTGAAGGACCTAATGAGCTATCTTATTGACGGCATGGCCAATGGTGCTGCGATTTTTAGTGGTAGGGCGTGTGGTGCAGGCTCGCGTCAGCTTTTTAAAGAGACCATCCAGATCACCTATAAATGGCTAGCAGTTCTGGTACTCCTCTTAATGAGCACCTATTATTTTACTAGTGATTATTGCATTCGCCTGTTTACTACTATTGAAGAGGTTATCAGGACCAGTAATACGTATAGCTTATATGTGCTTCTCTATCCTCCTTGTGCCGGTATAGGCATGGTTCTGTACGGAGTATTCTGTGGTGCTACGAGCACTGCTCCCGTTCGCAATATGATGCTCATAGCTCTGGCTGTATTTTATTTACTAGAGAACCTTTTAGTGCCGGCTTTAGCTAATAGTGGCCTCTGGTTGGCCCTGCTTGGCTTTATGTTGACACAGTCCATCGTACTCCTGTGTTATTTGCCACGATTAATAAGAAGAATTAATGCTTGATTAAGTGAATCTTTAGTTTAGGAATGCGCTAAACTAGCTCAATGAAAAAAATGTGACAAATATGTGCGACTTTTGTTAAAAAGAAGCAATATCCATCTTGATTTTATTGAGAATTAGTGCTATTATAGAAATGTAATCTTTATGGAAAAATACTTATAAGATTGCAGAGCCTATAATTTTATATACTTAAATCTACTGAGGTGCTCATTATTGAGTTAAATTAGGGAATGCGGTGCAAATCCGTAGCGGTCCAGCCACTGTGATGCTTGCAAAAGCTTAGCCAGAACGCAGCCTCAGCTAAGATATATTTCTGCTCGTGACGGAAAATATATTACAGATGATAATTGTGCACGCTATCTCTGTAGCCTTTTTCTGCCACTATGCAGAAAAAGGCTATTTTT
>JAXEPX010000058.1:0-23078 GCA_034117325.1 Phascolarctobacterium sp. | reverse complement strand
CGATGATAATAGGGCCGGAACCGATAACGAGCACCTTTTTAATATTACTTAGCTTCGGCATGATAACGACCCTCCATCAAATCAATAAAGTGTTTAAACAAATATTCGTGACCACCGGGACCGGGGCAGGCCTCAGGATGGTATTGCACGGTGAAGGTGGGATGATTTGCGTATTCCACACCCTCAATGGTGCCATCATTCATAGAAATATGGGTTACAGTGATGCCCTTGCCCTCGATGGAAGCAGGGTCCACTGCATAGCCATGGTTTTGGGAGCTAATATAGATGCGACCGCTGCGCAAATCCTTAACAGGCTGGTTCACACCGCGATGACCAAATTTCATCTTGTAAGTGTCGGCGCCGTTAGCCAAAGCCATCAATTGGTGACCCAGGCAGATACCGAAGATAGGGCGACGGCCAATAAGCTTCTTTACATTCTCGATAACGTCCACTAAATCCTTGGGGTCCCCAGGGCCATTGGACAGGAAAATGCCGTTGGGATTGCAGGCCATAACCTCCTCTGCAGTTGCGCTAGCCGGGAAGACGGTCAGACGGGTGTCAAAGCACAGCAGGAAGTTCAAAATATTTTGTTTAATACCAAAATCCATTACAGCAATATGGTATTTGCCGCTGCCCATGGTATAAACCTCGGGAGTAGTTACAGTTGCAACCTGATCGTGAATGGCAGGCAAATCCAACAGAGCCTGCACCTCTGCCTCCGGCATATCGCTGGGCACGATTACGCCCGGCATTACGCCGTGGTCACGGATTTTGCGAGTAATGGCACGAGTATCAACGCCGACCAAGGTGGGCAGGTCCTGCTCCTCCAGCCAAGTTTCCAAGCTCTTTTCATTGCGCCAGTTGCTGGGACAATCGCACAGCTCACCGATTACATAGCCTTGGAAAAAGTTTTTACGACCTTGATTAAACATGGGATTGGTGCCATAATTGCCTACCAAAGGATAGGTCATAACAACAATTTGACCACAGAAGGAGGGGTCGGTCAGGGTTTCCTGATAGCCACTCATGCCGGTGGTGAAGCAAACCTCACCCACTGCATTGCGCTTGCCACCGTAAAGAAGGCCCTCGTAAACGCTGCCATCCTTCAGAACTAATTTACCTTTTCTTACTTCTTTGTGCATACTACACCATCTCTCATTACAAAATTACCATGCAGCATGGTAGCCACGGCTTTACCCTTGCAGGCCTTGCCTTCATAGGGAGTGAATTTGCCGCGGGTATAGAATTTGGAGCTGTCAACAGTCCATTCTTTATTCAGATCCATAATGGTAATATCAGCAACGCTGCCCTCTTTCAGGGTGCCGCCGGGCAGGTGGAATACCTGTGCCGGCTCGCAGCTCATTTTGCTGATAATGGTCTTCAGGTCAAAAATACCGGTGTGGTACAGGTCGGTGAGCATTACGCCCAGGGAGGTCTCCAGACCGCAGAAGCCGCAGGGTGCATAGCGGAACTCCACGTCCTTTTCTTCAGGAGCATGGGGTGCATGGTCGGTTACGATGCAGTCCACAGTGCCGTCGAGGACAGCCTCGCGCATTGCCTGAACATGGTCCCAGCTGCGCAGCGGGGGGCTAACGCGGGTTGCGGAGCTATAATTAGAGCATGCTTCGTCAGTCAGGGTCAGATGGTGTACGGTAACCTCACTGGTTACGTTTACGCCGCGTTTTTTAGCTTGGCGGATGATGTCAATCGCGCCTTTGGAAGCAACGTGGCAGATGTGTACATGGGTGCCTGCATATTCGGCGATGATACAGTCGCGTGCTACAGCAATATCCTCGCTGATAGCGGGTACGCCCGGTACGCCGATGCGTGCGGAAACTGCGCCCTCATGCATGTAGCCTTCGCTAGCCAGCTCGGGGTCAATAGCATGGCACATGAGCGGTTTGTCGAAAGCGGAGATGTATTTTGCAGCCAGCATGAAGAGACGGGAGCTCTTTACATAGTGGCCGTCATCGGAGAAGCCTACTGCGCCTTTATAAGCCATATCGCCCATTTCAGCCAGCTCTTCGCCTTTTTCGCCCTTGGAAATAGCACCTACTACCTCGACGTTAGCATAGCTTTCTTCGGCAGCGCGTTGTTTAATACCGCTAACGATGATGGAGCTATCTACAACAGGTTTAGTATTGGGCATGCAGGCAACGGTGGTAACGCCGCCGGCAGCTGCTGCCATGGTGCCGCTGATGATGTCTTCTTTCGCTTCCAGACCGGGCTCACGCATATGGGTGTGCATATCGATGAGGCCGGGGCTTACAACTAGGCCGGTTGCGTCATATACTTCGTCAGCTGCTTCGGTGATGCCCTCTGCAACTGCTTTAATCTTGCCATCCTCTACCAGGATGTCCATTACAGCGTCTAAATTTTGGCTGGGGTCAAACACCCTACCATTTTTAATCAACGTTTTCAATGTGTTTACCTCCTGTCAAAGTCAAGAATAAGAGTGCCATACGTACTGCTACGCCGTTTTGAACCTCGGTGCGGATAGCAGCGTTATCGCAGTAACCAACCTCCCAGGAGATTTCCAGACCACGGTTCATCGGGCCGGGATGCAGGACGGTTACGTCAGGTTTAGCCAGTGCCAGGCGTTTTTCGTTGATGCCGAAAATGCGTGCATATTCACGAGTGGTCGGGAACAGGCCCTTCTTTTGACGCTCCAGCTGGATACGCAGGATGTCGACAACGTCCGCATCAGCGATGGCGTCTTCAACATGCTTATGCACGGTTACGCCCAGAGCTTCGATGTCGTGCGGCAAGAGGGTCATCGGACCAGCTACATGCACGTCTGCGCCCATTTTGTTCCAAGCTGCGATATTAGTGCGAGCTACACGGCTATAGAGGATATCGCCAACGATGGCCATTTTCAAGCCCTTCAGGCTCTTGCCCTGCTCACGGATGGTGAACATATCGAGGAGGCCTTGGGACGGATGCGCATGGGCACCGTCACCCGCATTAATGATAACAGGGTCTGCAACGTTAGCAGCGTAGGCAGCGGCGCCCTCGATGGGGTGACGCATTACGATGGCATCGCAGGCCATGGATTGTACGGTTAAGATGGTATCGCGCAGGCATTCGCCTTTTACTACGCTGGAGTTACCGGTGGTGATGTTTACTACATCAGCGCCCAGGTATTTGCCTGCCAGCTCAAAGGAAGTACGAGTACGGGTACTGGGCTCGTAGAACAGATTGATGATGGATTTACCACGCAGGGAGGGGAGCTTTTTGATGTCCCTTTTCATTACCTTCTTCATTTCCTCGGCAGTTTTCAAAATCAATTCGATTTCGTCGACGCTGAGGCTTTCCAGATCCAGTATATCTCTACCGCCGAGAGATACATTTGATTTAGCCATTAGCTTTACCTCCTGTATATGCATATTAGAATGAATAAAATAAAAGCCCTCTTATCCCCATGAGGGTACAAGAAGGCCTTGCGTTTCAACAATAGTCAAACCTTGTAGTCTCACGGGACTCATTTAAAGGTGCAATTGGGTTGAAGAAATTCATTAGATATATTGTACACCTATAGGCGCAATACGTCAATTTTTTCGCAGCATTTTTTGCATTTTTTTACAGTTTTCTTGCAGAAAATTTTCGGTGGCACGCAGGGGCGCTTTGGGTGTATAATGTTAAAATAGAGTTGAAGGTATGATTCTCCCTTTAATTCATTTTAATTTATTTCTAATTCGCATCCTTCTTCTTTGTCACCAAAGAAGAAGCAAGAAAATGTATGACGTTTAGTTTTTTGCCAATTTTTATTTCTAAGTCTTATCCTTCTTCTTTGTCACTAAAGAAGAAGCAAGAAAGTGTATGACGTTTAGTTTTTTGCCAATTTTTATTTCTAAGTCTCATCCTTCTTCTTTGTCACCAAAGAAGAAGCAAGAAAGTGCGCGCTTTTGAAAAGCGCGGGAAACAACGCTTTTTTTGCTCGCCCAAAAAAAGCTTGGCAAAAAAAAGGCTTTACCATTATCCACTTAAGTTCGCTAATCAAAGCTAAAGAAACTTCTTCGGGTACCCGAAAGTTCTCGCTTCAAGGGATATTTACTTGCGACGTTCTGGGGCTTTGGCGGTCTACCGCAAAGTGCTGGCGGCACTTTAGACTTGCTTTGCGATAATTCGTAAGCAAACTTATAGTGAATTGAGCAAATTATTATATCTCGGAAGGAATTGAGATTTTAGCGAATGATAGAGTCGCATCCAAGAAGCGAGTCCGTAGGACGATGCTGATTGGATAATGCGACCTATGCGATAGGGGCCCAAGAAGCGAGCTCGTAGAGCGATGCTGATTGGCTTGCCCCGAACCGCTGTTGCTGGAACAATGGAAGCGAGTGGTTTAATATGCTAAAGCTTTCTGCGAACAAGAGTGTACCCCGAAGCTTCCTTATTGTTCCCAACGAAATGAGCGTTAAGAAATCTCAGTTGACTGCAGAGATATATAATTTGCGAAACAATTTACTTAATTAAGCCGCCGATATCTAATTGCGAATGTCCTCAACTAAACGTCAAACATAATTGCGATTATTTTTACTTATACCCGAAAGGAAATCCCATGCGTAACACGATCATAGACAACATTCGTGGGCTGTGCATGCTGGGGGTCGTCGGCATTCATATCGGCTCCCTGGCCCTCGCGCCTAATAATTTTACCCTCTACTGCTTCCTTGAGGTCCTGAGCCGCTACAGCGTCCCCGCCTTCTTCTTCATCTCCGGCTACGGCCTTGCTTGCACTGATAAAACACTGCTCACCGGCGGCAGCTTGAGCTACCTCGACTTCCTGAAGAAGCGCCTCAAAGGCGCAGGCCTGCCCTATTTAAGCTGGTCGCTCTTTTATTTACTTTACTTCACCCTCGTGCTCCCCAAAGGCATGATCTCCTGGAGTCCGTTGCACGTAGCCTTCGTCCTCTTCTTCGGCCTGGGCTGCTACCACCTCTACTTCATGGTCATCCTGCTCTGGTTCTACGCGAGCTATCCACTTTGGCGCGCACTTTTGCGCAGCCTGCTGCAGCACGGCGTTACGCTGGGGCTCGGCCTACTTTTCGTACTGCAGCTTGCGATGAACTGGTGGACTACGCACCCCGGCGTGGATTCCAGCAGCTGGAGCTTGCTCGCGAAAAACTTCTTCAACTACCGCCTGAACTACCTGCCCCTGCACTACCTCTTAATCTTCATGCTGGGCTGCGTAGCGGCAGTAAATTGGGAAAAATTTATCGCAGCAGTTCGCAAGCACGCTCTCGCCGTAATTATTTTTTACATCGCGTCCATCCTCTACATCGTCGGCAGCGCTTATTATGCCTATACTTATGAAAAATACAGCCTCTTGGACCTCGCTAACACCTACCATCAGCTCAGTCCCCAAGGCCTCGTTTATACCGTAGCCTCAATCTTTGCCTTCTGCCTCGGCCTCGACTGGCTCGAGCGCAAGCATAAGGACTCCCTCGCGCTCAAGGGCATCACAGTCCTCTCCAGCTACTCCATGCTCATCTACTTTCTCCATCCCTTGCTTCTTGAATGGATGACTAGCCTTTATACGAAATTTGGCATCGTCATGACCGTCAAAAAGGTCACCTTCTCCTACTTCGCACTAGTGCTAGGGACACTGGCAGTGAGCGTGGTGCTGACGAAAGTCTTTAAGAAAAATAAGATGTTAAGCCTGCTATTTACAGGTAAAGGTAAGTAAGTAAGTAAGTAAGTAAGCAAGTAAAAATATAAATCACGGAGCGAATAAGAATTTTAGCGAATAAGCGGTAGGAACAATAGAAATTGAGACACTGTTTGAGCGAAGCGAGTTTGGCGAAATTTCGTTATTGTTCCCCGCGCAATGAGCGTAAAAAATTCTTGTTGAGCGCAGTGATTATATATTTACGTCGTTAATTTTTAATGCTATAATAATACAAACAAATGCGAAGTACTTTCTAGCAAAGCTTCACAACACAGCAAAAACCTAGGGCGGCCACCCTGGGTTTTTTTATATTCATTTTTAAATTCCGAAATACTTCCTCCACCCCTGCTTTTCAGTCGAGCGGCAGTTCCCGCAATTATTGCAGCGCAGCGGCGCCTTCTCGCCGAAATACTCCAGCAGCTCCTTGCGCAAGCAGCTACTCGTATTGCAGTAGTGAATCATATTATCCAAGAGTGCCATCTCGTGCGCCTTCCATGCCAAATCCGGCTGATCATGCCCCACCAAATACGTGTTCACAGCAATATCAGCCTTATTATACAGCAAAAGACACTCCGACGGCAGACCATCACGCCCCGCGCGCCCTGCCTCCTGATAATAGCTCTCCATATCCTTCGGCATATTATAATGCACCACAAAGCGCACATCCGCCTTATCAATGCCCATGCCAAAGGCATTCGTCGCCACAATCAGCGGCACCTGCCCGCCAACAAAAGCGTTCTGATTATCCCTGCGCTCCTCCGGCGTAAGCCCCGCATGATAGCGCAGCGCACTGTAGCCCTGGCGCACCAAGAGCTGCGTCACCTGCTCCACGCGTTGGCGTGTTGCGCAGTAAATGACGCCGCACTGCTTCCTATGCTTTTCCATAAAGCACAAGAGGCTGCGGTCCTTATCCTGCGTGCGCTCCACGCTAAAGCGCAGATTGGGCCTGTCAAAGCCAGAAACTACGATTTTCGCGCTCGGCATTTCTAAGCGGTAGCAAATATCACGCCGCACCTCGGGCGTTGCCGTAGCCGTAAAGGCTGCCACAAGCGGCCGCGCGGACAACTCCTTGATAAACTGAGGAATATTGTAATAATCCTTGCGGAAGCTGTGCCCCCACTGCGACACACAATGCGCCTCATCCACAGCCACCATGGTAATATAGGCACGCTTAGCAAAGCTTAAAAACTGCGGATTTAAGAGGCGCTCCGGCGCCACGTAGAGGAATTTACACTGCTTATTCAGCGCTGCATGCAGCACCCTGCCATATTCATTTGCCGTCATACTGCTATCGAGATACGCTGCAGGGATGCCCCGCGCCGTCAGCGCTTCAGCCTGGTCCTTCATCAGGGAAATCAGCGGCGAAATAACGAGCGTCACGCCCTTTAGTAAGAGCGACGGCAGTTGGAAGCAAATACTTTTGCCAGCACCCGTCGGCAACACGGCCAACACGGGCTGACCCTCCAGAATCGTCTTTATAATCTCCTCCTGCCCCGTGCGAAAAGCGTCATAGCCATAATAATGCTTCAAAGCGCGGTGCAGGAAATCACTGTCAATTTTTCTCGTCATAAACACGGCACACGCCACAGCGTCTGCAATTATCGAAGCACATGGGAGTAAATTTGCCCTCGTCGCTGCGCTCCAGCTCCTTGGCGAGGTACTCTTTCGTCACGCCCATATCGAGGTGGTCCCAGGGCAGGGGTGCATCCACTGCGAGCTCGCGCTCTGCCAGCTCCTCCGCATCCAGACCCTGTTGCTTCAGCACGGACTTCAGGTTCTGCCCACTCGTATGCGCTGCGAGCAAATATTCGCCCATGCGACGGTCACCACGCGCCAGCACGGACTGAATCACCGTCTCCTTCAGCGACTCGGTAATCAGCTTCACATGCTTCGCCTTTTTCAGGCCATCCGTGAGCATTTTAAAGCGTTTCTTCAACGTGCGCACATTGCACAGAGGCGCCCATTGGTAAGGGGTAAAGGGCTTCGGCACAAAGCCATTGACGCTGATAATCAGCTCACCCTTGCTACCGAGCGCATCCATTTGCGCCCGCATGCGCAGAATCATCTGCACAGTTTGCTCAATGTCCTCATCCGTCTCACCGGGTAGGCCAATCATATAATAAAGCTTAATATGGCGCATGCCCACCTTCGCCGCAATGGCCATGGCGTTCGTCACATGCTCCTCCGTGATGCCCTTATTAATAGCAGCACGCATGCGCTCACTGCCTGCCTCGGGCGCTACGGTCATGGTGCGCTGGCCACTGTTATAGAGAGCCTGCGCGATTTGCTCCGTCAGCATGTCGGCACGCATACTTGCGACACTGAACTGGATCTTGTGACTTTCGAGGTACGCCGTGAGCTCTGCCATCTGCGGATGGTCGCTGACGGCCGCACCCATAAGACCCACCTTCTGCGTCCGTGCGGGGCGGCGCTCAATATCCGCGATAATAGCCTCTAGCGCACGGGGGCGGGGCTTGCGGAAGCAGTAGCCCGCCATGCAGAAGCGACAGTGACGCCCACAGCCGCGTGCTACCTCCACGATGTACATATTTTCGAACTCCGTACCACTCGTCAACACGGCCGTGGTATGGGGATAATTATCAATCTCGCGCACCCATTGACGTGAAATCACTGCGGGAGCACCGCAGCCCTCGGCTACAGTGAGGCCTGCGAAATTATCTTCCTCATCGTAATGAGCCTCATAAAACGAGGGTACATAGACGCCAGGCAGCTGCGCTAGCTGCGCCAAGCGTTCGCTTTTGGACGTGCCTGCGTAAATAGTATCGAGAATGCGCTGCACTGTCTCCTCACCCTCGCCGATGACGAAGGCGTCAGCTACATTGGCCAAGGGCTCGGGATTAAAGGTGGCGCAGGGGCCACCAATAATTACCAGGGGCTCGCGCTCATTACGCTCGGCTGCACGCAGCTTAATATTGCCCGAATCAAGCACAGTCAGAAGATTATCATAATCCATCTCAAAGGAAAGCATGACAAAAATCACCGCAAAATCGGCAAGGGGACGACCTGTCTCGATGCTTAAAAGCGGTGTTTTGCTTTTCTGATGCTCCTCGATGAGCCTGCGTTCGGGCAAAAAGAAGCGTTCGCACGCGCTGTCAGCACGTGCGTTAATCATTTGATATAAAATATGCATTCCCAAATTGGACATACCGAGGTGGTAGACATTGGGATATACAAAGGCTACGGGATGGCGCAGTCCCGGTGGGAATTTTACTGCGCCCTCCTCTTCAGCTCTAATTTCTTGTAAATAATTCTTGATTTTCCAGGACAAGACTACTACCTCTCTAGCTTATTACTCGTCTTAGTCATCTTTCTCAGGCTTATCATTCTTATCGGGCTTATCAGCCTTCTCGGCTTTTTTGCCAAGCTTTTTCTCAAAGAGCTCGACTACTGTTTTGAGGACCTTTAAGCGTGCATAATATTTATTATTGCCCTCTACCACAGTCCAAGGCGCATAGGAGGTATCGGTGCGCACGAGCATCTCGTTCACTGCTTCCTCATAGGCATCCCATTTATCGCGGTTACGCCAGTCCTCGTCCGTGATTTTCCATTGCTTCATGGGGTCGTTCTGGCGATCGGCGAAGCGTCGCTCTTGCTCATCCTTGTCAATCTGCAGCCAGAATTTGGCAATGGCAAAGCCGTGCTCCGCCCATTGCTGCTCCATGTCCTTGATTTCGTCGTAGGCGCGCTGCCATTCGTAATCCTTGGCAAAGCCCTCAATGCGCTCCACCATAACGCGCCCATACCAGGTGCGGTCAAAAATAGCAATACTGCCTGCGTCAGGCAGATTAATCCAGAAGCGCCACAGGTAGTGGAAATTGCGCTCCACCACATTCGGTGCGGCAACAGGGTGCACACTAAAGCCAAGCGGGTCCAGAGCTGCAGTCAAACGGCGAATCGCGCCACCCTTACCTGCTGCATCCCAGCCCTCGAAGCAGATGACGGTGGGAATTTTTGCCTTGAACATTTCAATTTGCAGCAGTTTTAAACGCTTTTGGTATTTATCCAACTCTTTTTTGTAATCTTCCTTGCTTAGCTCCTTAGAAGCATTAACCAAGCTCAGGACGTCGTATTTCGCTTTGGGGCGCACTGCCTTCGCAGGAACAGTCTGAGGCGCGTCGAGATGCGCCTCGATGGTCTCCACGATGGAGGTGAAGATTTCGATTTCCGCAGCCTTGCGATCATCGGCAGCGATTAAATGCCAGGGCGCATTAACCTTATCGGTAGCCTCGAGCATCTTTTCATAGCGCTCGAGATACTCGTCATAATGCTCACTCTCGTCAAGGGCAGGGCTCACATCACGCCAAGCCTTGCCCAGTGTCTTCGCATTTTTCGCAATATTATCCTTTTGCTTATCATTGGACAGGTGCAGGAAATATTTTAAAATGATGTAGCCATCATCGGTGAGGGCTTTTTCAAAATGGTTAATATGGTCATAGGAGATATTGTGACAGCATTTATGTTGCACGCTGTGCTCGTCATCCTCATGGGCAATTTTGGCATAATACCAGCTGCGATGGTACACGGCAATGTGGCCCAGCGCCGGCAAATGCTGCCAGAAGAAGGTGAAGAAGGGGCGTTTTTGCTCCTCCTCACTCATGAGCACGGTGGAATAAACATTGAAGCCACGTGCATCCATGGCCTGCATCATGGTGTTAATAATAGCGCTGCGGCGCGCACCACGCCAGCCCTCAAAGACGATGATAATGGGCTTTTTCGCATCGCGCGCACGACGCTGCACGAGACCAAGCTTCAGCTCCAGCTCGTCCATCACCTTGTTGTAATCATCCTTGGAGATTTTTCTCTTTAAATCTAATTTCTCTAACATCTCACTCCATCTCCCTTACATTAACCTTCCTGTATTTAAATTCTAAAGCTGCTGCTCCTCGCCATAGGGCTTCAGCGCACGCGGCTTGTCGAGCACCTGCGCCATAATAAAGCCGTTGACAAGAGCTGCATGCTTCAGCTTCAGCTTAGGACGTGCAAGCTGCTCTGACTGACCGTAGCGAGCGCTGAAGGCTGCTACCTCAGCATTAAATTTTTCCTCGTCATAGCTATAGTCACCTAAGGGGTCGCGGTAAAGCTTGCTATTTCTAGGTCGCTTGAAGGCGCCATCACGACGTACACGCCCCTTCGCATCGTGCTCAGGCTCATTATCCGTGTGTACGTGGCCGCTTTGCCTGCGATGAGCTTCGCTATCCCTGCGCACTCTGCCTCGGGTGTCGTGCTCCGCCTCGTTATCGGTGTGTACGCGCTGCTTGTCCTCACGCGCAGGGTTGATGCGGTCGGACTTAGCAGTCTGCTCCTTATCCACGTAAATGCGTTGGCGCTCCTGCTTGGGATTCTCGTCCTCGGCATTAGTTTTCGTCTTTTTCAGACGGCGCTCAAACTCCGCGGCAAGGTCCCGCCCCTGCTCTGCCTGAGGCCTGCGCTCGGAGGGCAGGTCTTGCTGCGGCTCGGGCTGACGCTGCTCCTGCTCATCGTCCTCATCCTGGGGCTCGGGCCAATCAGTATCGCCCTCGCTGCGGCGCTTCTTTTTGCCAAGAAGCATATCGAGGATGCCCCTGAACAGCATGAAAAAAATCACCATGGGCACGAGCTTATCTAGTAAATCAAACATAGCCCTACCTCTTATTTAGCGCTGCCCTTGTCCATCCCTTCGCCGGACTCCGGGCTTACCTCGGCAATGGTTTTGCGCATTTCGGTATCGGCCTGAATATTGTTCAAGCGATAGTAGTCCATGACGCCGAGTCGACCGCTGGCAAGAGCCTCCGCCATAGCAGCGGGCACCTTCGCCTGCGCCTCGACAACCTTAGCCTGCATCTCCTGCGTATAGGCCTTCATCTCCTGCTCCTTGGCTACAGCCATGGCACGACGTTCCTCCGCACGAGCCTGGGCAATGCGTTTATCAGCCTCAGCCTGGTCAGTCATCAGTGCTGCGCCAATGTTACGACCTACGTCGACATCCGCAATATCAATGGAGAGAATCTCGAAGGCAGTACCTGCGTCGAGACCCTTATCCAATACGGTTTTAGAAATAAAGTCGGGGTTTTCCAGCACCTTGCTATGGTCATCACTGGAGCCTACGTTCGTAACGATACCCTCGCCTACACGCGCGATAATCGTCGCTTCGCCAGCACCGCCAACGAGGCGATCAATATTGGCACGCACAGTAACGCGCGCTTTAACCTTCAGCTCGATGCCATCCTTCGCTACAGCACTAACCACGGGGGTTTCGATAACCTCGGGGTTAACGCTCATCTGCACTGCCTCGAGCACATTACGACCTGCGAGGTCAATGGCGCAGCCACGCTCAAAGCTGAGGTCAATCTCGGCACGATGGGCAGCAATCAGCGCATCAATAACGCGGTCCACATTACCACCAGCCAGGTAATGCGCCTCTAATTGATTAACATTGACATCAAGGCCTGCTTTATTAGCCTTGATTAAGGGAAGTACGATTTGGGACGCGGGCACGCGACGCAGGCGCATACCAATCAGGTTGAAAATCCCCACATTAACACCTGCGGCAATGGCGCTAATCCACAGCCCCAATGGCACAAAATTCAAGAATACAGCGATACCGATAATGGCTACCACAACGATGAAGCCACTACCCAGTAACGCATCCACTAATAAACCCATAGTTTAGTCACTCCTCCTGCAGCTATCTGCAAACAATTTTACAATTTATTATACCATGTTTTCCCCGATTTTGCACAAGCAAAAAACCGATGTTCCCACTCTCTTGAGCAAGAACATCGGTCTATCTTTGAAAGGCTTTATGAAATTTTAAATTAAACTAGCTATGTTGCTGCAGCTAGCTTATTTTACGCAGGAGCAAGCCACGAAATGATTGGGCTCGACCTCGCGCAGAACGGGGTTACCCTTATCGCACACACCTGCTACGGGGCAGTCGCAGCGCTTCATGAAGCGGCAAGCGTCGGGCAGGTTAATCGGAGCGGTGATTTCGCCCTTGATTACCTGGCGTTTGGGCTTATCCTTGCCAACGATCGGCAGCGGAATAGCGGAAAGCAGTGCCTTGGTATAGGGGTGCAGCGGATTTTTGAAGAGCAGGTTTGCCGGAGCCTTCTCTACCATGGTGCCCATGTACATTACAGCGATATCATCGGAGAAGTACTTAACTACGGACAGGTCATGGGTGATGAAGATATAGGTCAGGCCCAGGTCCTTTTGCAGCTGCTTCAAAAGGTTCAGAATCTGCGCTTGAATGGAAACGTCCAGTGCGGAAACAGGCTCGTCACACACGATGATTTTCGGGTTCATCGCGAGGGCACGGGCAATGCCGATACGCTGACGACGGCCGCCGACCAGCTCATGGGGATAAACATTGGCATAGCGCTCTGCGAGGCCTACGGTGCGCATCAGCTCCAGCGTGCGCTCTTCGATCGCCTCTTTACCCTTAATCAGCTTATGCTCAATAATGGGTTCGCTGATGAGCTGCATAACGGTTTCACGCGGGTCCAGAGAGGAGAACGGATCCTGGAACACCATTTGCATTTTTTGGCGCAGGGGGCGCATTTCCTTGCGGCTCAGCTTAGTAATATCATTACCCTGGAAAATGATTTTACCGCTGGTGGGCTCAATCAGCTTCAGGATACAGCGACCGGTGGTGGATTTACCGCAGCCGGACTCGCCTACGATACCGAGGGTTTTGCCCTCCTCCAGAGTGAAGCTTACGCCGTCAACTGCATGCAGTTGACCTGCTGCTGTATTGAAATATTTAGTGAGATTTTCGATGACTAAAAGCGGCGCATTACTCATTTTTGGTTCCTCCTTAAAGCAAAGCCAGGTCTAGCATAAGCATGGCAGGCTACAAAATGAGTCTTGCTGCCATCCACGGACTGCAGCTCGGGCACAGCTTGAGAGCAAGCCTCCGTAGCATAGGGGCAGCGCGGTGCGAAGGTGCAGCCGGGCGGCAGGTCCGCCGGATCGGGCATGAGGCCTTTGATGGGCTCCAGCATTTCGCCCTGCTCCTTCAGGTTCGGCAGACTGTTGAAGAGGCCTTCGGTGTAGGGGTGACGCATATTATTGAATACGTCGTCCACACTGCCCTTCTCCACGATGCGACCAGCATACATAACTGCCATATCGTCGCAGATTTCAGCTACGATACCCAGGCTGTGGGTAATCATCAGCATGGACATGTCGCGGTTATTGATGAGGTCCTTCATCAGCTCCAGTACCTGCGCTTGAATGGTTACGTCCAGTGCGGTAGTGGGTTCGTCAGCGATGAGCAGCTTCGGGCTGCAGGCCAGCGCAATAGCGATAACTACACGCTGCTTCATGCCGCCGGAGAATTGGTGCGGATAGTCATTGGCACGCGCTTCCGCGATACCTACGAGCTTCAGCATCTCCTTTGCCTTCTCCAGAGCCTCTTCGGGCTTCAGGTTTTGGTGTAGCTCAAGGCTTTCTGCAATCTGCTCACCTACGGTCATAACGGGGTTCAGCGCCGTCATGGGGTCCTGGAAAATCATAGCCACGTCGTTGCCGCGCATGGATTCCAGCTCAGCATCGGTCATTTCCAGTACATTGCGACCGTCGACCTTAATGCTGCCGTTTTTAATTACTCCCGGAGGGTCGGGAACGAGGTTCATAATGGAAAGCGCAGTGGTGGTTTTGCCAGCGCCAGTCTCGCCTACCAGGCCCAGGGTACGTTTTTTGCCGATGGCAATGTCAATGCCGTTGACAGCATGCACATCGCTATCTTCAGTTTCATAGTGGACCACAAGGTCCTTAATATCTAATACTAATTCCATCTTGCAGCCCCCTTATTTCTTCAGCTTAGGATCCAGCGCATCGCGCAGGCCGTCGCCCAGCAGATTCAGGGCTAATACGGTAAACATAATGGCTAAACCAGGAATTACGCAAATGTAGCTGGCATCACGGATATGACCACGACCGCCGGAGAGCAGTGCGCCCCATTCGGGAGCAGGTGCCGGCACGCCAATGCCGAGGAAGCTCAGAGAGGATGCGGAAATGATGGTAGTACCAATCAAAAGCGTAGTTTGGACGATAATCGGGGACAGGCAGTTCGGCAGGATATGTCTAAGGATAATCTTCCAGGTGGGCAGGCCCATAGCGTAGGAGGACTCAACATATTCCATGTCGCGCACGGTCATTACGGAAGCACGCACGATACGCGCATAGTTGGTAGCGCAGGAGATAGCCAGCGCAATAATCAGGTTAATGGTGCTGGTGCCGAGCAGGGATACGATTACAACAGCCTTCAGGATGTTCGGGATGGAGTAAAAGATATCGATGCCGCGCATGATAATATCATCAGCACGACCGCCGTAGAAGCCAGCGATGGAGCCCAGGATGGTGCCTACGATGAGGCCGAAGCCTACGGAGCCCACGCCAATTGCGAGGGAGTAACGCGCACCATACATTACACGCGCAAAGAGGTCACGACCATACTCGTCAGTGCCAAAAAGATGCTCGCCACTGGGCGGCTGCAACTTAATAGCCAGGTTTTGGCCGATAACATCGGTTTCGTAATTGAATACCAAAGGGCTAATCAGAGCTACTACGCACAGCAGTACGAGGAAGCCCAGGCCAATCATAGCACCCTTGTTTTTCGTCAGACGATGCCAGGTTTCTTGGAACATGGTGCGTCTTTTGGTTTTCTTTTGTGCAGCCATTTTCCTCACCCCTTCTTGCTATACTGTGCCTTGATACGCGGATCAAAGAAAGCATATACAAGGTCGACGACTAGGTTAATAATACACATTAAAATAGAGCACAGAATGATGGAGCCCGTTACCATGGGGATATCACGTCTGGTGATGGATTCATATACCAGACGACCAATGCCCGGCCAGCTGAATACGGTTTCTGCCAGTACGGAGCCAGTGATAACCAGGGACATTTGCAGACCAATCGCGGTGATAATAGGAATCAGCGCATTTTTCAGGCCGTGCTTATAGATTACGCGGTGCTCGCTGCAGCCTTTAGCGCGTGCAGTGGTCATGTAGTCCTGACGCATTACGTCCAGCATGGAGGAACGGGTAATACGGGTAATCAGCGCTGCCAGACCAAAGCCTACGGTTACTGCCGGAAGCACGAGGCTCTTCCAGCCGAAGTTACCGCCGGTTGGGAACAGGCGCAGATGCAGAGCAAAGATGATGATGAGCATCAGGCCCAGCCAGAAGTTCGGCATGGAGGTACCAAACAGTGCGAAAACCATGCCTGCAGTATCCTTCCAGGAGTTCTGGTGGATCGCGGTGTAGATGCCCAGAGGAATGGAAACGATGGTAGCGATGATAACCGCAGTACCACCGAGGTAGAGGGTATTGGGCAGGTATTGGAAGAAGGTATGGAATACGTCCTTATTGGTAACATAGGATTTACCCATGTCGCCTACCAGCATACCCTTCATATAGTTAAAATATTGCAGCAGGAAGGGTTGATCTAGGCCCAATTCATGGCGAATCTGGTCAATCATTTCCTGTGTTGCGCCGTCACCGGCGATCATCATTGCGGGGTCGCCCTCAGTCAAGCTCATAGCCCAGAAAATCAGAAAGGAAGTAACTAAAATTACCGGGATGAGGCTGAGGAGTCTGTTGACAACATATTTAAGCATGAAGCCAAGCTCCTTTCATGGAACTCATAAAGTCAGATTATAAAACAAGAGAGGACAATGCCTCCCTTGTTCTACGCCTTTGTAAATTATGCAGCAAAATTAAATTTGTGTTAAATTATTTTGCGATATAAGCATGACGCCAATCGTGGTTGCCGCCGCCATAGAAATAGGTGCCTTTCAGGTCCTTATTGTAAGCGATAACCAGGTTAGCAATGTACAGAGGAACCTGCGGGCATTCTTCAACCAGGTATTTTTGCAGCTCGATACCGGTTTCCATGCGTTTCTTTTGGTCCTTCAAGGTTGCTACATCGTCGATCATTTGGTCAGCCTTCTTATCAGCGAAGTGATGATAGTTGGAGCCGGAACCAGTGTAGAACAGGTCACGATATACGAAGTCAACCTTGGAGTCCTCGTTCCAACGCCACAGGAACAGGCCTTGTTTGCCGTCCTTGCAAGCAGCCTTCAGAGCAGCTTGTTCCATGGGAACCAGATCTACGGTGATACCGATTTTAGCCAGGTTAGCTTGGATTACAGTTGCGATTTGTTCATAGGGAGCGCCAGTTGCATAGGTCAGAGTGGTTTTGATCGGACCAGTTACGCCAGCTTCCTTCATCAGTTGTTTTGCACGGTCGATATTGAAATCATAGCCGGGCATTTCATCATAGAAGCCCCACAGACCACGGTTCAGGATGGTCTTTTGCATGGTGCCTTTGCCGTTCAGAGCAGCGTCCAGAACGGATTTTTTGTCGATTGCGCAAGCAACTGCTTGACGCAGCTTCTTGTTATCCCAGGGTTTCTTTTCTACGTTGAATGCAAAGTAGAAAAGACGAGTACCGGGTTGTTCGTAAACGGTAACCTTTTTGTCGTCCTTCAGGAATTTCAGGTCGCTGATGGGCGGGTTAACGCATACGTCGATTTCGCCAGCTTGCAGTGCCATTACGCGAGCAGAAGCTTCGATCATCGGACGGAATTCGATGATATCGGATACGCCAGGAGCGAAGTTATCGGTTGCCGGGAGATTATTTCCCCAGTAATCTTTAACTTTAACCAGACGGCAATATTCGCCTTGTACCCATTTCTCATATTTGTAAGGGCCGGTGCCGATGAACCAGGGCTCTTTTACGCCATCATCATAAGCTTTTTTAGATTGGATGGACAGAGGAACGGAGGACAGGGATTGAATGAATTCATTATTGTAGGATTTGATTTCGATTTCAATCTGATGAGGACCCTTAACGGTGGATTTTACATAGCCAGCCAGAGCGGATTTTACTACGTTCTTCATAGCCATATCCAGGGTAAATTTAACGTCATCAGCGGTCATCGGGGTCTTTTTGCCATCGTTGAAATATACGTCCTTACGCAGGTTCATGATGATATGGGTATCATCAACGAATTTCCAATCGGTAGCCAGACCAGGAACGAAGCGCTCCTTGCCTTGAGAGCCATTGTTGAAGAATACTAGGGTTTGGTGGGTGTTCTTCAAAATAACGTTGTTAGCAGCATCCTGTTGTTTTTGCAGGTTCAGGTTGTTGACATCGGCATCGGTACCGATAATCAATTTTTCCTTGTGTGCAGTGCCGCCAGCATTGTCAGCTTTTTTGTCACCGCCGCCACAGCCAGCAACTGCCATAGCAACGATCATCAAAGCCGCCATAATGAATACTAAGAGTTTTTTCATAAAGCACCTTCCTTTCAATTTTGCACAATACGGCTGATTTTATTGTACACTATTATAGGGTAATTAGCAAGGAATTTTATGTTAAAAAGATTTTACAATTGGCCCGCCGGGACAAAAATAGGCCACACTTTAAGTGTAGCCTATTTCACAGAAGTTTTACTTTATAGCTTAGCTTATTATCCTTTCAGGCTGTGCTGCATCTCCAAGCAGCTTAGAAGCGCATGTGCTACTTCCCCTACTCCACTTACGCATGAGGAATGTCGGTGAACTCGCTAATCTCACGATTGATGGTGCACAGGTCGCTGATGTTCAGGTCGTGCAGACGCTTATGGCCGGTGATGCGAGCATAGCTCTTGAGCTCAGCGAGGGAGACATTGAGGTAATTAGCCACACGTTGGCTCGCTGCTTCAATATGCAGCCTAGAGCGCAGCTCGGGGTCCTGGGTCGCAATGCCCATGGGGCATTTGCCGCTGCCGCAGATGCGGTATTGTTGGCAGGCAGCTGCCATCAACGCACCCGTGCCCACTGCTACTGCGTCCGCGCCCATGGCAATCGCTTTCGCGAAGTCACTCGATACGCGCAGACCACCGGTGATGATAAGGGCGATGTCCCTAGCGCCCACGGAGTCAAGGTATTTGCGTGCGCGCGCCAGAGCGTAGATAGTCGGCACACTGGTAGCCTCACGCAGCAGGAAGGGACTCGCACCCGTGCCACCGCCACGGCCATCAATGGTAATGAAGTCAGGCTCCGCATAGACGCAGAACTCGAGGTCGCGCTCGATGCGACCGGCCGCAATCTTGATGCCGATGGGGCGACCATCACTTTCGGTGCGCAGCATGGCTACCATATCCTTGATGTCTTCCTTCGTCTTAATTTCGGGGAATTTGGAAGGGCTGTGGATATCCTCGCCCACGCCGAAGCCACGAATAGCAGCGATTTCTGGCGTAACCTTTTCGCCGGGCAGGTGACCACCCATGCCAGGCTTAGTACCCTGGCCAATTTTGATTTCGATGGCGTCGACCTTCTGCAGGTTTTCTTTCGTGACGCTATATTTATTGGGGATGTATTCGAAGATAAATTTTTTCGCAGCGGCCATTTCCTCGGGCACGATGCCACCCTCACCGCTCTCTTCAACGCTGCCTGCCATGGCAGTGGCCTTAGCAAGGGCGATTTTCGTTTCGCGGCTCAGTGCGCCGAAGGACATATGGGTTACAAAAATGGGGTTTTCGGCTACGAGAGGACGCTTCGCGTTTTTGCCAATAACAACAGTGGTGCATACCTCTTCCTCATCGAGTAAGGGAGCAGGATTGAGCTGCGCGCCCAGGATGAGGATGTCATCCCAATTGGGCATTTGCATTTTGGTACCCATAGCGCCAATGATGGATTTGCCGCTGACGGCCATTTCGTGAATCTCGGCCATGTAGCGATTGGAGGTGTCGTGACGTGCAAACTGCGGGTCGTAGGCCAGGCTCGGCGTGGCGGGCTCAGCCTTTGCTGCAGGCGCAGGAGGCACTGCGGACGCAGCTGCTACGGACTCAGCGGCGGGCTCTTCCTCCAGCTTAGTGAAGCCTGCGGCCGGACGCTTGCAGACGGGACACACGTCGAGCTCGGCAAAGGGCTTGCCCTCCTTTGCTTCATCATAAATAAAACCACAGACGTTACATTTGTATTTCGCCATAATTATCCCCCACTTCTTTTGCATTTTCATTTTTGTGCCTATATTTTACTTCTGAATTTGCTCATTCACGCCATTTTCTTGATCATTTTTGAACATGAGACATTTAGTTGGAGCTACAGAATTTGCAAATATTGTGATAATTCGACAGGCAGAGAGAAAATTCCTGCAAGATTTTTTCGTAATGGATAATTTTTATCCAAAGCATAAGAAATCCGTTATAAAAATTGTGAAATGGGTTGTATTTTTATTTTAATTTTGTGGTATAATTTAAATAACAGAGGTGTAACCTGAGTTTGGATGCTCGCTCCTATTGTATTGCAGGTAACACCTTGTAGTGATATTTACAATGCAAATATTAGAGGAGGTCGATTTTATGACATTCTTAAGCAAACTCAAGGTAAAGAAAACTCGTAAATTATTGGGGGGCAAATAAATAAGCTTATTTTAGCAGGTATTTTTGCCTCCACTGTGGTGCTGCCAGGGGTGGCGCAGGCGGCTGTTAATGCTGTAGTCCCTAATTCAATTGAGCATGAAATTATCGAACAAACCAAAACTATTACTGTTCCTGATAATAGTAGTAGCTATGCGATTATAGGCTGGTACTCCTATTATGATTATGATGGGAATATAGATGGTTATAATATTATTCTTTCAGGTACTACACCTAGTGCTAATCAAGTTTTTGCTGTTGATGGCGGAACGACTGACTATGGTTTTTCAGCAAACAATAATGTCAAAATTACTAATTTTAAAATAATAGATAGGGTTCTCGGTGCCTATGCCGGAAGTAACGCCACCTACAACAATGTTTACATTAAGAATTCTATTGTAGGTGACACAATATTCTACGGCGTTGTTCAAGGCGGCTCTTCTACTAATGGTGCTGCTCTAGATAATAAAGTTGAAATATATGATTCAAAAATTGGATACTGTATTGCTGGTGGCTTAGCTAAAGGTAGTAAAAAAAATGCAGAAAGGAACAAAGTTATCATCAAAAGTTCTACTGTAGGTGAACTAAAAAAGGATGGCTATATTAATGGCGGTTTCTCTAGTTGCGGTTCTGCCCTCACTAATACTGTCGATATTTCTGATTCTAATATTTATGTAGATATTTTTGGCGGCGAGGCTTGGGGCGAGGCCGATGAGAACGGTAATGGTAATGCAGAAGGCAACAAGGTCTTCATTTCTGCCTCTGCTGTAGGTATGGATAGTAATAAAGTTAAAGTGTATGGCGGCTATTCTAGTAAAAACAATGCTTCTGATAATGAAGTTAACATTTCCGACCACTCTACTGTAGACGCCGATGTTTACGGCGGTTGGGCTTATGGCAACGCCGAGAGCAATACCGTCAATATTACTAATTCTACGGTAGGCTATACAGCGGGAGATGACCAAATCTCTGTTACTGGTGGTTATTCTGAGAATGGCGCTGCTCTCAAAAATGTAGTTAACATTTCTAATTCTAAAATAGCAGGTAATATTGATTTCACCGTTAGTGGTGGCCTCTCCAAATCCGGGGAAGCAAGTAACAACAAAATTTACATTTCTGAAGGCTCTTCTGTCAGTGCAACGGTTTATGGCGGTTTCACTATTAATGGCAATGCTAATAATAACACTGTCAAAATCATTGAATCTGCAGTAAGTTCTATTGTGTCTGGCGGTGATACAACTAACGGCAATGCTAACAATAACGCTGTTTATATCACCAGTTCCACTGTGGGGGGTAATGTTACCGGAGGTTACAGTACTAATGGTAATGCTACTGGCAATGATGTCTACATTGCTGACGCTTCTACCATTTATGGTTCTATCTACGGTGGCAATGTTTATTCTCCTATTAAAGAAGAAATTGAAGATAACGACTCCACCATTAGCACATACTCCCTCAGCAATAATGATTCAAGCAATACTACTTCCACTGCTTCCAGAATAAGCAATAACACCCTCCATGTCTCCGGCCTCAACAACAAAGCCTATAACATCTACAACTTCGACAAATTTGAATTCGATATTACTGATGCTTACGCTGACGGTTCTGTTATGCTGCAACTTACTGGCGACGATAACACCCAAATTACCAACAATGTTAACGTTAGTCTTTCTATCGCAGGCGATACTAAAATCGATAACAGAACTATTTCCTTGATTGCTAAAGAAGGCGAAGAAAACATAAAAGTTGATGGCAAAATTTTGGGCTTCGGTGATGAGCAGGAGGTAACCCTCACTCAAGGCACCACTCTTGAATATAAGGCTACTCTTAAAGTAGAAGAAAATGACCAGAAGCTTAACCTAATCATTGGTGATGGCGAAGCTATCGGTGGCGATAAACCCCAGGGCATTGTCAATGATAAGGGTAAATCCATCGTCGAAACCCGTGCAGGCGCAGGCTTCGTAGTAAATAATATGGTCGACTTCATGTTGAGCTCCGGCATGACGCAAGCGCAGGCTGCTGTAGACGAGGACGATACCTGTGCTCCCTTCGTAGCAGTGGGCGGCAGCAATACCCGCTACAATACCGGTTCCCATATCGACGTTGATGGTTGGAACGCTATCGTGGGCTTCGCTAGACAATCCGGAAATGCAACCTACGGCGTTGCTGTTGAGCATGGCAGGGGCGACTACGACTCCTACGTGGGTGCTGTTCATGGCGAGGGCGATATTAAGTCCACTGGCGGCGCTCTCTTTGCCCATATCAAAAACGCTAATGGCGTACACTATGATGCAAGCTTGCGCGCTGGCAAGGTAGACACCGACTACAAGTCCGGCACCACGAGCTACGACGACGACGCTACCTACTACGGCCTCACCTTGGGCGCAGGCAAGGAGCTCAAGGTTACGGAGAAGGCCACCCTCGACCTCTACGGCCGTTACTTCTTCAGTCATATTGCAGGCTCCGACGTTCGCCTCTCCTCTGGCGAAGCAGTGGACTTCGATGCTGTAGACTCTCACCGCATCCGTTTGGGCGGTCGCTACACCTCCGAGATTAACGAGAAGAGCAGCGCGTACGCAGGACTGGCATGGCAGTATGAGTTCGGCGGCGACGCAGAGGCTGCGATCAATGGCATCTCTGCCCCCACCCCATCCCTGCAGGGCCACAGCGCAGTAATTGAGACTGGCTACACGCTGCAGTCCGGGAAGAACATGAGCCTGGGCTTCAACGTAACCGGCTGGCTCGGCAAGCAACGCGGCATTGGCGGCACTCTCGGCGCACAATGGAGCTTCTAGAGTAAGATTTGGTAAATAACTAAAGCCAGTAAATGGGTAGTTTAGCCTACACATTTACTGGCTTTTTTTATGTGGCTTTAGCCTGTAGAGAGACAGCGAGTTTCTCGTTAGAGAAACGAGATGGCACTCTACAAAGAACCACCCGCTATGCGGGTGCGCATTGATTGTTATACAAAAATACATCATTCCGATATAGAATAGT
>JAXEPX010000057.1:0-2847 GCA_034117325.1 Phascolarctobacterium sp. | reverse complement strand
TGAAATTACAATTGTCTCTCACATAATCGTGATTCGGACATTTTAGCCCTTTTATTTCTTTAATTGCATTCATATTTTCTAGTTTTTAATTGTATAACTTACTTGTATATAGAGAGAATACCTTTCAACCATTTCTATCATTCATTATTTCTAATAGTCAACAATTTGTTAATATTTTAACATAAGAGACCCTGATGGTCTTACAGAGTCTCCCCTAAGATGAAGACATTCACAACCTGGACAATAACAATAATGTGTACTAAAGGAAACAGGATATGTATAACATTCACTTATTTCACAATACCCACAAGGATGATCAAAATCTATAATCAAATTATTCCTTATGACCTTTTCTGCTATTTTTTCACTACCTATTTTTACAGCTGTCAATAGCAAGGCAGCAATGGTGCTTCCAGGTCCAAGCATTCCGCTTGAAAGTAGGATTTTGGCTATTTGAGTATATTTGCCCATAATTATGGTTTTCTTTAACAAACAATTAAATTTACGCTTCCCATCACTAAACCGAGCAAAGCACCCAACCAAACAATGACTTTGAGTTCTTTACTCATGACTTGAAAGATGAGTTTTTCTGTTTCATTTACGTCCATTTCGTTGATACGTTCCCGAACTATCTTACTGATGTTGATAGAGTCAAGTATCTTTGGTAGATGTTCGGTAATGATACTGCGATAAATGGATTCTATAGTGTTTACAGCTTGTGCCAACTGCTCTTCATGTCCTTCAAGCAACTTGAATACAGGTTTGTTCAAGAAGGTTTCAACTTCTCCACCAATCATATTTGATACAATTTCCTCGCCATTGTCTCGAAGCATCGTATTGATGTTCTTGGCAAGAAAATGCTCGGCAGGCTCACGAAGCATACCCAAGAACTTTGCTAAAATATTACCTCCAAAGAGTCCCGCAGCCATACCTCCTAAACCTCTCATGGTGCCTCCAAGTCCGGCAAGCAGTTCTTGCGCTCCATCATTACTTAACTTTTCTGCTACATGGTCAATAGCGATGTGAGCCACTTTTTCACCGACAGATGCATCTGAAAGCTTCGTGTATGTTTGTTTGGTAATGCTCTCGTTCACATTCTGTGAGATAGTAGCAATTTCGTCATCAGACAAATAATGACCAAGGAACTCTTTTACAGTCTCTGGATTGTGTTTCTGAGTTTCAATGAACTCTTCAACCGAAAGACGTACCTTGCTCACCATATCATCAGACAGAAGATAGCGTTCAAGAACATCTTTGTTCATGAGATTTTCACTGATCACTCCACCAATAGCGTCAGCCATGCGTCCTTTCTCTTTCGGAATAATACCAGGCGTAAAGGGGACATGTACTCCCATAATGTATTTCGCCTTATGTGGGCGAAATAGCATCCTAATGGCTATATCATTGGTGATGTAACCAATAACACCTCCCAATAATGGGGCTATAATATATGTCGCTTCAATGTTCATACTATTCTTGTTTATATATACTGAGTGGGCAACTATCCTTGTTCTATCATTCCATCTTCAATTTTCTCCATGAAATCACTGGGTGTGTAGGCGGTAAGCACATATCCGATGCCGTTCAACTCTACAGCGATGCGTTGCTGACCTGCTGCTCCTTGATGCAGAAAGCAAAGGTTTACTACTACAACTAGTCGCAAAAGCATAGTTTGTTCAAATGCAAAGGTAGTAATTATTTCCCAATTACGTGATAACAACTGAAAAGAAAATCTTCATAAATCTTAAAATTAACGGAAATTAACCAAGAAAATTACCAAAATACCGATTTTTTGTGTATGCAAATGCGCCAGATAATACCAAATATCGGCTCGATAATCACTGTATAGCACTAAATAGTCATAAAACATGCCATTTATTCGACGGTTGTCAATAGCCCGAAAGCCGCACACTCAAAAAATCGTTTTTCAGAGAAGATATACTTACTTGCCTGGAGAAGATATACTTCATTAAAGAATTCCGTATTTCAGACCCTATACAAATAGCCCTAATCCTGTTGGATTTGCTACTAAATATAGAGATTTTGCAAGTAGCCCATGTGATGGATTGAGATTTTCTATGCATAAAAAGCTAGAAAACTGTAAATATCTATCGAAAAACTCGTACATACGGTATGGCTGTTAGTTAAACATATAGGGTCGACCCTATATGCTTTTCAAAGAAATAGGAAAAGCATTTACTAATAACGTATTGATAATTAACTACTCAAAGGATTTATAATGCATGTATAGGGTGCGTATTACGGACTTTTTTAATAAATATAAATTTTAATTTTAATTATAAGGAATACACATACGCGCTCGCATGCACAAGGAAAACCGATGTGAGTTGCGGGTTGCAGGTTACGCCCACGTCGTACGATAACGATGACGATAACGATAAGCGCAACTTGCAACCCGCAACTAGGGTTGCATTGCACGACTGAAAGAACCCAGTTGCGCCATCGGAACGCCCCTTGATTTTTGGCTTCATACAGATGGCCGATGGCCAGCTTACGCAGAGGGGCTGACGAGATAGTCAAGAAGAAACAATATGTATAATAATATATAATATATTATTTATTATAATATTATAATAAACGCGCATACGCGCTCGCATGCACAAGGAAAACCGATGTGAGTTGCGGGTTGCGAGTTGCGCCCCTTCGAGGGGGAAGTTTGAGTTCACCAAGCGCAACTTGCAACCTGTAACTGCGGTTACATTTCGGTTTGAGGAACTCGGTATCCTGTTCGCGTAAGCAGGCTTTAGCCTTCGGTAAAAAGCCAAATGCACGTTTTGCGGTTCTGCAAACCGCGATTCGTGGATGCGCCTCAGCAATGCTCAAAAC
>JAXEPX010000056.1:0-8006 GCA_034117325.1 Phascolarctobacterium sp. | reverse complement strand
GTTGATAAAATTTCTATCCACGCGCCCCTCACGGGACGCGACATTAATCAGAAAGTAGATATTAACCCATATGCTAATTTCTATCCACGCGCCCCTCACGGGACGCGACACTTTCGGCATCAGCAGCAGGAGGAGTAACCTCGTATTTCTATCCACGCGCCCCTCACGGGACGCGACAGCCTAAAAATGACAACATTCCTCATCTAATATTAGGCCACATTTTTCGCGAACCCAACACCAAATAAGTTATGTCGACTATTTTTAGGTATTAATTTCTTTACAAACATACTGTATACGCTAGGTGCGAACCTCGCATATAAAGTATGTTTGTTATTACTTCGCACTTACTAAATAAGCAAGCTTTCTTGAGGATCATAAGTAGCCTTGACCCCAAAATGCTCTATTTTACTAGCGTACTTCTGCCCAAGATTATAAAACCTCAAACTATCCTTCTCTAAATCAGCTAGCTTAAGCAGCTCATTTTGAAGAATTTTATAATCATGATTTTCCAGCATACACTCGAAAACAGAGTTTTGAACTCGTTGTCCGTACTTTACACACAGTTTGGCAATTTTATTTAATCTTCTCACCCCTGCAGCATCCTGTGTATTAACGTCATAGGTTATTAGTACTAACAACTTGTCACCTCATTTCCACATAAAACACGGGTACTCTTCAAGATCTCCACGCAGAACTCGAGTCAATAACTGCGCCTGCACAAAAGGAACTAATCCCCAAGGAATCTTTTCTCCCAAGAACGGATGAGTAATTGTCTCTTTTTTCCTTTCCTGCCACGCATTTAAAAAGCTCCTTCTTGCTTCATCCTTTAACAATACTGCTCCATTTTCTTGGATATCAAAAGATTTCTTATTAACAACCCTATTATTAATAAGTGTGAGCACGAACCTGTCAGCAAAAGCGCTTCTTAACTCTTCCATAAGGTCAAGAGCTAATGAAATTCTCCCAGGCCTATCTCTGTGTAAGAATCCTACATACGGGTCTAAACCTACGCCCTCTAAGGCAGCGGCACAATCATTAGCTAAAATAGTGTAAGCAAATGATAACAACGCATTTACAGGATCAGTTGGAGGTCTTTTGACTCTAGTTGTAAAATTGAAAAAATCTTTACCGTGAAGAATCAACCCATTAAAATTAGCAAAATATATACTTGCCGCCTCTCCTTCTAACCCTCGCAAAGTATCTAGATTCTCTACATTCTTAGTCACACGTGCAATCTCAAGCATTTCATGACTAGCTGAATTTAAGGCAGCCACATCAACACTTAGCGGATGATCTCTTTTAGCTCTTTCCAAAACACTTCTAGCATTATAGATTTTTCCAACTATGAAATTTCTAGCCATCAAGCAGCTTTTAACTTCGTCATCTGATATGCGATACTGTTCTTTGCGTAACAAAACATTCCCATAATGCTTGCCTGTAACCCTAGCCAGAAATCGTCCATAAGGAGTATAAAAGCATAGAGAAATATTGCATTTTGCACATTCCCCCATTAATGCAGGACTAGCTCCCTTATAGCCAAAGTAAAGTATCTGCTCAAACATACGCAGCGGAAATCTTTTCAAGACTACATTATCTTTGTTAACTACAATATTTTCGTTTTCTAGAGATAAGTAAACATCTTCTGTAAGTATATATAATGTATTTAATAAATGTCTCATGTTTCCTCCTCAAGATACTCATGATAGTATTTATCAACATTAGTATGCTTACATATAACCGGCATACATATCTCTGCTAAAGAGCAAGATGAACATCCTCTTTGTGGCTTAACAAGAGGAGTATAACCCTTCCTATAGTAATTGTGCATTTCCTCGAACATAGAAAACACACTAGAACGCAATTCATTGCTGAACTCTACCTCTTCGCGGCGATTGGTTTCTTTGTAATAGAGTGCGCCAGCTTTAATCTCTACTTTAAGCATTTCCTCTAAGGCTATTGCCTGTGCACAAAGTTGCAATCTATCGGCATCTATGAGCTTGCTCTTGCCACGCTTATATTCGATTGGATATGGCATCCAGCGTCCTGAATATCCATATAGTAAAGCTCCTCTTTCGTCCTGGATAAACTCAACAACATCGCACTGTCCTGTTGCTCCCAATACGTGGGATGAAACACGCATTCCGCGTGTAATGAGCAAGTTGCCTCTTTTTTCCAAAAAATTCTCATTATGACAATGCTCATGAGCTATTTCCCCCTCAACCGTAAGCAAGTTTTCTTGCCACTGTTGTTCAATGTGAATCAATGCCCACTGTCGCCGACAAAAGCAGAAGTGTTGGATGCCAGAAATCATCAAATAGTCATCATCTCTGTATCCCATTGCTTTTCTTAAACCATTTCAGTGCAAGTTACGCCTTCAGGAATTTTATTCGTTTCAATTTTCACATCGTAATCCTGATAGCTGCGCGGAGCAATCACACCCTCTTTTTTGCTTACTTTAACGGTATCAAACAGTTTGTAAGCAGGAGCATTGCCAAGCTCGCTATCATGCTTGAATACGATCAGATTTCTTACAGCCATATTCCCCCTTGCAGCAGAGCGATCATATTCAAACATATTGATAATTGCCTTCCACAAAAGCGCCAAATCATCCTCATTGAAGCCAGTAACCTTGCGAGCTAGGTTAGCAGAAATATAGCCATCAACTCTGTATAAAGCATAAGGAACTATATATTTTCTACCCATTTCGGTGCTCTTTTTATTAGCATCATCCTCTGTAGTAATAGCTACTCGAGTAATAGTAATTTCCTGAGTAACAATCGGGTCAATGCTACGAGCAAAGCCTAATTGTACAGGGCCTCTAACTTGACCACAGTTCAGACTAGCTTTTACAAAGGTGGTCATTACTGCGCCAAAGGTACGGATGTCAAAGAAGTTATCGCACATAAATTTACAAATCTTATTGTCTATTTCCGGATTATCCTTCTTCAGATTCTTAATGTTTTTTTCGTCAATTTTGAATTCAGTAAAGGCAGTTTTATCACTAGTGTTTAAAGGCACACCATCTTTAATGTAAATTTTATAGCCAGTCTTGTCTTCACATACCGTTTCAATATAGTTTCTGATTTTGCGTTTAAGACAAACGTCTGTGATAATGCCATAACCGGTTTCAGTATCCGTGCGGGGCATATTGCCGGCATCCGGGTCACCATTAGGATTGCCATTTTCTACATCAAACAAAACGGTAAACTCATATCTGTTTTTAATTGCATCAGCCATTTATTTTTCCTCCTTTTTAATAAAACGGGCTTGATATTGATGATAGTAACCCAAGATAAACTCACCTTGGTCAGTTAAAGAAAGTCTAGTAGGAATCGCATTAATTCTACCTAACAAATCGGTTTTGTTCTTGTCAAACCAGATTGCTTTCCCTTTGTTGCCTGCACCACCGATTTTTTTCATATGGCTTTCGGATAAGCGCATTAAGAGCGGGAATACAACACCCGGTGTTGAACATGCAGAATTAAAATACCTATCTTTTATGGTGCTATTAATGCCAGGATTCGCCTCTTCTTGAATTTGTTCTAGGTAAGCGAATAACCTGCCAAGTACATAAGGTGTACTCATTTTCTCTACGTCTAAGCTCACAGTTATTTCCCCCTTTTCTTGTTCGTTTCGCATTAAATATGCTTTAATAACAGCAGCTTTAATGCGACTAATTTTATCTATAAATTTATCAGGATTATCCTGATCCGCTTTGACTCGTAAGATAATGTTTTGGTATAACGCAGACGGATACTTGGTTCCCATAAGTACACTTCTAAGGACGCTACCAACAAGGAGCGGTGTAGCAGATTTATCCTTAGAATTTTTATTGGCCGTCTCCTGCAGTATCTGCCATATTGCAAGTTGCCCTTTATTATCATAGCTCGGCTTAACAATCTCCAATTCTTGGAAATAACGTGCTAAATTTGTTAAGAAGAAGCCAAAAGAGTTGACCATAAAAAATCTTACAGACAATCTTGCAGCATTAGGTGAAAGGCCTAAAATGTAGAACTTATTATTAGGATTAATAAGCTTTTCGTTAAACTCAAAAGTTTTCCCCTTACTAGCATTTTCAAAGAAGGCTTTTAAATCCTCCTCTTTTAACTCATTAGGATCATTTAAAGTTTCTCCGAAAAGCTCTGCACAGCCATCATCATCCTGTTCCGCCCAGAATACTATTGTTGTGTCACCTATACGTTGATAATGCTTACTGTCTGCCAACAAAGTATTAAGAGCAGTAGTATATGCAAATGCAGCGTATTCGCTAATGTTGGCATTCATTCCTTTCTCATGACCATAGGACTCAAATGCTTTTTCATTAAAAGATACTAAAGCCATTCCAGAAGGCTGTCCTCCGGGTATACCTTTAATCTTTGGATGTTTTCTAGCGACAGGTAGTTGTCTTCCCAAAATAGCACATCGTTCTATGGTGCCATTATCTAACGAATTGTAATAGTTGTCCCAAGCTTCACCTATGCCTATATCATCAGAGACCATATTACCTTCAACCATAAAAACTATATTACTACCCTTAGTAAAATCCTCTAAATACGCTGCTAATATTTCGTTATTCTGTATAGTTTCTGGATTCCACTTATTAAAAAAGCTTTTTATCGCTTCTGCATTTTCACTTTTAGTGTTTTCGAGTACTTTATTAGCTAAATCTGCAGTAACTTGAAAACATTTCAGCGGATCCTTGCTCTTTCCAGGCATTGATAATCCTAAAATCCATCCTGCATTGTCCCACATAAACTGTGGTTCGAAATTAGATGTACGTCCCACTGCTCCTTGTGGAAGATTTATCAATCTAGGAACTGTTACTGTCTTATTTCCTTTCTTTTCCTCGGTAGTTAACGTCAATACTCCTAGTAATTCACCGCTTTTAGAAATATTCAAGCCATAGGATATTTTCGCCTGACACCAGCCCGGTTTAGCTATCTTCCCCTGTGCTGCCAAAGATTCATAGTATTCGACTAGTGCCTGGATAATCATTTGTACACCTCGCAATTCGTCAAATCCATAACACCATTCTTCAAAACAGCCCTAAAGAACATAGGTGTGATGTTCTCTTTGTCGCTATAATCAAAGTCATATAACATGAATCCTAAGTCTTTTTCATCTTCAGTATAGACAGTCGGAACATCGTTAAACTCAAACAAGCGATATTTAACGGGGAACTCTCGGCAACCAAAATACGGATTGTGGTAACACTGACCTTTGACAATTCTTCTTTTTAGCATATCTTGAAACTTGCCCGGATTATCCGATGCGTTAGCATTCTCCGTCATCTCAAAATGCGCTTCGATGACGTAATGCGGATCCTTTAATACCAGTGCTGCACGCTGAACTATATCAGCCTTAGTGTTGATATAGAGATCATCTCCACTACCACCTGTCATTACGCTTTTTGCTTTAGAAGCAGTTACTTTAGATTTAACCTCGTTGCGTCTAATATTGGCATATTTTACTGAACTTAAAACATAGATTTTATCAATCACATATCTAAGCCCTGGATGCCAGAAAATACTTTCCAGTATTCCGCGTGCCGCTGACGGTGTTATAACATCATAGCTGACACGTTCAACTTTTAGTTCGGGACGCGAGAACAAAGCGTAATCGCCCCAAACTTCTAATCTTATCGACATATTTTCACCAACCTTCTTTCTATATAAATACACCTATGCCGTTTTCAGAATCTACTTTTAGGCCTATGTCATCTCTATAAAAAGACATATCCATGAGAACATTAATATTATCATCTATTTTTTCTATTGCACCACAACCTAGTAGTTGATCATACTGCGCATCATAAACGCTAATAATATATTGTCCAGCTTTTCTAAGAAGTTCCCTATTTCTAATGCCTAAACGAAGTTGATTAAGTATCTGTTCCCCATGCTCATCAAGAGCTATAAAAACACTTTTGCCGGTTTCTTCTATCAGCTTAAATTTTTCAGCGATATCTTTAAATGGTAAGCTTTTATCGGAATTTTGGATGATATTTTTAGCATCCAGCTTTTCTCCTTTATATGTATGAAGAAGGTCAAAGTATCTTTTTATAGCACCCACCGAGGCAATATCATCAAATTCGTTTTGAATAATTTCCGTAACTTCTTTAGGAAGCCTAATAAAAGCTGGAAGCTTAGTATCATCGTTGATCTTAAATATATGAACTATGCTCTTGCTTGTTTCTTGTTTACCTTCACGATTACATCTACCGGCTGCTTGGATAATATTATCTAAACCTGCTACTTCTCTATATACTACAGGAAAATCCAAATCTACGCCAGCCTCAACTAAGCTAGTTGCAATTACCTTGCACTCTTCTTGATTTTTGAGGAGTTCCCTAATTTGCCGCAAAACAGCCCGTCTATGATTAGGGCACATGAACGTAGATAAGTGAAAACAATTTTCTCCACTTAAGCTATTGTATACTTCCTGTGCCTTTTTCTTCGAATTAACTATGCATAATACTTGGGAGTATGTATCCAACTTTGCACTTAATTCTTCTATATCATTAAATACGTTATTCTCATATCCTACTCTTCTAAAGAAATTATAGAGTTCTTCTGTATCAGGGCAGATCTCTTTTATTTTTGAATTTGTAAACAGAGAATCCAAACTCGGTTGAGTAGCTGTACACAAAACAGCAGTTACCTTGTATCTCGTAACAAGTTCATCTATAGTTTTTACGCATGGCAACAGGTATTCCGTTGGCAACATTTGCGCTTCGTCGAAGATTACTACGCTATTTGCTATGTTGTGCAACTTACGACACTTACTTACTCTGTTAGAAAAAAGTGATTCAAAGAATTGCACGTTGGTCGTGACAATTAACGGCGCATCCCAATTTTCTGTTGCTAGTTTAAAGCGTTCAATATCTTTTTCAGCAGCAGTTTCGTCTTTATCATAATCAACGTTTGCGTGATGCTCAATGACATTTTTCGAACCTACTATATTTCTAAAAACATCGGCTGTCTGCTCTATAATTGATGTGTAAGGTATAACGTAAATAATTCTTTTTTTATTATGAGTTATAGCATGTTTTAAAGCAAAAGCCAAGGAAGCTATTGTTTTACCGCCACCGGTAGGAACAGTCAAACTATATAAGCCCTCATTTCCTTCAGCTATTTTTAAACACTTATTTCTTATTTCTGTTCTCTTTTTATTTAATTCGTTACTTGGTGTTCCAAATCCTGCTATGTACTTTTCGAAAGCTGAATACAAAGTTTTTATATCATCGAAAGAACCTCTAATACTATTATTACCTGTCATAAATGCTTCTGTATCAAGAAAGTCAGCATCTACTAAACTTGAGAAGAGCATTCGAGTTAAAAGCATGCCGCTAAAAGTATCTTTACAACCAGATTTTTTTAACTCATTAGCCAAATTAGGGATATCGTTATTTAATTCATTTTTCCAAGCCGAAAAATCCAGTTTTCCCTCTAGATGTTTTTTTAATCTATGTTGCAAAGTACCCTCGGTAAATTCAGAGCCATAGTTTAAAAGGCCTGCATGATGACCTGCTATACATGCTGCAGCCAAAGGAAACTTTATGACTTGTGCTCCTGCAGTAGAATGGTCTACCTTAGGTCCATTATTCAGAATTCGATTTTGAAATCCTTCAGAATATTTGCCAAGATCGTGAAAGAGTCCTAAGTATTTACCTACTACACCCTGTTGAAAAGTTTCGGCAAAGGCAGAACAAAGTCTGCTAGTTCCTTCTAAGTGCTCAAGCAATAATTGCTCACTACCATCTTCCCTCTTATGAGCTATATATTTCATTTTTTCACCTTCTTAATAAACATTGATTAAGTTAAAAACTATTTTATATACTTCTAGATTCAGTTTGATTGTCCTGCTTTTACTTACCTTGCATTGATATTTTAATTTCAGTATTACCTCTTCACGTATAAGTACTATATTTTCTATTCTATCACCCCACTGCGTCATTTTCCGTCTACCTTCTCCCCACCCTGCGCCAATTTGCAAAACTAAACGCA
>JAXEPX010000055.1:0-16045 GCA_034117325.1 Phascolarctobacterium sp. | reverse complement strand
CCGAAGCGCGGACGACGTTCATCACGGAATTTATCCTGAATCTGATACAGGTTCAGGGGCAGCTGACGATAGGAACGCACATCTGCCTTCACTACAGTAGTAACCATTTCCTCATGGGTGGGGCCGAGGCAATATTCATGGCCATGACGATCCTTCAGGCGAATCATCTCTGCGCCATAAGCGCCCCAACGGCCGCTCTCCTGCCAAATCTCTGCCGGTTGCAGAATCGGCATCATGATTTCCTGTGCACCCTTGCGATCCATTTCCTCGCGGATAATGTTTTCAATCTTTTTAATTACACGCCAAGCCAGCGGCAGCAGGGTGTACATGCCGTTGGTGGATTTACGCATAAAGCCTGCGCGTAGCAGCAATTGATGGCTGGGAATCTCAGCCTCGGACGGAACCTCACGCAGGGTGGGTGCATACATTTTAGAAACTCTCATTAATGGGATACCTTCCTCTCCAGTAAAATTTTATCTATTTCAGCAAAAAGCTCATTAACTAATTGATCCTCGGACACCTTGCGCAGTACCTCTCCCTTGCGGAAGATGAGGCCCTCGCCAATGCCACCGGCCAGGCCCACATCAGCCTCGCGTGCTTCACCGGGGCCATTAACCACACAGCCCATCACAGCCACGCTAATCGGCTCAGTGATATCCGCCAGGCGGCGTTCTACCTCCAGCGCCAGCTTCTCGAGATTAATGCGCGTGCGCCCGCAGGTAGGGCAGCTGATTAAGGTCGGGCCGTGCTCACGCAGACCCAAAGCCTTCAAAATATCGTAAGCGACCTTGACCTCGTTCACAGGGTCACCGGTCAGCGATACGCGAATCGTGTCTCCTATACCCTCGGCCAGCAGTGCGCCAATGCCCACGGCGGATTTAATAATACCGCTATTCACGGTGCCAGCCTCGGTGATACCCACATGCAGCGGGTAATCGCATTGGCTCGCCATCAGGCGATAGGCAGCCAGCGTCAGGGGCACATCGTGCGCCTTCAGAGAAATTTTAATGTTGCGGTAATCCATGTCCTCGAGGATGTGGATGTGGCGCCAAGCCGCTTCCACCAGAGCCTCCGCGGTGGGATGACCGTATTTTTCTAATAAATCCTTGGGCAGGGAGCCGGCGTTAACGCCAATGCGAATCGGAATATTGCGTTCACGCGCAGCCTCAACTACGGCGCGCACGCGCTCCTCCCCACCGATATTACCCGGGTTTAGACGTAAGCCATCGACACCTGCTGCAATCGCAGCCAGTGCCAGCTTGTAATCAAAATGAATGTCTGCAATAACGGGAATGGGGCTTTCCTTGCAAATGTGCTTCAACCCCTCTGCCGCTGCCATATCGGGCACGGCACAGCGAATAATATCGCAACCGGCGTCCGCTAGCTTACGAATTTGCGCCAGCGTAGCCTCGGCATCATCCGTATGGGTATTAGTCATGGACTGCACTGCTATCGGGGCATCGCCGCCGATGAGCACACCGCCCACATTAAGTTGACGTGTTTGTCTACGAGTAAACACTCTTTTCACCTCTTAACGTGTGATATCCTTGAAGGTGGAAAAAATAGTTAGCGCTAAAATTAACGCTACACCCACCATCTGGATATTATTCATAGCCTTGCTGCCCAAGGGCTTACCACGCAAGGCCTCCAAAATAAGCAATACGAAATGGCCACCATCCAGTGCCGGCAGGGGCAATAAATTGATGACGCCCAAATTAATACTTAAAAAGGCTACGAAATTCATCAGCGGCAACAGGCCCTTTTCAGCCACCTGACCTGCCATCTGTGCCACGCCAATGGGACCGGAAACCTCTGCCGGTGCTTTACCGGTGACGATTTTCGCCAAGCCATCTAGCATGGAAACAATAATATATTTCGTATAGCTGATGCCCTCCTTAAAAGAAGCAGCTAAGCTCATATCTACCTTTTCAAATTTCGGCGTAATGCCAATCAAAGGACGCTTAACCTCGCTATCGTACTCGGGCTGCAGCGTGTATTTTTGCACTACACCTGCTCGTTCAGCCTCCAGCGTAACCTGCTGGGTACCATTAGCGCGCAAGGTAACTACTACGTCCTTCCATTCCTGCATGGGCTTGCCATTAATCGTGAGGATGCGGTCACCCTCGCGCAAGCCTGCCTTCTCCGCAGCCAGCCCCTGCATCACATTGCCTAACACAGGCTCATTCACCATTTTGTCCATACCCTGGAAGAAGAAAATACCAGTGAAGAGCACAATAGGCAACAGGAAATTCATTAGCGCGCCAGCAAGAATTACCAGCATACGCTTGGGGATGGACTTAGAGTTAAAGCCATCCTCCGTAATAGGATCGTCGGGATCCATCCCGGCAATTTTGTTATAGCCACCAAGAGGAATGATGCGCAGGCTGTAGAGCGTGTCGCCATCCTTTTGCTGGTAAATTTTCGGACCAAAGCCGATAGCAAATTCGTCCACCCGCATGCCGGTAAGCTTTGCGGTGACAAAGTGGCCGAATTCATGAACTGTTACTAGAATGCCAAATACTAATATGGCAGCTAAGATTGTTAACATTTTCCTCCTACTTATCTTTTCGCTAAACAGACGAGAATTTACCAGAGACGAAGAAAGTCGACGACGGCGTACTAGAGGTACGTCTAGGAGACTTTCTGAAGTATATGGTGCGTTATCGTCTGTTTATAATTTCTTTCGCGGCAACACGCGCCGTTGCGTCACACTCTTCAATATCCTCAATCGTCGGCTGCAGCACATTCACATGTGCATCCGTAACCTTCTGCGTAATATAGGGAATATCAAGATACTTAATCCTTCCCTCAAGGAACGCGTACACTGCCTCCTCATTCGCCGCATTAAAGGCGCAGGGCAGCGTGCCACCCGCCTTACCACAGGCCATCGCAATCGCCAGCGACGGAAAGGCCTCCAAATCAGGCGCTTTAAAGGTCAACGTGCCGTATTTTACAAGATCTAGACAATCAAAAGCATAATCATAGCGCTCCGGCCAGCTCAGCGCATACTGAATCGGCAAGCGCATATCGGGGTCGCCCATCTGCGCAATAACACTGCCGTCGCAGAATTCCACTAAGCTATGCACAATACTCTGGGGATGCACTACTACATCAATCTTTTCATAGGGCATATTAAAAAGCCAATGTGCCTCAATCACCTCAAGGCCCTTATTTGCCAGCGTCGAGGAGTCCAGCGTCACCTTCTTGCCCATGCTCCAGTTCGGATGATTCAGGCACTGCGCCAACGTCACATTTTCCAGCTCACTGCGCTTCTTGCCACGGAAGGGGCCACCAGAAGCAGTGATAATGAGGCGCTTCACCTCGTTCTCCCTGCCCCCGCGCAGGGCTTGGAAAATAGCGCTATGCTCGCTGTCCACCGGCGTCAGGCTTACACCCTTATCCGCTACAGCCTGCATCACGATGCTACCCGCAGCGACGAGCGTCTCTTTATTCGCCAGCGCAATATGCTTGCCGCAATTAATCGCTGCCAGCGTCGGGCGCAGGCCCGCATAACCCACCATGGAGGCCAGCACTGTATCGGAGCCTGCATATGTAGCCGCAGCCATCAGGCCCTCCTCGCCTGCAAGGATCTCCGTTTTGCCATGGTAACGTGCTACCAAGCGCGCAGCAGCGTCCTTATCGGTCAGAACGGCGATATCGGGTTCTAGCGCCTTAATCTGCTCTTCTAAAATAGTGTCACTCTGATGCGCTACCAGCGCACGCAGCTTGATTTTCTCAGGATTAGCCAGAGCCACCTCCACAGTCTGGCGACCAATGGAGCCGGTACTACCTAAAAGCGTAATATTTTTCATAATACTACCTCAATTAGAATTGATAATAACTAAAAAGGCTAATAAACATTAGCACATAATAAACAACAGGAGCGGTAAAGAGCAGACTGTCGAAGCGATCCAGCACGCCACCATGACCAGGGAAAATATTGCCGGAGTCCTTAATCTCAAAGCTGCGCTTAATAATGGACTCCACCAGGTCGCCAATAGGTGCAAAGAAGGCTACACAAGCGCCCAGTAGGCAGGATTGCCATAAGGGAATGCCCAGACAGAAAATGCCCAGCACCATTACTGTAATGAAGCAGCCCACAAAGCCGCACACTGCGCCCTCAAAGGACTTCTTCGGGCTCACGCGACAGAACGGCGTCTTGCCGAACGCGCGACCAAAGAAATACGCGAAGGTGTCGCTCGCCCAGGTACCCAGAAGTACCACCCACAGGCAAAGCTCGCCATATTCAAAAACACGGAAGCCCAAATCAATATGGGGGCCGCCGTCAAATGTACGCAAAAGAATAATATGTGCAAACAAGAGACCACAGTACACCATGCCCCAAACAGAGAGCGCTGTATCATGCAGCCAGTTTTCACCCTCACGGTGGCAATGTCGCCATAAGCCCTCAATCGCACCAAAAATGCTGAAGAGTGCTGTAATCATCAGCATAAAAGCCAACGTAAAGACCTGCTCCATTTCCACATAATAGGCCAGGCCTGCCATGCCCACAATCAACATGCTACCAAGGCCCGAGGTCAGCGGATAAACATGGTAGCCCTTGCTTGCCGCCATTTTATGATATTCATGCCAGGCAATCACGGACAACAGAAAAGCCGCAGCCGTAAACACGAGGCCACCCTTGGTGATGATGCCCACAGCTGCAATAATGCCGATGATGCCTGTAATTATACGAGTTAACATTAATTTTCCACCTTATTTCTCAATTAAGCCGCCGAAGCGACGTTCGCGCCCCTGGTAGGCCAGAATGGCGTCCACCAGATGGTCCGGCGTAAAGTCCGGCCAAAACGTCTTCGTCGTCCAAATCTCCGCATAGGCAATCTGCCACAGCAGGAAGTTCGAAATGCGCAGATCCCCGCCCGGACGAATCAACAAATCCGGAGCCGGCAGCCCTGCCGTATACAGATGGTCCTCCACCACCTGTGCATCTATCTTCGCTACGTCCAGCTCGCCTGCTACTGCCTCAGCTGCAATCTTGCGCACTGCCTGCAGAATCTCGGCTTGACCGCCGTAGTTAATAGCCAAATTCAAAATAATACCCGTGTTATTTTTCGTCTCCTCAATCGCGTGGTCCATCTTTTGCTGTACCACAGGAGGCAGGCCATCACGGGAGCCTATAAAACGTACCTGTACGTTATTGTCATTAAATTCCTGAATTTCGTTCGTCAGATAACGACTCAAAAGCTCCATGATGAAGTTAACCTCCGTCACGGGGCGTTTCCAATTTTCTGTGGAAAAAGCATACGCGCTAATAACCTTTACGCCCAGCTTATCCGCAGCCTTGACAATGGTTTTCAATGTTTCGGCGCCCTTCTGATGACCATAGGTGCGCACCTTGCCCTGAGCCTTCGCCCAGCGCCCATTGCCATCCATAATAATGGCAATATGTTGAGGAATATTCTGCATGTCCAAGCCATCCGTATTTACCTCGATGGTATTGGCCACCTTTCTTCTTGTTTGAAACAAGCCTTTAAACACAGCTATCAAGCCCTTCCGTCTTCATATCGTCATACTCGCTCTAAAGAGAAGAAGAGGCAGGCCTCCACAAGAGAGGCCGCCTTCCTGATTTTGCCTTATACTTACTCGATAGCGCCAACGGGGCATTGAGCAGCGCAAGCGCCGCATTCTACGCAATCTTCGCCGATTTCGTATTTGCCATCAACCTCTTTAATAGCGCCAACGGGGCAGGTAGCAGCACAGCCGCCGCAGCCAACGCAAGCTTCTTTATCAATTTTCAGAGCCATTACCGAGCACCTCCTTCCCTACTCTGTACACAAGGGTAAGAACTAATTTATCGCAAGGCAGCTCGCGCTGTCTTACTACATATTTACGCACTTCCTTGCCTCGAAAGTCCTCCTCGCTGTCGCGCGGGGGCAGGAGCACCTCCGTCGTGAAGTCGATGCCGGCCGCATGCAGGCGGCGGCTAGCCTCCTCGAGGCTCAGTGCTAAAACATTGGGAATGGGAGTATTCATTTTAAGCTAACCTAAAAATTAAACTTCCATTACTTCTTTTTCTTTATTAGCAGCTACAGCATCGATATCCTTCATTACTTTATCAGTAATTTTTTGGATTTGCTCGGTGCCCTTCTTAGCCTCGTCCTCAGTGATTTCCTTTGCCTTTTCAGCCTTCTTCACTGCATCGTTTGCATCACGGCGCAGGTTGCGGCATACTACGCGGAATTCCTCAGCTTTTTTGTGAACCATTTTTACGAGGTCTTTACGACGCTCTTCGGTCAGCTGGGGCAGGTTCAGACGAATGCAAACGCCATCGCTGTTGGGGTTCAGGCCCAGATCAGAGGTCATGATAGCCTTTTCAATAGCCTTCAGCATGTTCTTTTCCCAGGGTTGAACCACGATCATGCGAGGTTCCGGAACAGTTACGCTGGCAACCTGGTTCACCGGAGTGGGAGTGCCATAGTACTCTACCATAATTTTGTCCAGCAGAGCCGGAGTTGCGCGACCAGCACGCAGGCTAGCCAGGTCGACCTTCAGTGCATCTACGGATTTGCGCATTTTGCCTTCCATAGCGGTGGTGATTTCTTTAACAGTTGCCATTATTATTTACCTCCTACCAGGGTGCCGATATCCTCGCCCATAGCTGCGCGCAGGATATTACCCGGTTGATCAATATTAAATACTACGATGGGGATATTGTTGTCCATGCACAGGCTGTTCGCAGTGGAGTCCATTACGCTCAGCTTGCGTTGGATAACCTCGAGATAATCGAGCTTGTCAAATTTCTTCGCATCGGGGTTTTTAGCGGGGTCGCTATCATATACGCCGTCCACGCCTTTTTTCGCCATCAGGATAGCATCAGCCTCGATTTCAGCGGCTCGCAGAGCTGCGGTGGTATCGGTGGAGAAGTAGGGGTTACCGGTACCTGCTGCGAAAATTACTACGCGCTCTTTTTCCATGTGGCGAATTGCACGACGACGGATGTAGGGCTCAGCGATTTGACGCATTTCGATAGCACTTTGTACGCGGGTGGGTACGCCCAGGTTTTCCAGTGCATCACTCAAAGCCAGGCTGTTAATTACGGTTGCCAGCATGCCCATGTAGTCAGCAGTAGCACGGTCCATGCCTTTATTATAGCCGGAGAGACCACGCCAGATGTTGCCGCCGCCATTAACGACTGCTACCTCAATGCCATGCTCCACAACCTCTTTAATTTGTTTTGCCAGGGAATACACAACAGTGGGGTCAATGCCAAAGCCTTTTTCGCCGGCCATAGCCTCACCGCTTAATTTTAGGATAATACGTTTGTATTTCTTTTCTTCAGTCACTTTAACGACCTCCCTATAGACGGACTTAATCCTTTTACCTATTCGCTAATTATACCATTTTTTCCTGCTTTAGACTAGGTAAATCTTATGACATTTTTTAACTATATGTGAACTGTAGCAGTTTAGCTTATCTGGTCTTAGGAAATTTTCATTATTTGGTCATATCCATAATGCCAATTATGATTATAATATTGTATATCTTATGTATTGAGGGGATTTGATCTTATGGAAAAAACTGTTTCTACGAAAAAAAATAATGCCACCTATGCGATTACGATTACAGCCCTTTTTATGGCGCTGAATATTATGATGAGCTCCTTTGGCATGCCCGTGCCGGGTGGTCGTTGCTATTTGAACGATGTAATTATCTGCACAGCAGCGATTCTTTTGGATGACCCGAAGGCTGCCTTCCTCGTAGGCGGTGTGGGTGCTTTTCTGGGCGACCTTTTCTTCTATCCGACGCCGATGTTCGTTTCCCTGGCTACTCATGGTCTGCAGGCCGTAGTGATTTGCCTCATCGCACATCGCGGCAAAGAAGTAACGCTGAAGAATGCTGCTCTGGGCGTTTTTCTGGGCGCTATCATCATGGTTGTGGGATACTCTCTGGGTCGTGCCTTCATTTATAGCACTCCCCATTATGCTTATATTAAGCTGCCTTATCAGATTCTGCAAGCAACTGTGGGCGCTGTCGGCGGCATCCTGCTCTGCTTCAAGGGTGGTCTCCTGGACTCCTTTAAGAAGCTGCAAAAATAATCTCATATACAGCAAAAAAGCTCTCTACGCAAGTAGGGAGCTTTATTTTTTACTATTTTTTAAAATTTTATATCGCTGGGCTCATAGTCCACTGTGGTTTTGACGAAGGCGATTTCGTTGCAGTAGGGGTATTGGGGGCAATAAACGCATTCCTTCCATACCTTTTGGGGCAGCTTATCCTTCGCGGTCTCGATATAATCGCATTTGGCAAAGAAGCCGGGTTGGTAGGTCAGGGTGAAAAACATAGTCACACCACGTTCAATACCCTCCTGCTCCAGGTGTTGCACTAGCTGACGTCCGATACCGGTGCCCTTCAGCGTTGGCTCCACGGCAAGGCTGCGAACCTCGGCCAGGCGGTCCCAAACGAAGTGCAGAGCACCACAGCCCAGCAGATGATTGCCCTCAACGGCGATAATGTAATCGCGCAGATTTTCGTAGATGGCATTGCGGGAACGGGGCAGCATGAGACCTTCTTTAGCATAATCATTCAATAGCTTGTGAATATTTTCTACATCTTTAAATTTAGCAGGACGAAAAGTAATCATAATCAAAATCTCCCTTTATAGCAGTTTTATAGTGTACAAGCGGGTTTGCCGCAGTGAAATAGCTCATAACGAGCTATTCACTATTCTTGCATAAACTTACAATCTATGTTCTATATATATTACCACTATTTGCCCGCTAGGACAAGTATAAATTTGCAAAGAAGGCTTGATTATTTTGCCTCAGTCCTCGTAGTCCTCAGTACTCCTCGGTAGTTTGGCAGTACAATGTTAAAATATGTTTTCTTTTTTGCAAATTACACTATGAATTTTTCATAAATATAAAAACGTCCTGCTATCGCAAAGATAAATGGGAGTATATCTTATGAAGCAATAGAAGCAGGACGTCTTTAGGGTTGTCAATTATTATTTTTTAATTTTGGCAATACCAAAGCCGGTATAGGCAAAGATAATAGCAAATACAAAGCTGCTATAGCAGAGGATAGTCCAAGGCAGATAGCTTAAGGTCGGTACGCCTAAGGTAGCTGCCATATAGGTACCAGCAACGGACCAGGGAACCAGCGGAACAGCACAGGTGCCTGCATCTTCCAGGGTACGGGAAAGGTTTTTAGGTTCGAGGTTGAATTTTTTGTACATATCCTTGAACATTTCGCCAGGAATCAGGATGGCCAGATAAGAGCTGCCGGTAACGATGCTCATGAAAAGAGTGGAACCAACAGTTGCGGTAACGAGCTGGCCAACAGATTTGATGGATTTGATGAATCTTTCCAGTACTACTTCAATGCAGCCTGCTTTACTGAAAATGCCTGCAAAGCCAAAAGCACAGAATACCAGTAATACAGTACCCATCATACCCATGAGACCACCGCGGTTCAGCAGGGAGATAATCGGTTTTACAACCTTTACTCCAGCTGCACCAGGAATCATAGTAACCTTGAAACCACCTACAAATGCCTGCAGGGCAGTTTTAAGAGCAAAGCCTTGGAATACCATACCCATAATAATTGCAATTACGGATGCAAGCAGCAGCATGGGAATGGTGGGCTTCTTAGTATATGCACCCCAGAAAATCAGCACAGGGGGCAGAAGCAGCAGCGGGTTGAAGGTATAAAGAGTTTCAAGGTTGTTTAAAATAGCAGTTACTGTTTCGGGATTGGTCATCTTGGATACATCCATGGTAAGACCGATACCGGTATAAGCAATAATGCACAGGATGGTTGCGGAGCCTGTAGTATAGAGCATGTGTTTGATGTGATCATACAGCTCACTGCCTGCAGCGATAGGAGCCAACATGGTGGTATCAGAAAGCGGAGAAAGCTTGTCACCGAATACTGCACCAGAAATTACAGCGCCAGCTGCGATTTCAAGAGGTACACCTAAAGCAATGGCAATACCCATAATAGCTACACCTGCAGTTCCGGCACTGCCAAAGGAGGTACCAGTGAAGGTGGAGATTACTGCGGTTACAAAAAATGCAGTTACAAATAAAAACTGCGGGTCAATGATTTTGATGCCATAATAAATCATCATAGGAATGGTACCGGATACCATCCAGCTCGCAATCATAGCACCTACACATACCATAACTAAGAGGGACGGCAGACTGCTGGTAATTTTTTCAGCAATGCCAGTAATCATATCCTGCCAGGTATAGCCGCAGCGTTTAGCGATAATAGCGGCCAGAAAAGCAGCGACGATTAAAAGGAACTGGATGGGCAGGCCATATTTACCATAGCCTACACCTAATAATAAAACCATGCCTAGAAGCGGTACTAGCGCTTCAGAAAAGGTCGGTTTGCGAATAATGGCTTTTTCATCTTTCATCATTTACATCTCCTTGATAAAAAGATTAATCTTTTTTGCGGGTTATGGTCATAGCGCAGCCATGGCCTTCACCATCGGCAATAGTGGTAGGAAAATCAATCTCAACGTGAGTGAAGGGCTTACAGATTGCGTAATCGCAGTGACCAAGCATATCACGGCAGAACATTTTGATTTCCTCTTTGCTGAGGCCCAGCTCTGTCAGTGCTTCAACGTGCGGACAGCAGTGGAAAATTTTGACAGCTTTATCGTCTTCAAGCTGTTCAATAGTCTGCTCGAATACGAGAAGACCACCACGAGAGGTTTGTCCAAGCAAAGCCTCTTTAGGACCTACGTTGTCACCGCCACCATATTTAGCAGCAATTTTTTCACCTTGGTAGAGGCCAAAATCATAACTGCCTTCACGGATAACACGATTAGCGTCTACTTCCGGATAGAGCTCTTTCAGCTTGCGCCAGATGAAATATACCTGTCTGGTTCTGTCCTTGTAGGCATCTTTTACAGCTTGGTGGAATTCCTCAACTGTTGCCGGCTCATCAATTTTTGCTTCAGACATAAATTTTTTGATTTCTTCAGCACTCATAAATTTTTATCCCCCTTAAAAACATAGTATTTAGGTACATTATAAACCAGTTTACTTTAAAAATCTACTATAAATTTATAAAATAACATGCACAAGCAGCTGTAGTTCTGATATAATTTTCTGAATATTCTCTTGATTATTTAAATTTACTGTGATATCATATACTAGACAGGTGAAAAGTAAAGCTTCGCTTGTCTACTGAGCTCGTAATTTATTTACATATATAAAATTAGTAACAACCATGGTTTATTTTTTCCTTTTTTCGCAAATTTTTCTCGTTGACTAGCCTCACACCTTGTGCTAAGATGAAGTTACTGGGAAAATGTATCTTTTGCTGCAATAGGAGGTAAATCATATGGCAGAAAAGGACGTTACCCAAAAGATTCTTGAGGCAAAACCTGACGTTTTTGCCGATATTGTTAATGGCTTTCTCTTTAACGGGGATTCAGTGATTAAGCCAGAAGAGCTAAAATTATCCTTCTCTATCTCCAGCTATGAAGATAAAGGGAAGTTCAGATCTCTCGAAAGAGATGTCTCGATGATTTGGCAAAACAACAAGATTAACATTGCCTGCATTGGCATCGAAAACCAATCTAGCAAGGATAAATCCATGCCCCTGCGTGTCATTGCTTATGACGGTGCAGAGTACAAGAAGCAAATTAATGACAATGTTGACAATTATTATCCTGTAATCACACTAGTGCTTTACTACGGAGCTGACTTATGGGAAAATTACCAGGCATTATCCGACTTGATGCACGTTCCCAATAATCTTAAGCCCTACTTCAATGATTACAAAATCAACCTCTTTGATTTATCCCATATGGCCATAGCAGATGCCAAGAAATTCACAAGTGATTTCGGGGCAATTGTAGATTACTTTGCGCAAATCAATGAAACTAAAGACTATAATCCAAGCACTAAAATATTAGATTATCCAGAGGAAACCCTGCGTTTAATGAAGTATCTAACTAAAGATGCTAAATATGAACAATTATTGAGTTATGAAAAAGGAGGTCAGGTCTCTATGTATGATTATCTACAAGTTTTAAGTGATAAAGCAGAAGCTAGAGGTGAAGCTCGTGGTGAAGCCATAGGTGAAGCGCGCGGCAAAGAGCTCTATGCCAAGCTAACTAAAAAGCTGATTCAGCTTGGCAGAACCAACGATTTGCTTCTAGCAGCCGACGATACCTCCTACCGAGAGGCTCTCATGAAGGAGCTCGCTATTCAATAACGCCAAACCTACCACAAATCCCCGCCATCCAAGCGGGGATTTTTCTTCGCCTTTAACACTACCTATTATCTCGCTATATTTTAACCATACGAAAAAGGGCAGAATAACCTCTGCCCTTACTCATTTATTTAACTACTGTCTTCAGGTACTCCCTGAATCGTCCTGCCAAGTCCTCCCTACGCAGGGCAAACTCAACCTTGATATATAACACTTTTTTTACAGTAAGAAGACTTATCACGCTTATCAGTTTTATCACTATAAAATGGAGGTGTACTCACCAAAAAGTATGCTATTTAAGTTATCTATTCCCATACATCTTTTCATAATACTGCTGGTATTCACCACTAATGATATCCTTCCACCATTTTTGATTTTCTAAATACCACTTAATAGTTTTCTTAATACCATCCGCAAATTTTGTTTCTGGCAACCACCCCAATTCATTATGAATTTTAGTAGGATCAATAGCATATCACATATCATGCCCCTTGCGATCGGTAACGTGAGTAATAAGGCTCTCAGGCTTGCCAAGTTCCTTGCAAATCAATTTTACGATATCAATATTGCGCATCTCATTATGACCGCCGATATTATATACCTCGCCCACTTTGCCCTTATGGATAATTAAATCTATCGCCCTGCAGTGGTCCTCTACATACAGCCAATCGCGCACGTTCAAACCTTCGCCATAGACTGGAAGTGGCTTATTTGCCAAAGCATTCGCAATCATCAGTGGCATAAGCTTTTCAGGGAAATGATACGGGCCATAGTTATTACTGCAACGAGAAAACGAAAATTATGTTTATCCATAACATCGGTCAATGTAGACAAGTTACCAGCATAGGTAGCAGCTCCCATGACCTCTCCCCTTTGTGATTCTCTAAATTAAACTAGCCTGCAATGCCAAACAGCCTAAGCTTCAACTTATGTATGCTTATTTTACATTTAAAGCTTGATTTATCTGTATTCTATATTCAAAATAATTATATAGCTAAACAGAAGGCAAGTCAAGTCTTCGAAGCAACACAAAAAAGCCCTTGCTAGAGCCGCTTTTCAGCATCTTACTCTAACAAGGACTTTCTGTTTATAGTAATAAATACTATTTACATATATTAAGCTTTAGGAAAATCATTTTCCCTATTCTACGGCCTTATTCACAGCCTCCACCATTTCCTTACAGTACTCATACACATATTTCGGAGATTCCTCGCCATATTGCTCCACTATCTTCACAATAGCACTGCCCACGATAGCGCCATCACTAGCCTTAGCCATCTTATAAGCCTGCTCCGGCGTAGAAATGCCAAAGCCTACAGCAGTCTGCACATCCGTTACCTTGCGAATCTCCTCCACAATAGCGTCGATATCCGTGGTAATCTCCTTACGCACGCCCGTAACACCCAAGGAGGAAACAATATAAATATAGCCCTGGCCGATCTTTGCAATCTTTTGAATGCGGTCACGGGAGGTGGGCGCAATCAGCGGCACAATCGCTACATGATGTGGCTCGCTATAGGGGCGCATCTCCTCGCGCTCCTCGTAGGGAATATCCGGGATGATGACGCCATCCACACCGCTTTCCTCGCAGCGCGTGAAGAACTTCTCAGCGCCATAAGCGTAAATCGGATTAGCATAGGTCAAAAATACCAGCGGCACCTGCGTCTCCTGGCGCAACTCTACCACCAGGTCAAAAATCTTGTCCGTAGTCGTGCCAGCCTCCAGCGCACGCAAATCAGCACGCTGAATTACAGGACCCTCGGCCACAGGATCAGAAAAGGGAATGCCAAACTCCACGATTCCCACGCCTGCACGCACCATTTCCAGCACGAGATTTTTCGTCGTTGCCAAATTGGGGTCGCCCGCAGTTACGAAGCCAATGAACAGCTTTTTATTCTTATTAAATGCATCCTGAATTCTACTCATGTAAATCAACCCCCATATAGCGTGCGATTGCAGCAACGTCTTTGTCACCACGACCGGAAATATTAATTACGATAATTTTATCCTTCGGCATAGTCGGCGCAATCTTCATAGCATAGGCCACAGCATGTGCGCTCTCAATTGCGGGAATAATACCCTCGATTTTGGACAGATAGTTAAAGGCATCCACTGCCTCCGCATCCGTCGCCGGCACATATTCAGCGCGGCCCGTATCATGCAGATAAGCATGCTCAGGTCCGATGCCAGGATAGTCCAGACCTGCAGAAATGGAGTACACAGGAGCAATCTGGCCATATTCATCCTGTAGGAAATAGGACTTCATGCCATGGAATATGCCCAAGCGACCATTAGCAATCGTCGCAGCGTTCTTCGGATTATCTACGCCTAGGCCCGCTGCCTCGACGCCAATGAGGCGCACATCCTTGTCCTCGATGAAGTCGTAGAACATGCCCATAGCATTGGAGCCACCGCCCACGCAGGCAATCAGCACATCCGGCAAACGGCCTTCCTTCTCCAGCATCTGCGCGCGAATCTCTTCGCCGATGATTTTTTGGAAATCGCGCACGATTTCAGGATAAGGATGGGGACCCATAACGCTGCCCAGAACGTAATAGGTATCCTCGACGCGCTCCGTCCACACGCGCAACGCCTCGTTAACTGCATCCTTCAGAGTACCGGTACCGCTCTCTACGGGAACTACCTTCGAGCCCAGCAGCTCCATGCGGAACACGTTCAGAGCCTGACGCTCGCAGTCCTCCTTGCCCATATAAACTACGCAATCCATGCCCATCAACGCTGCTGCGGTAGCAGTTGCTACGCCGTGCTGACCAGCACCGGTTTCGGCGATAACACGGGTCTTGCCCATTTTCTTGGCTAATAAAATCTGCCCTAAAACATTATTGATTTTGTGTGCGCCGGTGTGGTTCAAGTCCTCGCGCTTCAGGTAAATCTTTGCGCCGCCCAGGTCCTTCGTCATATGCTCTGCATAGTAGAGCAGTGAGGGACGGTTAGCATATTCATGATATAATTGGGCTAATTCTGCCTTAAATTCAGGGTCGTTTTTGTATTTTTCGTAGGCTGCTTCCAGCTCCAATACTGCGTTCATCAGTGTTTCCGGCATGTATTGGCCGCCGTGAATGCCATATCTACCTTTGGTCATGATTACATCTCCTTTGGTTAATATATTTATATACCTAAATGACCCCTCAGTCTGCTCGCTAAGCTCGCAGCCAGCTCCCCTAAAGGGGCGCTCTTCCGTAAGCTTTTATTCGATAATCTAGCTAAGTTTTATCTGACTGAGGAATTTCTTGATTAACGCATAGCTTTTCAGCCCCGTGCTCGGGTCCTCCACGCCGCCGCTGACGTCGACTGCGTACGCCGCAGGATATTGCGCGGCTACCTCTCGTACGTTGTCGGGGTCTAGCCCGCCAGCGATAAAGTAAGGCTTAGGAATCTCCACCCCGCTCGCAAGGTCGAAGCTGAAGCGCTCGCCCGTTCCGCCGTACATGCCGGCCTTATACGTATCGAAGAGGAAGTAGTCCACCTCGTACTGCGCTAGATTTGCAAGCGACTCTGGATCCCGTACGCGAATCGCCTTGATAACGAGGACACTGACCGCCGCGCGCAACGCTTTAATATATTCCGCATCCTCGTCACCGTGCAGCTGCACCACATCGATAATGCCCTCATGCACGAGACCTGCGATGAAGTCCAGCTCCGCATTGACAAAGACGCCCACAGCCTGAATGCGCTTATCCAGCTGCGCCTTTAGCGCTGCTGCCTGCTCACGTGACACTGCACGCTTACTCTTCGGGTAGAAGACCATGCCGATGTAATCAGGGAGCAGCTCGTTCGCTGCGGCTATATCTTCGCGGCGGGTGAGGCCGCAAATTTTAGCTTTTAATTT
>JAXEPX010000054.1:0-6322 GCA_034117325.1 Phascolarctobacterium sp. | reverse complement strand
CAGCTCAGCGGTTTTTTTCTTTTGCCAAAATGGCTTCCACGCCAAAATCCGCTACTACTTTCTCTGCATTTTGGTAGTTCCAACGATAATATGCCAGCTTGCGCATATCACCCTCTGCTTGCGCTGCAAGCATTTGCTGGTAAGAATGTGCACGGACCACGTTAATGGCTGCAGCAGCACGGTTGTGCTCAGCTGCTACGTGGTTGATGGCTATGCATCCAATGGTGTGGAGTAGTGCTGCCAGCATGACAGCCGTGATGGTGGTTAATAATGCTTTCATTTAAAAGCTCCTTTCCGCCCGTTATTTGGGCACAAAAATAGCTGCATCCATTGGATATCAATGAATGCAGCTTTAAAAATTTATAAAAAGCCTGCTTGGCAAGCTCTTTAACTAGTGAAAGTTTCGGGGTATGGGGCTATAATTCTCTTAGAAGAGGACACATGTGCAAAATAGGAGGAAAAGGAAAATTTTTAAATTTTTACCCTTTAACCCTGAAATTTTTGTGACATGTCTAATTTAGTGTTGACTTTTTGACTTTTAGGTGGTATCCTAATCGCAGGCAATAATATTACTATTTATTATATTTTAAGGTGCGTATTTTCTACGTTAGAAAGGTGAAAATACGGGCCTTTTTTTGTCTTTTTGTACCTTTTTTGATTATTTTGGCGGTGTATTAAAATATATACAGAGGGCAAGATGCTAACCTCGTTAAAAAAACGCCCGCCTAATAGAATACAGCTGCTGTTGGGCGAGGGCTTTCCATCAGCTGTCATTAATCAAATTAGGAGATACAATTGAACGAATTCCTTATTCGCAGACTGGCCCTTGGATTATCTAAGCGCAGGGTTGCCAAGCTGGCCAATATTAACCGTACCACGCTGCTTAATGCTGAGCGCGGTAAGAACATTACCCTGAAAACCTATAAAAAGCTTGACGATTTTTATCGCTCACTGGAGGAAAACAAAAATGTTGACCATTAAGGTAGAGCGATCCAAATTCAGATGGATTAGGAAGCGTTTCTTTGGTTATACCATCGAAAAAGTTGCCAAAGATTGCTGCTTATCCACCTATATCGTGAGAAAAGCCGAAGGAGATGGCCATTGTGACCCATCCATTATTGAGGTCCTTAAGGAGTACTACCTTGCCAGATTTAAGGGTAGGGCACTAATAGACTTCAACAAAAAGGGGATTGAGCTTGTATGCTAGACCTCAATAGCTTCTCCTTCAGTAATGGTGCTATCGGCTCCCAGAAGCAGTGTGTAATGGATAAATACCCATATATCACTAACGTGGTCGATACAAATAAAAAAACCGCCTTTAAGGCGGATTACTTCGGTGGCGTTGATGCCGTTGGTACTGACCAAAACATGCGCCACTACAATATTCAGTTTAAAAATAGGCAGCCTGGTAACGATGATTTTGAGCTGATTGCCAAGAAATTAACTGGGCAAGCTGCCATGGATGCCAATATTGGCTTCATGTATGAAGGCCAGAAGTACACCTTTGACCTAAAGGATACCGATATCTACGTTGAAAAAATCGGTGGTAAGAACTACAGCCTGAGCCGCAATGAGATAAACGCGCTCGAGTGCGAGCCCAGCCTTGGCCTGACTGAAGCTATCACCAGCATCCAAAAGCGATACCTTAAGAACGATAAACAGGAGCCGTTTTTTGCCGGCGACTTTTATGTGTTCATTCCTACAGCAAAGCTACAGCAGCTTCGCAAGAAAATCTTTGAACGCTCGCTGTAGCCTGTAGTAAAAATATATATAAACACAGCAGCCAATTAACTAACATCTTGCCTTCTGGCTTCTGTGGATAAGAGGGGAGAGGACTATATGGGTCCATAGTACTAATCTCATTAACCTAATAAAGCTGCGTTTTCTCGGTATAAATTTTTTTCGTAACTACATGGAAAGCCTTGCGTAGAGCGGTTTTTCAGACTTTAGCTCGGTGGCCAGAAAACGCTGTATTCTACGAGGGAGTATATTATACACCATGGTACACACCATAGAGTTAACTTACTACCTAACCATAACAGAATTCATTAAATTGCTCCCCAGCATCAGGAGTACACCAAAATTTGATGGACATCGACTCGATTTGTTCATGCAAGAAGAAGCTTCCTTATTTGAGTTTGCCTCTGGCAATGTTGGCATCATCCATTTGAAAGCTACTCGCGCAGATCAATTTACGGGGATTGTCTTCCTAAAAATAACAGTGGACCTACAAGCTTTGATGCTCGGAGTAATGACAAAAGACCTCTTTGTGCCTGATTACGTTGGGATAAAGAATGTCTGCCATGCCTACTACAAAGCAATGCTCAGCATATTTCCTGTGCTAGCGGATTACGAAATTGATGTTGCATCAATAATGCTGCATCACGATAAATCAACATGCACTAATTGTGGGCTGGCCGCGTTACCTTATTTCTTACTGGGAAAAACCTCACGATTTGATTATTCCTACAACCTGCTTGCCTGCAGTAACTACGAGTTAACACAGGAGCTGATGCGAAAATCAGTCTTTGACCCACGATTAAAAGTGGATACGTATAACGAGAATGGCAATTTTTGTGCCTATTCTGGTAAAGCAGCCTCAAAGAACCGCTCATCAGCGATAAAAGCATACAGCAAGGAAGAGTATTACAGGGTTTGCTGCGAAAAAGAAGGTAACGCAGATATCTACATCCCGTTGATGGAGGATTCCCACAATATCATTCGCTATGAAATTAGCCGATATAAGGTTGATAAGCGGTGGATTATTAATAACTACGACCTAAGCAGGAGCTGGCTAGATAGCCCGTTTCTCCGTTCACCAATAGTGCTGCTGGACGCCGATAAGTGCGATAACATCCTAAAGAACGATTACGATAGGCATATTGGTAATGGGGACTGGTATGCCAGAAAGAAACTGGCATCCAATATCAATCAATCTGCCTTGTCTACCAGATTAAAGAATTTACTACTTAAAGAGGTCCTTCCGCTAGTGAGACAATCTCGTTCGGTTCAGGTAGGATATCAAAATTATACGAAGGGCTACCGCCTGAGCCATGTTGATGGCGAGATAAAGGGCTCTGCTGAATCCTTTAAAAACCATCGTAAGAAGTGCTTGGAGCTGGGTAGCCAGATGCTAAGTATTCCTGATTTGCGTTATGATGAAGACGGCAAATCTATAAAGCACGTGGAGAATCCAATAAAAAAGATTATCCAACCACCACCGAATACTAGCATGGAGTACGATATTCCACAAGGAATTAAAACCAATCTTAATGCAATGCTGTACTTGCTGTGGACTAGGCTTGGAAGGAAAGTGCCTTGCCTGTCACCAGCGCCCAATATTTCATTCAGGTGCATTGCGTAACTGTTTATTCTATTTTAACACGATAACCAATTATTATATATGTATATGTCTACGGAGGATTTACAAATGACTGTTTTTGATATAAAATTTCCCCAAAAGAAGAATAACATCGAGGCTGTTATCGGAGGCAAAATTAAGGAAGCCAGAGGATATTGCGATATTACCGTGGAGCAATTAGCAGCTTTAGCTGATAAGCCTGTTCAGTATATTAAATCTGTTGAAGCTGGCAAAGAGGATATCGGCTTTAACGAATTGGTTAAATTTGCGGATGCTCTTGACGTAAGCACGGACTTCTTGCTTGGCCGTGATATGGATGATGGCTATGCAGAAGATATTGAGCATGATAATATGTTTACTAAAGAAGCACTTAACTTAATATCTGGTTGCAGCAGCTCTGAACGATATCATTTACTAGAAGTAGCAACCGGTACTATTTCTGGATATAAGAAATTTGATTGCACAGGTTTTGGCATGAAGTACGATCCTGAAAAAACCAACGATAAAGTAGAAGAATCCATGAGAATTATCACTTATAAATTGCGCTACCTGAGCAATCGTGAGCAATCCGTGGTTTTAGGCTGTATGAAATTAGCCCTCGCCCAAATGAGAGCTAAAATTGAGGTGCTCTTTATTCCGTTCCCTAGTTGTGAAGTTGATAGGAATTTGCTTACGTTTAGTAATGACTTGGCAGATTACAAATCTGGCAATTCCAGATTGTTTCAATAGGTAAAAACCCACTCCCTCGGTGCCACTGGCTGCTATGTCGGTGGCATTTTCCCTTATAAATGTCAATATAATGAAAAATGGCGGTAATATGGCCCCCTGATATCATTTGTTATAATTGCAATTTTCTAATAATTAGTTCTGAAAAACCAGGTACCACGAGCGCATTTTACGGATTTTTTCGTATCGCAAAAACGAAATCAAAAAAAATTTGGTCGTGGCATTATTAAGTCTATCACTGATATTAGGATATCGGTAATGTTTGATGATTGCAGGCTGAAGGTATTAGATAAGCAGACTGTATTGCAAAGTAGGCTGATGCTTAATGAAAAAGATAGCAAAGCTGAGCGAAAAAAATAAAAGATGCTCGCGGCCTTTTTTGGTCGCGAGCCATCTTCTAAATCATCCTACGGCTCTTTCAGCCATAGCATTCTTGCCAAATGAGTCTACGATATCAAAAATCTCCATAATTTGAGGCATTTCAAACATATCGTACATGGATTTTGGCTTGTCAAAAGGTGCACCATCAAATACATCCTGTGTTTTTACATAGCCATTGGCGCTAACGTAATCAATTAGTTTTTCCAAGAAAACCATCTGGCTCTGGTTCAGCTTTTGCTTATTACTAAAGCTGGTAAATGCTTCCCTCACGGATTCCTTGTCCATGCCAGCTGTGGTACGGATAAGTATTCCTAACGGAGTAGCACCAAATTCCTTTTTATAATCATCCTTGCTGCCCAGTTGCTTTAGGAAAACATTTTGCAGCTCATCCAATTCAGCATCGGTGATGGGCTTGTTATGCGTTAGCTTGTAAATGGTCAAGTTATCCTTGTTTTCCTCGATGTAGCGGTTAACCTTTTTCTTGTAATTTTCAAAAACAGGCTCTACTGGAAGCGGTTGCCCTTCTGATTCACCTGTTATCGGGTCGGTGAGCACTGTTTTAATAATCTTAGGCTTCTTACCATCATGCAGTAGCTGGATGAGGTCACGCAGTTCTTTTCTTGTGTTTTCAAACACCAATATATCATTCGCGTCCCAGTATTCCTCTGTCTGTACGGCCTTAATTTCAGGCAGTTTCATCTTAATTTGCGGTATTCCTGCCTTGGCTAGCAGTAAATCCGAGGTTTTAATCAGCTGGTTTTTGGCAACAGCGAAGGATTTACGCTGCTCGATGAGTGCTATCATCATTCCGTACATGAAGTTATCAAAGCGCTTGGCGAATTCGTCCTGATCATCATTGTAAACCAGCGGAGCTATCTCTTTACATAATTCACCTACAGCATCACTGCTAAGGTTGGTGAAAGCTTCCTTCTGGCTGTATTTTTCTACGTATCTACGCTTTAATCGTACAGCTACAGCTTTCTTATTGAGCGCATTGATTTGGCCAAGGATGATATCAACTAGTTCGCTTCTGAATGCCTGGTACTTGTCCTCTGCGAAAGCAGCTTCCTGCAGGGCCTTAATCAGTGTGACTTGCTTAGTGAAGATGAGCTCTGTTAGCGACATTATTTTACCGCCTTCAAAGCCATTCTTGTTGGCCCTAAAAAACTCAAAGTTCAGGCCATAGTCAAAAATAAGGAAGTACTCCTTGTCCTCATACTCACCTTTTTTTGGATCAATGCAGTTAATATTGGGGCAAAGACGAGTGCCGCGACCAATCATCTGCCAGAATTTGGTCTTGCTGCGTACTTTTTTGAAGAATACGAGGTTAACTAGCTCTGGCACATCGATGCCAGTATCCATCATATCTACGGATACCGCTATAAATGGGTTCTTGTCAGGTACCTTGAAGTCATCAATAATGGTTTGGGCGTAATCATCCTCGCACACTACCACTGAAGCGAAGTGTCCAGCGTATTGTGGGTATAATTTATCAAAGCGCTCTACAATATACCTAGCGTGCTCTTTGGTAGCAGCGAAAATAATGCTCTTGCCTAGCTTATCACCACCGTTGATTTTGATGCCTCGTTCCATCAGGTCCGTAATACAGCGGTCAACAGTGCCTTTGTTAAATATTCTTTTATTGATTAGGCCCTCGGCAATGTAATCTGGCATAGTGCCATCTTCAGTAAAATCTTCCTCGTAGCGCTTTTTATCCTCTTCTGACAAGCTGTTATAGTCAATACCTTCGCTAACAAATTTGGTTTTAACCTCGTAGTTGTAGTAAGGAACGAGGAAGCCTTCCTTAACGGCTGTATCGTATTCGTAAGCGAATGTAGGTACATCATCTTCCAT
>JAXEPX010000053.1:0-10425 GCA_034117325.1 Phascolarctobacterium sp. | reverse complement strand
AATATAGCTGCGGAGGTCATTGCAAATGCGTGGAGGAATGAGAAACCCGATGCCGGAACAACCGGCCAATGTTCGCAATAAAAACTTTGAAGAGGTAGCTCTGGGCTATACTAAGGAAATGGCAGTGGACGAGGCACAGCGTTGCCTGAACTGCCCCAAGCCCCGCTGCGTAGGCAGCTGCCCCGTTAATATCGAAATCCCGAAATTCATCCATGAGGTAGCTCAGGAGAATTTTGCCGAGGCTTATAAAATTCTGAAGCGCAAGAGCGCACTGCCCGCAGTTTGCGGCCGCGTATGCCCGCAGGAAAATCAATGCGAGGGCAAATGCGTACTCGGCATTAAGGGCGAGCCGGTAGCAATTGGCCGTCTGGAGCGCTTTGTAGCTGATTATGCGCGTGCGCATGGTCTCGATAATGACGTAGAAGCTCCTGCTGAGCGCAAGGGTAAGAAGGTAGCTGTAGTAGGCTCCGGCCCCAGTGGTCTGACCTGCGCTGGCGACCTCGCGAAAATGGGCTATGACGTAACCATGTACGAAGCTCTGCATGCTGCAGGCGGCGTACTGATGTATGGTATCCCGCAATTCCGTCTGCCGAAGGAAATCGTGCAGCACGAAATCGCCGGTTTGAAGAAACTGGGCGTAAAGATTGTAGTAAACGCAGTTATCGGCCGTACCTTCACGATCAAAGAGCTGATGGAGGAGGAGGGCTTCAGTGCTGTTTATGTGGGCACTGGCGCTGGCTTGCCGCATTTCATGCATATCGATGGCGAGAACCTGAACGGTGTTTACTCTGCCAATGAATTCCTGACTCGTGTAAACCTGATGAAGGCTTACCAATTCCCGCATGTTGCAACTCCTGTTTATGTTGGCAAAAAGGCTGCCATCGTCGGCGCTGGCAACGTAGCAATGGACGCTGCACGTACAGCAAAACGCCTCGGTGCAGAGCATGTGTACATTGTTTATCGCCGTGGCGAGGACGAAATGCCTGCTCGTAAAGAGGAAATCGGCCATGCTAAGGAGGAGGGCATCGAGCTGCGCCTCCTGAACAACCCCATTGCGATTGAAGGCAATGACAAGGGTTGGGTAAGTGGCTTGAAATGCGTGAAGATGGAGCTGGGAGAGGCTGATGCAAGCGGTCGTCGCAGCCCTGTGGCCATTCCTGGCAGCGAGTATGTACTCGACGTTGACATGGTAGTTATGGCAATTGGCCAGGGTCCGAACCCCTTGATTAAGGATACTACTCCGGACCTCGAGGTTAATAAACGCGGCAACATTGTAGCGGATGAAAATGGTGCAACCTCTATTCCGGGCGTTTTCGCAGGTGGCGATATCGTAACCGGTGCTGCTACTGTAATCAGCGCTATGGGCGCGGGCAAGAAGGCTGCTGCTGCGATTGACGAGTATCTGTCTAAGTAAAGCAGAGATGTAAGCTATAGTGTAAGCTATGGCCTAATAAGCAAAGCTAAAACAAAAACTAAGTCGCAGCTTCTCCTGCAGAGCTGCGACTTGTATAAAAGGTTATTAATGAATTCCCTAGAACATAAGGAGGCAGAACAATGGAAGAAACTAGACCCTTTGTCGACTGGAAATTAGTGAATGACTTTATGGTGGACGTATTCGTAAAATACGGCGTGCCCGAAGAGGATGCGCGTATTTGCGTTGACGTACTGCTCGAGAGTGACCGTCGTGGCATCGAGAGCCATGGCTGCAACCGCTTCAAGCCCATCTATCTGGACCGTATTAAAAACGGCACCCTGCTGGCTAAGACCGATATTGAAATCGTAAAGGATACCCCCTGCACCGTAGTTATGGACGCTCATGACGGTATGGGCATGGTTGCCTCCTACAAGATGATGGAAATGCTGATTGAAAAAGCTTCCAAATACGGTATGGCTGGCGGCGCTATTTATAATTCCACTCACTATGGCATCGCAGGCTATTGGACCACGATGGCAGAGAAGGCTGGCATGATCGGTATTAGCGGCACCAATGCTCGTCCCTCCGTTGCTCCTACCTTTGGCGTGGAGCCGATGATGGGTACCAACCCTCTGACCTTCACCATGCCTACTGATGAAGAGTTCCCGTTCAACTTCGACTGCGCTACCAGCACCATCCAAAATGGCAAGATTGAGTTCTATGCTCGTCAAGGCAAGGAGACTCCTGCTGGTCTCGTAGTTACAAAAGACGGCGGCACCATGACCGAATCTGCAAAGATTCTGACCGAAATGCGCGCTGGCAATGTGGCTCTGTGCCCGCTGGGCGGCCTGGGAGAGGCTACCGGTGGCTATAAGGGCTATGGCTTCACCACCATCGTCGAGATTCTCTCCGCAGCTCTAGCGGGTGGCCCCTACATGAAGGAGCTGTCCGGTAAGGATGAGAATGGCAATAACAAGATGTATCATCTGGGCCATTTCTTCTTCGTTATCAATCCTGAGTTCTTCATGGGTCTGGATACCTTTAAAAAGACTGCTGGTGGCATTTGCCGCGGCTTGCGCAATTCCCGCAAATCCCCGGATGCAGAGCGCATCTACACCGCAGGCGAGAAGGAATACCTCTCCTGGCTGGATCGCAAAGACAAGGGCGTACCGCTGGGCGAATCCCTGCAGAAAGAGTTCATCCAGCTCCGCGACGAGTGTGGACTGACGCAATATCACTTCCCGTTTGAGAAATAGTAAAAGTTCTTTCCTGCCCTAAATCAGGGCATATAAACTTTCAGTATATACTGCAGGTTTTTATATTACTATTATTGTTAATGTTAACAAAAGCTCCCGTTTCAAATGAAACGGGAGCTTGTTTTTGTAATATTTTAGAGTTATTTTAGCTTGTTCGTTTTATGTTCGTATTTATTCCAGCTCGCCCTTGCGTGCTGCTTCGACGAGGTCGGCGTAGCTCTTATACACTTTATTATTGAAGGCTACGAGGGTAATCTCCATGCCGTAGTCAGAATTCTCGTTAAGCCATTGGGTGCAGGTGAGCAATGCAATGCGAGCAGCCTCATCAATAGGATAGCCATAGACGCCAGTAGAAATAGCGGAGAAGGCAATGCTGTGCAGGTGATGCTCCTTTGCGAGCTCCAGACTATTGCGATAGCAGTTCGCTAGCTCGACACGCTGACTAACCTTGCCATCGTAGATGGGGCCTACGGTGTGAATAATATAAATAGAGGGCAAGTTATAGCCATAGCTTATTTTCGCTTCACCCGTAGCACAGCCGTTGAGCTCCATGCATTCCTTGACGAGTTCGCGTCCGGCCGCAGCATGAATTGCGCCATCAACACCGCCACCGCCAAGGAGGGAGCTATTTGCAGCGTTGACAACAGCATCCATTTCTAAAGTCGTAATATCGCCCTGCCAAATATTGATGGCATTCTTCCCAGGATGCTTATCAACCTCGGCGAGAAGCTCCTTCATCATTTTTTTCTGCATAGTGAAGGGAGCGGGGGATGCGGGATTAAAGACGATACCAGCGATCCCATCCATTTGCAAAATAGCTACGAAATAGTTGATCAAGGGACGCTCAATAAGGGCGAACATATTGCTCTCTTCATCAACGAAGGCTTCAAGGGAGCTGTAGGCAGCTACAAAAACCTGGCCGCTCTCGGCAGTATAGGTAGCAAGCGCCACTTGGCCTGCAGCCTGAGCCTCGAGTGAAATGGGGATGTGGACATTTGCGCCTTCGCGTAAGAGATTACTCACTGCGCGCAGCAAGCGGGTGAGGGTAGTAGTATTTTGGTCAGCCACATAAAATTGTAAAGCGTTAGCTATAATGTCGGTAGAAGGGTGTAACATAGTAATTTACTCCTTTAAATTGATGCTAATTATATTGTAGCCCATTTGGCTTGAGATAGCAAGAAAAATAGAAATTAAAAAAGCAGCCCTTTTATTAAGAGCTGCTTAAATAATTTATGAATTATTTTAAGTATATCCCATTTAATGACGTCATTTTGGCGTTATCAAGACTTCGTTTTGATGTGTTTGGTTATTACAGCATGCGGAATACGGAGATAACCTTGCCCAGTACCTGGATATTATCAGAGCCGCAAATAGGCTCATATTTATCATTTTCAGGCTGCAGACGCACATTGCGGATTTCACGGAAGTAGCGTTTAACAGTGGTTTCCTCACCATCAATCAGTGCTACTACGATATCGCCATTATTAGCGAAGTTTTGCTTACGCGCAATAATGTAGTCATGATCAAGAATGCCTGCATTAATCATGCTATCGCCAGAAACGGAGAGCATGAACACATCCTCATCACAGCCAATCAGGTCGCGGGGGATGGGATAGGTCTCTTCAATATTTTCTACAGCCAGGATGGGAATACCTGCAGTAACCTTGCCAACCAGCGGTACCGGAACCAGCAGCTTATTGCGCCATGCATCGCCTTCGCTCATCAGTTCTAGCGCACGAGGTTTAGCAGCATCACGCTGAATGAAGCCATATTCCTGTAGCTTCTTCAGGTGGTTATGAACACTTGCGCTGGAGGAAAGACCTACAGCGTTGCCGATCTCGCGTACTGCAGGGGGATAGCCCTTATGATTAATAAAGTCACGAACGAATTTTAAAATATGACGTTGACGCTCACTGAGCATATCTTCGGTATAGTTGCCATCGAAATCAGGGGGGAGTGCTTTTCTTCTACCCATGATACAGACCTCCAATCAAATGTTTATAATTAACTACTATAATTATAGCAGATAAAATTAATTTCGTCAAACAATAGTGCGAAAAAATGTACAATAAACGTTACTTTTCTTCCCAAAATATACTCTTAAACTTTTCTAGGTTTATTTTATTTTATTCATCTACAGCTCCTAGACAAATCTTACTCAACATGCTATAATAGTAAAGTAATTTCATAACAGACAGTTCGAAACCATCCTGTCTTTAAACAAAACTACGGGCGATGTACTGGCGCCTGCCAGTATTTTTATTTGTGTGTAAATGTAGGCTTCGTCTGTAGTGGGCGAAGCTTTTTTATTGCTCTTCCTACTATAGACTAATTCTAGCAATGCATTTACCCGCGCTCGTACCTTGCATTATAGGAGGTACAATGAAAGCATTAGTATTATTGAGTGGCGGTGTTGATAGCTCCACCTGCCTAGCTTTAGCTAAAGAAAAATATGGCGATAATGTTCTGGCTCTATCCCTGCGCTATGGTCAGAAGCATAGCAGAGAAATAGAGTCTGCCAGAGCTATTGCTAATTATTATCATGTTCAACTCTTAGAAATGGATTTGGCACCTATCTTTGCGCATAGCAATTGTTCTTTGCTTACTGGCTCCAAAGAAGAAATTCCTCACCAGTCCTACGCTGAACAGCTCAAAACAAGTGCAGGACAACCGGTAACGACGTATGTACCCTTCCGCAATGGACTTTTCCTTGCAACAGCAGCTAGTCTAGCCTTAGAATATGAGTGTGATGTGATTTATTATGGGCCCCATGCTGACGATGCTGCTGGCAACGCCTATCCTGACTGCAGCCAAGAGTTTAATGATGCTATCAATAGGGCAATATATTTAGGTAGTGGCCAAAAGGTACAATTGGTTGCACCCTTTGTTGACAAAAATAAAAAGGATATCGTCGCTGAGGGCTTACGTCTCGGCGTACCCTATCATTTAACCTGGTCCTGCTACGAAGGAGCTGCAGAGCCCTGCCATACCTGTGGCACCTGTCGCGATAGAGAGGCTGCTTTCGTAGCCAACGGAGTAGTGGACCCTTTATTAAAGTGATCCAAGGAGGATAAACATGCGTAGACATTTAGATAATCAAAAATTAGTATTTTCAGCACTGTGTATTGCTCTCTATATCGTTGTTATGGTATGTACACAAACCTTTGCCTTTGGTCAATACCAAATCCGTATTGCTACTGCACTCTATGGATTGAGCGCGCTATTTCCGTTTTTAGTAGTGCCCTTTGGCTTGGCTAATGTACTTAGCAATACTATTATGGGTGGTCTAGGCTTGCCCGATATTATCGGGGGTGGTATCGTGGGGATTTTAACTACGGGGTTAATTGTCCTTGCTAAGCGCCGTGGCTGCGGTAATTGGATTGTGTGGACGGCAGTTACCTTCGTTCCTGGTCTGTGCGTACCCATTTGGTTGAGCGCTATTTTACAAATTCCCTACTGGGTACTGGCTTCTAGTGTTTTAGTTGGTCAATGCATTAGCGGCTTAGCTAGCTATCTCTTGGTAGGTGCCTTGGAAAGAGTAGGTGCCGGCAATTTTTTCGCTCTGGAGAGTAAGGATAGATAATTATAAAAATGAGAAGGTAGGCGTGAGCAGACCTTCTCTTATTTTTTACCGCTATAATAAAATAAATTTTTTTAATTTCGAAGTAAATTAGACATATTTTGTCTTTCATTCAATAAATTTATATGTTATAATATAGTCATAACCTTTCTTTGAATAACCCTGTTATTAGTTCGGGTCCCATTCCACCTTTTAAGGATATTGACTCTTCCCACTATATCCTTCCTGAACTTTTAGCAGGATTATTTTATTTTCATGATTGAGTGGGAAGAGGACGACGAAAACGCCTAAGCTTTATCATCTAAATCAACTTACAACATTGCTAAAAAAATCATCGCTTAGAATCGTTTCTAAGCGATTTTTTTATGGCGACATGAGTTATTAGTTGCGTAATTACAAAAAATTCTACTACGAGCTTTATACAAGCTAATAGAGCAAAAAGGAGATTTTAGAAGATTTCCAGGACAAATAAGAGACTTGTCTATCTTAATATATCTCACTTTAAATATTCTAAATCTGCAATATATTCTCCTGACCATTCTTCTGGAATTCCTGGGAAGTCAGCGATGACAAGCATACTGTTGATAGCACTAGCCATGAGCTTATTATGCGTTTTATCATACATGTGAATAGACATAGTAAGCGCATTGCCATCACGATGGGTAATATATGCTTCGGCTTCAACTACAGAGCCTACAGGTGCCCCTTTGATAAAATCTACCGTCATTGAGACAGTGACTACACGTTTTCCAATAGCAGCTGCTGCGATACCTGTAGCATTGTCCATTATTCCCATGAGAAGACCGCCATGGATGCTGCCATTTAGATTAGTATGCTTAGTAGCATCTAGTTTGAGGCCTACAGAAGCACGAGCGCAGCTAATACGATGCGTCTTGATGCCACATAGCTGGACAAAGGCGTTTTTCTTATATAAGTCATCAATATAATCATATATTTCTTTTGGAGTCATTCGATAATTCACTTCCGTTAAAGTTAACTTACTTACTATTTTAGCATATCTTCTTCCGTTTTTTAAGAGCTAAATAGAAAAAGAAAGTGGGTAGGCCGCTTTTCATAGGAGTGTACCTCTAGACATTTTACGTCCGATAATATATCTTATGTTAAACTTCTTGTTTCTAAATCTACTTTTTCCCGGTTAGCGAACCTGTCTTCTGATTATAAAATGAAGTTATCGTTTAGAGGGTTTTGTATTTATATGTCTAAACGACCTCTTCACATCAGTCTAAATGACTTCTGCAAAAAGAACTCCTGTAAATTCTGTATCATATTTATAATAATTAGTATCAGCATTTATAATTTCGTTGACGAGCTCTTCTTGATTACTTTATAATAAATTTAATCTATTCTAATGAAAGGAAGATCTCAGAGCAGTGTTTCTTGGCGGATTCCCTTCTCTGAGATCTAGTGGTTTTTCACCATGTTAATTATATCAAATTACAATCTTGTCTTCAAGAAATACCTTGGTGTTTTTCTGTGAGAGTAATGAGCCTGAGCCAGTGTGTCCTATTTGTGGCTGTCGCCTTAAGCATTACGACTACAGGTCACGCAACATGAAGCTTGAAGGCGGCTCAGTTAAAATTATTAAAATAAGGAGGCTATACTGCCCTAGCTGCGACATTCTTCATAATGAGCTTCCTGATTGCTTATCTCCATATAAACAGTATGCTACTGAGGTTATTGAAGGAGCTCTAGAAGGCATTGTAACCCCCTTTGATGAGGAATCCGAGGATTACCCCTCTACTGATTCTATTAAACGATGGAAGTCATGGCTATACGATATTCGAAGGCTTTTATTGGTTACAATACGCACACGCTGGTCTCTTATCCCAGACAACATCCTTAAGCTCGTGTTATCTAATAGCTTATTACTCAACTTTAGAGAAGAGCTTCATTACAACTGGTTGCACTTGTTGTTAAAGCTACTTTACAATTATTTGCAACCATTCTATTAGTGCGCTCATTTTTAAATTACCACCTACTTTGCTTTGATTAAAATATAAAGCCAATGTTACGATTATATTGACAGCATAAAACCGAGTCTAAACTACATTAACGGTCTGTCAGAAAGGAGTAACATGGCTGCACCACTGAATTTTAGTGACAGGCTTGCTATTGAAAGCGGCCTAATGAACGGCAAAACCATTAATGCCATAGCTAGAGCTCAGAACAGGCATACCAGTACAATTACTAGAGAGATTATGGTTAATCGAGAAGAACAATTTAACCAATATTCTTTTGGTAATGACTGTTTGCATGTTACAGACTGTGTTGAAAGAAATGTTTGTGGCGACAAAAGATGTAACTATTTATGCAGGAGCTGCAGAAAATTAAATTATCCAGGATATTGTCATAAGTTTTGTAAAAAATACCTTGCAGTTGACTGTTTGGAGCTCACAAAGCCCCCCTACGTCTGCAATAACTGCCGTTCCAAGGACAGGTGTATTAAGAATAAATACTTTTACTCAGCCGTAGCAGCTGACAAAAGAAGTAAATTGAACCGTTCTAGAACACGAAATGCAACTCGCTTAACTGAGGCAGATATAAAGCGCCTTGATAAGCTAATCTCGCCCTTAATTAACAAAGGACAGCCTTTAATACATATAATGGCTCAACATAAAGAAGAGATTCCAGTATCTATTAGAACCATATACAGTTATATTGAAAAAGGCTTCTTTTCAATTAAAAATATTGATTTAAGACGTAAAGTTGGCTACAAACCTAGAAGAAAGCCTAGAAAGAAGGATCTTTCTGGTTATGCAGTACAAGCTTATCTTGTGGGTCGTAAATATAGCGACTTTAAGGAATATCTACTTGAATTTGAGGATGACTCCGCTGTTGTTGAAATGGATACCGTCTTAGGCACAAAATCCTCTAGAAAGAGGATTTTAACCATGACATTCAGGCGCAATAACCTAATGCTCATGTTCTTGTTGTCCGATGGTAAGGCATCTTCAGTAGTTAATATTTTCCGTTATTTAGAGCATGAGTTAGGCCTTGACTGCTTCAGAAGAGTATTTAAAATTTTTCTAACAGATAATGGTGGCGAATTTAAGGATAATATTAATCTTGAATATACAAAAGAGAATGATATTCGAACCAAGGTATATTATTGTGATCCTATGGCAAGCTGGCAAAAAGGTTGTGCCGAGAAGAACCATGAATTCATTAGGTATGCTATTCCTAAAGGAACTAGTCTTGGACCGTTTACAAGTGAAGATATTACACTTTTAATGAACCATATTAACAGTGTAAAGCGCGAAATCTTTGGCGGCAAAAGCCCTTATGAGCTGCTCAAAGAGGAAATTAAGCACGGCGATAATGATATGCAGAAGCTTATGGAAGTGATGCATATGGAAGAAGTTCCTCCTGATGAAATAATCCTCACGCCAAAATTATTCAAATAGTATAAGTAGAAGCCGGAGATAAACAAATTCTCCGGCTTCTGTTGACATTTAGTATTTAAATAAAAAAGTGTATATATGCCCCTAAAGAGGAAGTGCGGAGGGGTCGCAAGTCTATTTGCAACTGGGACAAGCGGCACCCTAGCTTTGCTATACCCTCCCCTCGGTCCAAAACTTGACAAAATGCTCATTTTATGAGCGCGATACAAAAATGGTCCATGGTTTTATATGGACATCCTTAAAAAAATCGCTCAAAAACGATTTTAAGAGATGATTTTTTGAGAAAAGAAGTAACTCAAAAAAATGTCGTGATGAAGCTCTATTGACTTTTTGACCATAGTCGCGTTTACTTCTGCATTCAAGCTTTATATTCCGCTTATCAATTTATAAGTGTTTTTGTTAACATTGATAAATATTGCGATCTCAAGGCTTTTTAGCAATAGAAACGAATCTCGTTATGAAAATCATACCATAAAATTTGCGGCATTACCTAATCCTCCCTGGCGAGCAAAGCGAATAATCAAATGAGCCGTAGATTTAATAATGTCTTTAAGATGTTCAATCTCTACTTCATTAAATCCTTCTATATTTGTCCATTGATATTCTGGTAAATAGCAATATGCAGATTTAAAGCCCTGAAAAATTGGCTGTTCCATATACACCTTAACATATTCCTTTCCGTTATCATCATACATAATATCGGAATGTACTATTTCAGTACCATCATTTAATTGCATAAAAGCGTGCATCATA
>JAXEPX010000052.1:0-9291 GCA_034117325.1 Phascolarctobacterium sp. | reverse complement strand
ACTGAGGCCGTGGACGCCGTAGTAAAGGTCTTCGAGGGACAGCCCCTGCCCAGTGCTACGGATGGCACCTACCGCTTTGATAGAGGCAAAATTGCCCAAATGACAAAGGCGGAGCAGACCCTTTTCCTAGAAAAGGTGGAGCAAGAACAGGAAGTTGAACTCGGTCATGCTAATGCGCCCATTAGACTGAATGAGGACGAGCTGCTGGAGAGAATTCACAGCGTCCAGAATCAGAATAATATCACCCAGTCAGAAAAGCTTGAGGCAGGGCAGGGACGCTGCAGCCTTGACATCGAAATGGAAACTGGTACGGGCAAAACCTATGTCTATATCAAAACCATGTTCGAGCTCAATAAGCACTATGGCTGGAAAAAATTCATCATCATTGTGCCCTCCGTGGCGATTCGCGAAGGCGTGAAGAAGACCTTTGAAATTACGGAAGAGCACTTCATGGAGCAGTACGGCAAAAAAGCGCGTTATTTTATCTACGATAGCAGCAATTTGACGAAAATTGATGAATTTGCTACCAGTAACGAAATTCACGTTATGATTATCAATAATCAAGCCTTTGCTAAATCCTTGAACGAAGATAAAAATGTCGCAGGCCGTGGTGGCGATAAGGGAGCGCTTATTATCTATGGCCGTCCCGATAGCTTTGGCTCCCGTAGACCAATTGACGTTATTGCCCAGACCAATCCGATTTTGATTCTGGACGAGCCACAAAAATTGGCAGGTAAAGCTACGCAAAAATCCATGGAGCAATTCAAGCCCCTGTTTAGCGTCAACTACTCCGCAACGCATAAAACAAAGCATAACCTTGTCTACGTGCTGGACGCACTGGATGCTTATAATAAAAAGCTCGTTAAGAAAATCCAGGTCAAGGGTATCGAGACTACGAACTTCAAGGGCATTGACAGCTATCTCTATTGTGATGGTGTAGTCGTTGCCAAAAATAAACCTCCTCGCATGCGCATGGAATTCGAAGTAATGCGTAGCAACGGACCAAAAAGGGAAATTCATGTCTTAAATGTGGGCGATAATCTCTATGAATTGTCTAAAGGCATGAACCAATATAAGGGATATACTGTCAGCGATATCGATCCTCATGGCATTGGCTGCGTAACCTTTACCAATGGTGAAAAAATCTATGGCGGTGAAGCAGTGGGTGATGTTTCTGAGATTGATAAACGTCGCATCCAGATTCGCGAAACCATTCACTCCCATTTCGAGAAGGAAGAAAAGCTCTTTAAAAAGGGCATCAAGACCTTGTCCCTCTTCTTTATCGATGAAGTAGCTAAATATCGCGTCTATAACGAAGCTGGCGAAACTGAGCTGGGCGAGTATGGCAAGATTTTTGAAGAGGAATATAATAAAATCTTCAATGGCAAAGTACAGGAGCTCTTTAATGATCCTTATATCCAACATCTGAAGAAAATTGCGTCCGACGTAAGTATGGTGCATACTGGCTATTTTAGCATCGACAAAAAAGGCCATGCTGTAGATAGTAAAGTGGAGCGCGGACAGGATACATCCAGTGACGTTTCTGCTTATGATTTAATCATGAAGAATAAGGAAATGCTGCTGGATATGAATAATCCTGTACGCTTTATCTTCTCCCACTCCGCACTGCGCGAAGGCTGGGATAATCCCAACGTCTTCCAAATCTGTACCCTGAAGCATTCTAATAGCGATGTCAATAAACGCCAAGAGGTGGGCCGTGGTATGCGTATCTGCGTCAATCAGCAGGGCGAGCGCATGGATGAAGAGGCTTGTGGCCCTGCAGTACATGATGTGAACCTTTTGACTGTAATTGCTAGCGAGAGCTATACGGACTTCGTCAGCGGGCTGCAGAGCGATATTAAGGATAATCTGTATAATCGTCCCACGAAGGCTAGCGAAGAATACTTTAAGGGTCGGAAACTTGTTATTGATGGGAAAGAATATAACATTGATGAAGATCAGGCTAAAAAGATTAATAAATATCTCTATAAATATGACTATATTGACGATGACGACAAGGTTACCGATAAATATAGAGAAGATTTGGCTGCAGGTACATTAGTTCCTGTTCCAGATAGCTTGAAGAATATCGAGCCTGCTATTCATGTTCTTGTACAGAGCATCTTCGATGAATCTGTACTGAAGAAGATGATTGAGAACGGTAAAGAAACCACAATTAAGGAAAATCCCCTGAACGATAATTTTAAGAGAGACGAGTTCCAGAAGCTGTGGAATAAGATTAATCATCAGTATGCTTATAAAGTTTCCTTTGATAGCAAAGAGTTGATTAGAAATTCTGTGGCCGCATTAAATGCTAATCTTACTGTTACGCCTGTGAAGTATATTGTTACTGTTGGTGATCAGGATGGCAATGTTCAAAGACATCAATACGAGCAGGGAGACGCCTTTAAGGTTACGAAAAGGGAGACGGGTACGTTGAAGGAGCACCATGAGAGTACAATTAAGTACGACCTTGTGCATGAGATTGCTTCGAGAACGACGTTGACTCGCAAGACGGTAGCGGAGATTCTGAAGGGAATTTGGAATACTAAATTCTATATGTTCAAGGAAAATCCTGAGGAGTTCATCCGCAAGGTAGCGAATACCATTAATGAGCAGAAGGCGGCGCTGACTGTGGAGCATATTACCTACAATACGACGGATGAAGTATTCGAAAGCGATATTTTCACGGCAGAGGTTTATCGCGAGTCCTTTGATAAGGCCTTTAAAGCTAAAAACGCGATTCAAGAATACGTCTTTACTGATGGTTCTGCCGCAAAGAGTATCGAGAGAAAATTTGTCGAGGCGCTGGATGTTTCCAGTGAAGTTGCTGTGTACGCAAAACTGCCTCGCAGCTTCTACATTCCGACTCCTATGGGCAAATATTCTCCTGACTGGGCCATTGCCTTTAAAGAAGGGCATGTAAAGCACCTGTATTTTGTAGCTGAAACGAAGGGCTCCTTGAGTTCGCTGGACCTGCGTCCTATCGAAAAGGCAAAGATTAACTGCGCTAAAAAGCTTTTTGCCAAGCTCTCCAATGGCGACGTGCATTATGGCCATGTGACGAATTATCAGGAGCTGATGGACATTGTTCTTGACAGAAATGCGGGCGGCAAGAAGGTTATTTATTACCCTGAGTATAGAGAATCGCATCTCAAGGCTGCGGACAATCCTAAGCAGGAGTAGAAAAAAATGGAAATAGAGAAGGCTGGTATACAGAGTACGAATCAAGACAATCAGAGTGCGGAAGCTGTAGAGGGCTTCTTAATGAGACGTAAGTGTGATAGTCCTTTTTTATCTCAAGCGCAGGAGAAGCTAGCTGATGCTACCATTACAAAGGCACAGAACTTTGATGGAAGTAGACTAGCTCTTCTGACTGATGCAAATTACCTGAAGGCTGTGTTTGATGAATTAGTGGCAAGAGGCTTGGAACAACAGTTTGTATTCAAAGGAAATTCAGCCTCTCCTGATGCAGGTGACGATTTAGGCTATAGTATGTTCAAGCCACTGCCTGCTATGGGCAATATTGGCGAACTGCTGTATCTTTCTGCACTTGTTTATAACACAAATGGCCAGAGAATAGTTTTTAAAAAGAATAGGGTCCTTTGTGCGCATGTGGATGAGTTTGATATTGCTACAATGGATGGGGAGTACTGTGGTAGGCTGTATTTTGATAAAAGATATGAACAAAATACCACCCTACTTCCCAAGGGCTTCTCTAAATTGGACAAGGTAACCTCTATTACGGGCACTTTAGAGATTGTCAAAGCATTTCCTGCTAAAAGTATGCTGGAATTGGCTACCTTATCTTCTGAAAAGTATTTGGGCGCTGCCTATGCGGAGATTAGGCTTTATAATTTTGATAACAGATTCTTCCCTACATATTGGTTCTGTGTTCTGCCTTCCAGACGTTTAGTAAAATACTATAGTACATATTACGAGGTTAGACCATATCTAGAGGATGTAAGAAAGCAGCTCGAAGAGGCTGTAGCAAATTTGCCCGGGAAATTTGAGTGGCTCAAAAAAACGGTGCTGAACTATAGCTTTGACGTGTTGGCGTTTTATTATGAAGGGCGCCTTATCTCAGTAATTCTTGATTTTGTTGATGAAAATGGGAAGTCCTTGATTCCCTCTCAGCGGCGCGAGCTGCAATTACTCAAGTGTGAGCTCTACAATATTGTGCCTGCTGTGTTTAAGATTTATCGTGATTCGGGTAAAAGTTTTAGTGAGGGACTAAATCTATATTATACTGATTCAGACAAGCCCCTGCTGCTTGAGGATGTTGTCAGCAATAATTCAGTCGGAGTCCTTTCTGATTGGGAAATGCATGTCATAGCTGAAAATTTGGCTATACAGGCAATGTTAGCAAATGGCTATCGTGATATTTCTACTACCGATGACTCTAGAATGATTCCTCATCTTAGTTTCAAAAAGCCTGATGGGACTGCAGGATGGTGCATTTTGCATCCGCAAGCAAATGATCATAGGGTATATGATGGCGATTTAAACGTTGAAGAATGCTACGGCTTCTTAGGAAAGAAGAGCATGGGGTATATCTTTGATGTTTATATCGACGGCAAGACCTTAAATGAACGAAATGCCAGTATTCTGCGAGATGGAATACAGGCAATTAAGCCTGGTGAACTCACGAGAGTAAAAATGAAGGGTAGAGGGGCTACTTTTACGAGGGAAGTTGAGAACGCGGTTGAGTTAAGCGTCTTTGATGATTCATTGCCAAAATATGAAGAGAGAAGTAAAACCGACCTCGAGCGCTTAATTAATTATGTTGCTAGAATAAGCGATACCAAAAAGCTGAAGGAAAATTATGCTAAGGCTTTAGAAAAAGAGCTGGCTGAGCTTGAAAGTAAGGCTAAGGCTGCTCTAGAAGAGTCTAAGAATAAAATGGCTCGGTATAAGGAGCTTTGCGAGGCTGCAGAGTCGATGAAAAAGCAGGCAGAAAAGGATGAAAAGAAATCACAGTCTCTGTATAAAAAAGCAGTAACATTGAGGGATAAGATTAAGGAACTGGCTGATAGTAGGGCTCAAGCAGAGCAAAATAAAGAGCCGAAGGAAGTGCCAGTGCCTATTATTAACAGGCCTAAGCCAGTGGATCTTAATGCTCTACGAGAACGCATTAACCGTGCTTTAGATAACGATCCTAATGAGAATCAGACGCCTAAGGTCAGTCTGGAAATTCCTATGCAAAATATAGAAGATGCAGATGAACTGTATAAGCAGACTCTTGAGGTGCTCAAGAGCGAAAAGAGAATGTCTATGTATTCCTGTGCTAGAGGTGGGAAGGCATATAGCTTGGCTGATGATAAGCTTGTGGTGGTGTTTAAGGTATCGTTCCAATCAGATCGGATGAAGAGATTTGATTTCAAGGATTACTTTGAAGCAATCCTGCTACGTTTGGCTGGAAGGCCGATTGAGCTTGTTGCAGTGACTGAGAAGGAATTAGGGCCGATGATGAAAAAATGGTGATTTTGAGGGGCGTTCGCAGAGCCACCCTCCACCCTTCAGTAAGCTCACTACTATTTTCACGAGATGAAGATTGTACGACTAAGTGACCCCTCAGGCTGCTCGCTACGCTCGCAGCCAGCTCCCCTAAAGGGGCGCCTTTCCGTGGGCGTTAGTGTGGCAGTGCTGATATTGTAGAGACGGAATAGTTATGTTGAGGTGTTTGAAGGAGGTATTCTATTTGAAGCAGAAAAAAGATGAAATAGTAATCCGTTCTAGCGCAGCAGAATATCTGTCTTATGTGGCTACTGTTGGAAATCAGCAGGACTGCTTTGAAATGCGCTATGAAGATGAAAATATATGGTTGTCACAGAAGATGATAGCTACATTATATGCTGTTGATGTTCGTACAATCAATGAACATATTAAAAAAATTTATTCGGATTCAGAACTTGAGGAGGATTCAACTATCCGGAATTTCCGGATAGTTCAGAAGGAAGGGGCCCGTCAGGTTACACGTGATACCAAACATTATAATCTACAAATGATTATCGCAGTTGGATTTAAAGTGAATAATGAGCGTGCAGTGCAGTTTCGCAAATGGGCCAACTCCATAGTCAAGGATTATACCATTAAAGGTTGGGCTATGGATGATGAGCGTTTGAAGAATGGCGGTTCAGTGCTTACCACAGAGTACTTTGACCGTTTACTTGAACAGATTCGTGAAATTCGTATATCTGAACGTAGATTTTATCAGAAAATAACAGATATATACGCGACATCACTGGATTATGATCGTAATGCTAAAATGACGAAGCTGTTTTTTGCAAAGGTTCAAAATAAAATGCATTATGCTGTGCATGGGCATACAGCAGCAGAGCTTGTCTATGAGCGTGCAGATGCTGAAAAACCTCATATGGGATTAACCACATGGGCAGCAGCACCGGATGGCAAAATATTAAAAAGTGATGTAATAGTTGCTAAGAATTATCTGAGCGAACAGGAAATGCGTTCGTTAGAACGTATCGTATCTGCATATCTTGATTTAGCAGAAGACCGTGCTGAACGTCACATTCCAATGACTATGGATGACTGGTCAAAACGTTTGGATTTATTCCTTGTGGCAGATGATAGAGAGGTCCTTCAGAATTCAGGTAAAATCACAGCAGAAATTGCTAAGTCAAAAGCTGAGACTGAATTTGAAAAATATCGTGTTGTACAGGATAGATTGTTCATGTCCGACTTTGATAAATTTATGCTTGAATTAGAGGATAATACAAAGAAATAGTAATTTGATTCTAATTAATGCGCTCGCATTAGCGTGGGCTTTAGTTCGGCAGTGCTTTCGTTATTTTTAGACAGCAAAACAACCTCCGCAGGTACGTCACTTGCGGAGGTTGTTGTTTTGTTATATAGCAGATATTTGTGATGAGATTACATTAGATTATGGTTGCCATGTAGAGGGGCAGGGTGATTTTTTTATCAACGACTCCTGTGTTCTGGCTAGTGAGCTTGTAGCCTTTAGGAATATGCTCCAGCTTGAGCAGCTCATTTAAAGAGCGCGTAGAGCCCTTGTTGGCTTTGACCTCTACGGGAATCAGCTGTGCTTCGCGTTCGAGGAGAAATTCTATCTCTAGCGTTGAGTCTTCCTTTTTGTAATAATAGAGCTCCGTCCCGCGTTTTGCGAGAATATCAGCAATGAGGCTTTCGTAAATGCCGCCTTTGGCAGGGCCCGCTAAAACGTCTTGCAGAATAGCCTGCTTCATTTGATAGCCGAACATGGCGATGAGTAGGCCAATATCGCAAAGATAGACTCTGAATTGATCTTCTTTGACATATGCTTTAATCGGGAAATACGGTGCAGAGGTGTTGTAGGCGTAGCTGATGAGCCCGGCGCTATGGAGCCAGTCTAGGCTATTGGCAAATTTGCGGGCCGTGGCCTTCTTTTCGATAACGGAGTATTGAAACTTATGATTTTCTTTACTTAGCTGCTTGGGAATAGCAAGGAAGCATTGCTTAGCCTTGATTTTATCTTGATTGGGTGCGTATTTAGCAATATCGTCCTGATAATCACGCAGAATTTTTTCTTGCACAAGGTGGACTTGATAATAGTCCTTGGTGCTTAGATAGGTGTTGACGACATCCGGTAAGCCGCCTATGACCATGTATTCTTGTAAATATTTACTAAAGGCGTTGTGCATAGCTTCAGGGATGCGGATTGTGCCGCCCATATATGGCGCTAAGGTCGTGTTTAGTGGCTCAGTGATTCCCAGGGCCCAGAGGAATTCTTCAAAATCCAAGGGGTGCATGATGAGCTGTTGCTCGTAGCCCACTGGTATAGATACCTCATGCTTATAGTCCATGCCAAGCGTGGAGCCTGAGGCTATGCAGTCATAACGGCCATCCTGGGAGCAGAATTTGAGCGCAGTTCTGGCATTGGGGACGTCTTGGATTTCGTCAAGAAAAAGCAAGGTTTCTCCAGGAATAAATTTGCTTTCGGGCAGCAAGAGCTTGATTTTAACATATCCTCATGAAATATGCACAGCTGCAGCTTTTATGAGGATAATGAGAGGGTGTGGGCAAGAGTTAGATTAAAGCGTGGCACAACAACTTTACTTTTAAAGGGGCGGCTCTCTTTCTAATTTAGTTTTAAAGTAAAATAAAAAACTTGCAGAAAGCAACTGCAAGCGATATAATAAATGTAGAAAGACAACCGCCCACAAGGTGGGTTGCCAAGTTAAAGGTAGAAAAATCCGCCCTTTTCTCGTCAAAGTTTTGGGGCGGTTTTTCTATGACTAGATTACTTTTTGTAGTTCAAGGAAATGAACGTAAGCAATGCTAGGATAAAAATTCCGAAGGACATTAAGTCCTGAAAAGAATAGTTTGCCATAGACATCACCTCCATTCACTAGAGAATGAAGGCAACGCCACCCTGCAACACGGTTGTCAGGAATATTATAACACAAAAACGTTCTTGTTTCAATAATATGTTCGCATTTGATTCGCTTTGACCGTACAATGAGAAGAAAGTAATCTGTAACGCTCTGCCGCTAAGGCTGCTCCAGTGAGATTCCCTAGCGCATTTTTAGCAGTTAAAGATATTCTGGAGCAATATCTCAAAGGACGCGAAAAGGAGGTAAAAGATATCATGGGCGAATTATTTAACCAAGAACGAGCTACTGAATTGTACGGTAAAGAAATGGCTAGAGAAGCAGCTAGAGAAGCAGAGTATAAGAAAAGTTTAGATATAGCGAAGAAGCTTCTGAGAAGATGTATGTCAATTGATGATGTGGCAGAAGCAACTAGTTTGCCTATAGAAGAGGTTAAAGCACTATCTGCAAATTTATGCGCATAGAATGCAATGAGGTAAAAGATATCATGGGCGAATTATTTAACCAAGAACGAGCTACAGAATTGTACGGTAAAGAAATGGCTAGAGAAGCAGCTAAAGAGGCTGAAAAAGCAACGACAATAAAAAATTTAAAGAGTATAATGCTTAATGCAAAGGTGTCTGCTGAAAAAGCTATGGATATCTTAAATATACCTATGGACATGAGAAGTCAATATCTAGCTTTGTTGTAAGTACAACTTAATGAAAAAAGGAGCCCTGTGAACTAGGTTTACAGGGCTTCTTTTTCTTGCAACACAACCTTCGCAGGCACGTCACTTGCGGAGGTTGTTGTTTTTTTAGGAGCGATTTATAAATATTCCTTGAGCATAGCTTTGACAGTGGAGTTAACCTCTTGCGGAATGCTTTTGGCAGCTTTGTTATTAATGCCGATAGCTTTGGCAACTGCAAGAATATCGGTTAGGCTAGGATTTGCTCCATTG
>JAXEPX010000051.1:0-2316 GCA_034117325.1 Phascolarctobacterium sp. | reverse complement strand
TTGGATGGCATTGTTGTTGTAACCTCTCCGCAAGAGCTGGTGGAGATGATTGTGGAGAAGGCAGTGAAAATGGCAGGGTTGATGGATATTCCTGTTTTGGGCTTGGTGGAAAATATGGCTTATTTTGAGTGTCCTTCCTGTCATGATAAGCATTATATCTTTGGTCAGAGCCATATTGATGATTTAGCGGAGAGGTATCAAATTAAGAGTACTGCTCAGCTTCCGCTTGCTCCGGCCCTTGCAGATTTGTGTGACCATGGCAACATTGAAGCTTTTGAAGGTAATTGGCTAGATAATATTTTAGAAAGAATTACAGAATGAAAAATTCCCCACATGAGCTAAGAGTATAGCTTGTGTGGGGAATTTTTTTGCTTATTTTCGTACGCAGCCCTTGTCAGCGCTTTGCGCGTCGCGGGCGTAGCGGGCAAGGTAGCCTGTTGTTTGAGGGGGAGTGGCTGAGAACTATACTTTCCGTAGGTTGTCTTGGCGATGAAATATGGTTATGCTTTTTGCTTTCCTTTATGTTGTTACTATGAATTATTTAAGACCTAGCCCGCCTGTCATTGCCAGCGCGGGAGTAGAAATCCCGTTTGTCAGCATACATTCTTGCTTCGGCTGTTTTCAAAAGCTCGTCCATGCTGATTTCACCATGACTATGGCAATGACCGGTGGAAACGAAGTACCCATGGGCTTTGATGGCGGTTATGGCTTGTGTTAGCAGCTGTTCAACATCTTTGCTTTTCTTGTTGATTGTTAAAATAACAAATTCATCACCGCCAATTCGATACACATTATCTTCACCAAACATCATCTGCAATTCTTGGGCAACTACCTGCAGCATTTTATCACCGGCTGCGTGTCCTTGAGTATTATTGAGCTCGTGTAAGCCGTTAACGTCAATATAGACACAGCTAATGCGGTTTTTGTTTAAGTCTGGGTCCGAAGCCAGAGTTTTTTCAAAACAATTACGGTTTAAGCAGCCGGTAAGCAGGTCTCTTTCGGCTAAACGCTGTTGCATCTGCAGCTCTTTACGGGAGGTACGCTCGAGCCAGATGAAATAACCAATTAGAAGGATAAATTCAGCTATTAAGAAGAACAAAAGCAGCTTGTTGGTTTCATATACACGGGATAATGCTATTTTTTCGGGAACAAGAACACCTACACGCCAGTTATTAATGGTTGCGGGCTTGAAGTAGAAGCAACTGAATTGACCGCTGATGGCTGATTTAATAATATTGTAGCCTGACTGCCCTTTAGCGAGCTTTGCACGCATTACCTCGTTGCTATCACCGCTTTTTATTTCACGCTCCGGCATATCCCATATATTTCCCAGCTTGGTCCTATGGGTATTTAATATAAAATCTCCATTATCTCCATCAATAATGAGATATACAGCCTGGCCCTGATAAATATTTTGGTTCATAAACGCGGGCAGAGTGCGCAGGTTTATTACACCATAAAGCATAGCCACTGTTTTGCCGTCCTTTTGCACAGGAACAAAATTTCTTAAAATAAAATTGTTTCTATCCCTTAAATCAACGAGTCTATCGGTTATATGGGTACCATGGTTCGCTTCTTCTTCAAAGGACATGATACCTTTGACATTAATAGGAGGCTGATGGGGCCATAAAACCTTATCGCCCGGTAGTAGCAAGGCTATGTGCTCCATTAGTGTATTGGCCCTGAAATCATCTATTATTTCCTGAGTTAAAGGGCTATCGATTTTGTCTTGCTTAGAGATGATATCGGCAAAAGTTAGTAATACTTCGCGATCAATATCTATACGCCTACTCAGTTCATCATTGATGCGATTGGTGCTGCGGTGTAAGGAATACCAGGCGGCTTCTTCCTCAAGGTTTCTAATTTTGTAGGATACAAATCCGGATAAAGCAAACAAAGCCAAGATAACCAATACAGTTATCTTGACTTTTTTATTGTAATTGATGGCAAATGACCTTTTCATGGACAACCTTCTTCTCTGATGATTGTGTACTCTAGGTTTTATTTTATCACGCATTTACTGATTTTTTCAAGTAATAAACTAAAAAAGATGGCGATAAATAATTGCTTCCAACGGATCCGTTTTTCTAAGTAAAATTAAGGTAAAATTTTGCTGGCCCCTACCAATTTATTTACAGAGCTTTGACGTAGTGCTATACTTAGTATAATGATAAATGTAGGGAGGTCTGCTATATGTCTATTCGTGAGATTTCTTTTCCTTCTGCCAATGGTCGCGACACCATTAAAGCCTGGTCCTATAGTCCCTTAGGCGAGCCCAAGGGTGTAATCCAGCTTATCCATGGTTATGGTGAGCAT
>JAXEPX010000050.1:0-55047 GCA_034117325.1 Phascolarctobacterium sp. | reverse complement strand
TAAGAGCTAAAAAATTTTTAGCCATAATTATAGATATTTTTAAAAGGAGTGTAACCAGATGCAAATCTTTACGAAAAAAATAACCTTAATTCTCTGCCTGATGTTGGGTTGCATGTTTATCGTGGGCGCAGGGAGTGCTAGCGCTGCTCGTAAGCCCATGGATAGGGACAAGGCTATCACTAATTTGTATAACGGCTTCCAATATGATAAAGCTGAGCTGGGCAAGTATCTTGATAGCGGTATGAGCTACATGGAGCTGAAGAATGTCTGCCTGCATGCGTTCGCTGCGAAAAAGCCCCTGAGCGAGGTAGCAGCACTCCGGGAAAAATATGGCTGGATTCGTGTGAAATATTTGCTGGGGCTGACTCCGAATAAATTTGCGCAAAGAGAGCTTGATTATAAGGCTGAGCGTATGGAAAGACTTTTTGGACTAGATAGGAAGCTCACGATGAAATACATGAAGATGGGCTATGGTGGACATTCTGTAAAACGCGCCATTATGCTTTCTTCTCACTGCAATAAGAGCGTTGAGGAGCTTTTGGAGATGAAGACTCGCCAAGTAAAATGGAGCGAGATTGCAGAGCAATTAGGGCTTGACGCTAGCGCTTGCATGAAAATGGCGGAGTAAATTAGAAGCATAATATTAGTTAAGTTACATATATGAAAATAGGTTAAAACAAAGATATGGAGAGCCTTTGTTTTGTGGTTGTTGTGTACCACGTGCGGCCATGCAAGATTGGGCACGGAAGGTCATTGCAATAAAAATGTGAGTTGTGAAAGAGAGTGTGAGTATTATGGAAAAGAAAATCACGAAGAGCTTGCTGATGACAGCATTAATCACAGGCTCTATCATGTGGGGGGCAGGTGTAGCTGCGGCTGCTGAAGCAGACAATGTGGGCGAGTTTGAACTCGACCCTATGGTTGTAACTGCTCAAAGAATGGAAAAACGTGATTTGGATACCCCTGCAGCAGTAGAAGTTTATACCAATGAGCAATTAATGGCGACTGGTGGTAATAACCTGCAAGAAGCATTAAAATTTGGTACTGGACTAACCTTCCAATCCCAAGGATCTAAAGGCACTTCCCAAGGTACTATGAATAGTAAAATTATTATTCGTGGTGTTGAAAAAGGCTCTTTAATCTTAGTAGATGGTGTACCCATGAACCAAAGTGGTAGATATAATCTTGAAGATATTTCCACTGAACTAATTGAAAAAGTAGAAATTGTTCGTGGCGGTGGTGCTGTTTTATATGGCTCTGAAGCTACTGGTGGTGTAATTAATATCATTACTAAGGGGCAAAGAGAAAATAAGATTAAGACTAGCTTCGGTAACTATGGTCAGCAAGGTCATTCTGCATCCGTTCAAGCTGGTAAATTAGGCGTTACCTATGCTTATGATAAAATTGGTAAAGTTGATGATGTGTCCGATCCTGCTGGTGGTCGTCCTGTAGGCAACTACTATAGCATCAAGAGAGGCGAGCATAATAATTTTAATTTAAGATATAATTTTAGTGATAAGCTGTTCTTAAGCCATACTTATAATGAAAATAATGCACATTACATTTATCAATATAAACCCCAGAATAATGCAGTAAATAAAGATGTAACTCATACTATTAAAAATCACATGACACAACTGCATTATCAGGATGATAGTATCAAAGCTGTTCTGTTCTATAATGACAAAGACCAAAATGCATTTACTAAAGCGCGCAATAGCAAATCTAAACCTTCATATGTATATTATCCTGAGTTAAAATCTATAGGTAATGCTGGTTATCACGACAAGAGTACTGGCTTTGATTTCCAGAAAAATTGGAAACTTGGTGATGACTCTGCAATTTTAGGCTTTAACTTCCAACATGATGATTGTGAATATAGTGAAGATACTTTGACGTTAAGCACCAATAAATATACTTCTGCTAGTCGCGATTATAAACGTAATATGTATGCTATTTATGGTCAATATAGCTATGCTATGAGTAAAGCTTCTGATTTGATTTTCAGCGCACGTCAAACTTGGACTGGTCAAACTAAAGCAGAAAGCTTGAATGGTATTAACTATCATAAGTTTGTACCAGAACTGCAATATTTAGCTAAAATTAATGAAGATACTAGTTTCTACGCAAAAGCTAACAAATCATTCATGATGCCTACCTTTAATCAGATGTTTGGGTCTGGTAACATTATCGGTAATGCAGATCTTAAGCCTCAATCTGGTACGCATTATGAAGTGGGCTTGAAGAAAAATATCAAAAACCAAGCATGGCGCTTAGCAATCTTTAACTACGAAATTGATGATAGTATTGAGTCTAAGTGGGTAGAATCTAAAACAAATCCTGGTGATTTCCACGTTCAATACACCAATGAAGATATAAAAAATACTGGTATTGAATTAACTTGTAATATTGATATGGGTGAAGGTTGGCAGAGCAATCTGGGTGTTTCTTACAGCAGACCACAAAAATATTCCACTACTACTGAATACAATATTGAGACACCTGGTAAATGGCGTGATTATTATGGCAGAGTACAGCTCAATGGCGGTTTAAGTTATAAAAAAGAAAAATGGACGGGAGCATTGAACTTTAACTACATGTGCAAACGTACTAGAGACGTGGATGATGAAACTCCGATGAAGCCTTATCTTTTCACCAACTTAAACTTATCCTATAAGCCTGCTAAAGATCATAAGTTCTTCTTCAACTTGGATAATATTCTGGATAGACAGGATATTACTACTGCAGCAACCTCTTCCTTCTATACAATGGGCCGCAACTTCATGGTCGGCTATGAGTATAGCTTCTAAAACTTCATTTACTTACTTTTGTTGAAATCTCATTACATAGATTTCATTCACTCTTCCCACTGGGCGGCGCTAGTTATGGCGTCGCCCATCCCCAATTTATACAAAACACTTGAATAAAATTTTATATCCCTTATAATATTAAATAGAATAAAGCGTAAACTAGATAATTGGTACGTTTAGATAGATATAATACTTAAAATTGAAATTAAGGGGAGATGCTTGTCATGATTAATCGAAAATATGCAGGTATAGCACTGATGGCACTAGCTTTTCTGCTCGTAGCGGTGGGATGCCTGTCTTTAACCTTCGGCCAGATAGATGTGCCGGTGAAAAATGCTGTGGCAGTGGTTTGTCAGCAGTTGGGCTTGCCTTTTCTGCAGGATGTAGCTGTGAGCAAGGAACAGCTAGCTGTAATCTGGTATATTCGCCTGCCGCGTATGCTAGTCGGTATGCTTGTAGGCGGAGCCTTGGGCACGAGCGGTGCTGTCATGCAGGGTATCTTTAGCAACCCATTGGCGGATCCAGGTCTTATCGGTATCTCTGCTGGTGCTGCTACCGGTGCTGTAGTCTCCATCGCCTTGGGCACGGCTACCATGAGCATGTTCACCATGCCGGCTTTCGCGTTCTGTGGTAGTATTTGTGCAGTTTGCTTGACAGTGTTCCTCGCTATGCGTAATGGCAAAATTCCTGTCATGACGCTGCTGCTCGCAGGTGTTGCTGTAGGTATGCTGCTGGGCGCAGTTACGAGTGGCATCCTCACCTTTATGAATGAGCAAAAGCTACAGCAATACTTGTTTTGGATGGTCGGCGGTCTCGATTATCGTCGTTGGGAGCATGTGTATCTGGCGGCAGGTCCGGTGCTGTGCGGTATTTTCATCATGCTGCTACTGGCGCGTCATTTGAATATTCTTGTACTGGGCGAGACTGAGGCGAAGGCTGTGGGCATGCCTGTTACCCAATTCCGCATGGGATTGCTTTTCGTTTCCGCAATGACGACGGCTACCTCCGTATGTGTCAGCGGTAATATCGGTTTCGTAGGTCTTGTTATTCCTCATATGATGCGTATGCTTATCGGTCCTGACCATAGAATTTTGCTGCCGGCAAGTGCTTTAGGTGGTGCTGTTTTCCTTGTTTTCTGTGATAGCCTAGGAAGAATTATCATGCCTCCTGCAGAGGTGCGTGTAGGCATTATGACGGCATTGTTAGGTACCCCCTACTTCCTCTACTTGCTGCGCAGAATGCAAAAGAGCTTCTTTTAATTAATTTCAGTGAGGTAAAGCAAATGAGTAAACCTGTATTAAAGGTGGAACATTTATCCATAGGCTATGGCGAGAGATGCGTTATTAAGGACGCTAGCTTTGCTATTAGCGAGGGTGAAATAGTTGGCATTATTGGCTGTAATGGTGCTGGTAAAAGTACTTTGTTAAAAACAATTCGCGGTATGCTTCCGAAGCAGGGAGGGGATGTCATCTATTTGGGCAAGCCTCTTGAAAGCTATAAGGATAAGGAGCTGGCTAAGAAGGTTGCCTATCTACAGCAGCATGTGGAGGTTGGCTTTGGCTACACTGGTAAGGACATCGTCATGGCGGGACGCTATCCCTATATGAAATGGTGGGAACGCGAGAGTAAGGACGATGAACAGCTGGCATTAGACTGTATGGAGTATACTGGTACGGCGGAGCTTGCCGATAGGCCCGTAACCGAGGTCAGCGGCGGTCAAAAGCAGCGTATTTTAATTGCCAAGGTGCTGGCACAGCAAACACCGATAATTTTTCTCGATGAGCCCACAACGGGCCTAGATATGGTTTACCAGGAGGAAATTTTCCGCTTTGCGAAGGCACTGGCCGAGATGGGCAAAACCGTTCTCATGGTAGTGCATGAGCTTAATTTAGCTGCCAAATACTGTAGCCGCATTTTGCTTCTTGGCGAGGGAAAGCTTTTGGCTGATGGCGCACCAGCTCAAGTGTTTACTGAAGAGCTGCTCAGTAGGGCCTATATGGCCGATATTGAGGTGGGGCATAATCCTCTTAACAATAATTTGGAAATAACAACTCGCGAAAATCAAGCAAATAAAGCAAAGGAAGCAGCACTTTTGCAAAAAATCTGCTGCCGCTAGGATAAGCTAATGAAAAATAAAATTTTGTGGTTCTGTCTATTGCTCATGAGCTATGTGCAAGGCGCTTGGGCTGGGACGCAACTGCAGGTGGAATATCCTTATAGCCTAGATCAAAAGGAACGACAACAAAATAATCAAGTACAGGGGGGCAGCACTATGCCCCTCTATATAAATTTAACCAGCTATGATGTGCCCGTGGAGCAAAATGCAGAGGTTAAGGTTACTTTGCCGCAGGGCTTTAAGGCTCTACCTGCGCACGGATGGCAAAATTTTCAAGAGCAGGGCGTCAATATAGCACGTGTTAATTGGCAGCTGCCTGCTAATTATGGGCAAAACTTCGACCTGCTCTACCTGGAGCCACAGAAGGGTGCATTGGCGGGCGAGTACGAGCTTTTAGTGCAAGCGCGGGGCGAGGGCTGGCAGCAAAGTAAGACTGTCAAATTTTCCTATAGCCCAGAGCTGGAGAATGCTTCACCTAGTAATCCCAAGGAAGAAAAGATCGATAAGAGTAAATTTAATTGGTATATCCAGAGCGTGAACCTGCCCGTGGACAATCAGGGTAATAAGGACGACCGTGCGGCAGCTAACGTTATCTATGTGCGTGACACGACTTTAGAGGGCTTTCGTAATCGCATGACGGGCGAGGGTGCTACGAATTGGAGCGCAGTTTTTAATCATCCCGCGACCTTTGTGATGTTGGAAATGCGTAATCCCCAAAAGGATGTGCGCGTGTTGAAATTCAAGGCCGAGCTCGTCGATAGGGCTACAGGTAAGCCTGTTCCCGGCCTCCTGACCTCAGGCAAGATATCTGATGAGGATGGACATGGTTGGGCCGGTGATACAGGTAAGGCAGGCGAGACTACGGCTCTTGTCTCCTTAGATGGTAAGAAAAATCAGACCTTTATTCTCCCTTTATATGTGGATTATTTTACTGTGCTAGAGGGCGAATATTCTTTACGCATCACCGTCAGTGGCAATGGTCAGGAAAAAATTCAGGAGACGCCTCTTACTATTACAAAAAAGCATAATGTAGGACTATTGGCAGTGGGCTTCTCCTTCATCTGTACTGCTCTGGTTGCGCTGCTAAGCTATAGATTGCCTCGTTGTATTAAGCAAATCGGTGCTAAGGGAGCAATCACAGTCTCTCTCTTTGCAGCATTGGCCTTCGGTGGCATTACGCTGCCTACGACGATTCTAGGTGATTTACTGCACGTCTTTTTAGGTCCCTTTAGTGGCCTTGTGACAGGTGTGCTTAGTGGTGTGCTGCAATATTTACTTATTGTGTCATTACTGGTTCTATTCCGTGCACCAGGTGTATTGACCTTAATGTTTTTTGTAAAATATATGCTCAGTGGCCTTATGTTCGGCCATTTTACTCCCTTAGGCGCGATGAGTACCTGCGTAAGCGTAGTGGTGCTGGAAAGTGTGCTCTATTTATGTGGCTTTTACCGTGTTGCACAGCTCAGTAAGCGTTATATGCTGCTAGTGGCACTACTTCTTGGTATAGCTGACGCTGCTGTAACCTTTATCAATCTAGAACAAATGATGTTTTTCTATAGATTATATTATGCTGATTGGTATATGGCTCTATATATGTTGGTCAATGGCGTGCTTTATAGCAGTATTGGTGCATGGCTGGGCTTTAAAATTGGCAGTAAGCTGCAGCAGGTAATGGGGGAATAATTATGTTAAATATTCAAAACTTCTCCTACCGCTACCAAAGTCGCTCCAGCTTTACGCTTAATAATATCAATTTACAGCTTGAGGAGGGCGAAATGCTGCTTCTAGCTGGGCGTAGCGGCTGCGGTAAATCGACGTTAATCAAAGCTATCAGCGGCCTTTTAGGCAGTGATGGCGTGGGTGAGCTCAAGGGTAATATTTATTTGAATAATGCCGATATCACTTCTTGGCCGCCAGAAAAAATCGGCCAAATGGTGGGCACTGTGTACCAATCCCCGGATGATCAGCTTTTTGCGATGACAGTGGCGGATGAGGTGGGCTTTGCTCTAGAAAATCAGGGCGTAGCTCCTGATCTAATTCGTCAGCAGGTAACTGAAACCCTAGCTCTTGTAGGTCTTGCCGGCTATGAGGAATGGAGCATCCATAAGCTGAGTGGTGGTCAAAGGCAACGCTTGGCACTTGCTTCGATTTTAATTACCAAGCCGCGTTTATTGATTCTCGATGAACCAGTTAGCCAGATGAATCCCCAGGGCGTGCAGAGCTTTCTGGAGCTTTTAGTGCGCCTCAATCGCGAGGAGCATATTGCTATTTTGATGATTGAGCATCGTGTGAACGAGCTCTGCCAATATTTTGAGCGCCTAGCAGTTATGGATGCAGGGCGTATTATTTATGATGGTGCCATGGATGCTGCATGGGATACCTTGACTACAAGACAGGATGTGGGTGTGCGTGAGCCTCAGACAGTAAAGCTGTGCAGAGCTTTATGTTTGCCGTTACTAACTTCGAATGAACACGTTATTATTAAGCTACTGCAGGAGAGAGTTAAAAATAATTGCGCAGTTGAGCTAGCAATGGCTAACCAAACTACGCGTAACGCTTTGACTGAGCAGGCAGACACAGTTTCTGCTGCTATAAATACAGCTCTAGCTAGCAAGGTCGAGCCATTGCTTACGGCTCAGGACGTTATTTATACCTATCCGGGTAATACACAGCCCACGCTGAAGGGTCTTGACTTTACCCTGGCGCGGGGTGAAATTGTTGGCCTCATGGGCTTTAATGGCGCTGGCAAAAGCACGCTGATGAACCTTCTTGGTGGCCTAGCAGAGCTGAAGCAGGGCTTACTGACGCTTGCAGGAACTTCGATTTACGAGGCATTAGGTAAAATTGGCTACCTACGCCAGGAGCCTGACCTGATGCTTTTGGCTGATACGGTGCGGGAGGAGCTGTGCTGGAAAAATAAGGCTCTCACCCAAAATGAGCTGGAGCAGCTATTAGTGAAGCTTAATCTGACGCAGTATGCTGATGACTTCCCGTTAGCCTTAAGCAAGGGGCAACGCTTGCGCGTAGTGCTTGGCGCAATGCTGGCGAAAAAGCCGGAGCTCTTGCTTTTAGACGAGCCTACTACGGGGCAGGATGAGCGCTCACTTAGCGAAATCAAGCAGCTTTTGCTAGATTACAAAGCGCAGGGAGGCACAGTGTTTATCTGCACCCATGATGTGGAGCTGGCGGCGGAGGTGACGGAGCGCATTATCGTGCTGCGCGATGGTGAAATCATCGCTAATGCACCTATGAATGCAGTTTTAAGTAATGCTGGGCTCCTGCGCGAGGGCGGCCTGACACCATCCCCGATTTTAGCTCTTACTGAGGCTTTGGGACTGCCTCCATGTATTACGGTAGAGGAGGTGCAGCGTTATGTCCGTTAAACAGCTCTGGGAGGGCGCGGATAGCAAGGGCTGGGCTCAAAAATTAAATGGGCGCACAAAAATCATCGTCCTCTTACTTTTTGCAATTTTAACAATTACAGTTGATAATCCGCGTACTCTTTTTTTACTATTCTCAGCAACCTTAGCCCTACATTTAGCAAGCGGCACTTCAATTTATAAGTGGAAGGTATTGGCTGTTTTACTGCTTTTAGGACTTTGGGGATCGATGTTTAGTCAGGCGCTTTTCTTTGCGCAGACACCTCGCACACCTTTATTTACAATTATTAGTCCTGGGGCAGGCACCTTGGGAGCATTGACCGGAGGACTGTATGTTTATCGTGAAGGAATTCTCTATGGTGCGGTACAGGGCTTGCGTTCGGCTAGTATGCTAGCCTTGGGCCTGCTTGTGTGCTGGACAAGTGATCCGCGCCAGCTGCTAAAGGCACTCTTAGCATGGCATCTTTCGCCGCAGCTAGCGTTTATGCTGGTGACGGCGATTCGATTTCTGCCCGTTCTGGCGGCAGAGACAGGCGAGGTTATTACGGCTCTACAGCTGCGCAGCGATAGTCAGCGAGGTCGCAGGGCTGTACTACAACACCTGCCCTATATCTGCAAGCCGCTCCTGGCACGTTGCTTGCGCCGTGCGCAGACGCTGGCGCTTTCCGTAGTGAGCAGGGGGTTCTTCTTGGCTAATACGCAGCAAACGCAGGATAAGTGGCAGACGAGTGAAAGATTTTGTTGCTGTGGGCTTTTCGTTGTAACCTTAGCTGTGGTTATGAGCAAGGTTCTTTACTTATTGAGTGAGCAGGGCTTCTATTTTGGTATCTTTAGGATGCTCTATGATTGGACGGTATTATATCTATGAGTTATATGAATAAGCTCAAGGGCTATGTAGCGCTTATATTGTTAATCATATCTTGGTTCTGCTTATACTGGTTGACGGGCTCTCGTGCACCCTGGCAGAGCTTTTTGAGTTCTACTAGTGCCAATGGCTATAATGCATATTTAGGAGATATCCCGACGCAAAATTATGACCGCATGGGCTTTACGAAGGCTGTTGTGCGCTATAGCAAGGCTGAAGCAGGTTGGATTGTTGGCACTGAGCGAGGCGAGCTATTCCTTTTTAATAATGAAGGTCGTCAGCTTTGGAAGCGTGCGCTTGGCATTGGTAAGCTGATTGCGCTGTGCCTAAGTAATGATGGAAGTATTGCCTATGTGGGCGAGCAGAGCCCTGAGGGCAAGCTCTATGCTATTAATATCCATACTGGTGATATTCTCTGGCAATATAAGGCTGCGGATTTTATCGGTAGTGACGCGTCGCAGCGCTCCTATCCCTCCGTGGTGCATATTGTTGTGGATAAAAATGATAATATTTTCGCTAATACCTATCGCTTTTTGATGCGCCAGGACGGCGTGCGCGCGTATACGGCGAAGATGCTAGCTGTAGCTAAGGATGGCAGTCTGCTCTGGCAGTTTCCGGCTAAGGAGGCCATGGATAGCTGGATAAATTGGTGTGATGTCAATGATGCCAATGGTAGAGTGGTTATCTCTACTTCAGCCTACGATTTTCGCAGTGACATGGCCTACAAGGATACGCTGTACTTTATCGACAAGACTACAGGAAAGAAGCTGAACTCTACCTTTGTACCGCCGGTGGAGCCTTTTGATAATACAGTTATGCGTGGTAGCCCGAATTTTAGCACGGATGGAAAATATTTAGCTGCTTCCTGCAGTGATGGCAGGGGATTTCTTTTTGATGGACAGGGAAAAATTTTGTGGGAGCGCTTTGTTTCCAAGCCTACACAGGTAGACGAGGCTTGGATTAATGCTAGTGGCCGTGATGGCTTCGTAACACCTTATGGCGTTCTCTTTACGACGATTAATACTTATAATCGCGAAAATTGGCAGCTGCCTACGCCTGTGGAGCACCCAAGCTGTAATAGTATTTTTGTCTTTACAGTGGATGGTAAATTCCGTTACCAATATCGGGCTGAGGGTACGATGGAGGAGCTGAGCTTTGCTCAAAACCTTGTTGCCTGTGCTATTGGTCGCAATGTGCGCACACATAATTACAAGGCGCATGGTGCTGCATTAGTTGATTTGGCCACGGGCAAGCAAAAAGGCTTTTTTGCTACTGAGGGGCCTTGTCAGGCGATTGCGCTTAATGATGATGCTAGCTTAGTAGCTGGTATTGAGGCGCCAGCTGTTACGCCCGAAGGAAGAATTATCGGTGCTTATAGATTGCATATTTGGAAGGTGGAGGAACAGAATCCATGAAGGGCTTAAATAAATATTTGCATTATTATAAACCGTATAAGTGGATTCTGCTGGGAGTTATGGTAGGCTCCTGCTTGGCAGCAGTGTTGGATTTGCTTTTTCCGGTGCTGGTACGTCAGATGCTTAATGAGCAAATTCCAGCGGGAGATTTCCAGGGTCTCTTGCAATGGGCGGCTTTGCTTCTGGGCTTATATGTCATTAATTTTGGCTTGCTCTTTGGTATCAATTATTATGGTCATATCATGAGCATGGGCATAGAAAATGACATGCGGCATGATTTGTTCCAGCATTTAGGAAGAATGTCCTTCCGCTTTTTTGATAATAATCGTACGGGGCAGCTCTTAAGTCGTATTACAAGCGACATTGTGGAAATCAGCGAGCTCACATTTCGCGGACCCAATGATTTATTTGTTTGCAGTATTTCTATGTTTGGCGCCATTGGCATGATGCTTTATATGAACCCTGTTTTGGGCTCTTTAATTACAGCACTATTACTGGCGAAGACTGTGCATACTATTATTATTAATCGTAAAATGAAGGCTTGCTTCCGTAAGAGTCGTCAGAAGGCGGGCGAGGTCAGTGCACAGGCAGAGGAGGCTCTGAGTGGCATTCGACTGGTGAAGGCTTTTGCCAACGAGGACCTAGAGCTAGAGCGCTTTATGGCGAAGAGCAAGGAGCTGATGGATGTACGTCAAAGCTCCTTTGGCATTTTGTCTTACTTCAGTGGCATGGTAAACTTCTTTACGAATTTTACTAATTTATCAGTTTTAGTCTGTGGTGGTTGGCTGATTACGCAAGACAAGCTGGCCTTTAGCGATTTTGTCGCTTTTTTTCTCTACGTAAATCTTTTTATGAAGCCTGTGTTGCGGCTAATGGTATTTACAGAAATGTATCAACGTGGTATGGCAGGCTTTGCTCGTTTTAACGAAATGATGGCTCACCCCGTGGAGATTATGGATGCTCCCGGTTGTATAGAGTCCGGTACAATTGCCGGGCGGATCACCTTTGATAAGGTTAGCTTTGGGTACCTTGATGGACGCCAAATCCTAAAGAATTTTACTCTGGATATTAAGCCAGGGCAAAAGGTGGCCTTCGTAGGAGCCACGGGTGCGGGCAAAACTACAATTGCAAGTCTCCTGCTGCGCTTTTATGAGCCTCAGCAGGGAAGAATTCTCCTTGATGGTGTGGATATTAGGGAATATGGACAGGAATTTTTGCGCAACCAGATAGGTCTGGTGCAGCAGGATGTCTTTCTTTTTAGTGATTCTGTGAAATTTAATATTGCCTATGGCAAGCTGGGCGCGGACGAGCAAGCTATTAAACAGGCTGCGCAGCTAGCGGCAGCAGATGAATTTATTAGCAATCTACCTGAGGGCTATGAGACGAAGGTGGGTGAGCGTGGTGTGAAGCTCAGTGGTGGTCAAAAGCAACGTTTGGCAATTGCAAGAGCCTTCTTGAAAAATCCTCCTGTGCTAGTACTGGATGAGGCTACTAGTGCTCTCGACACACGTACGGAAAAGCAGGTGCAGGCCTCCTTAGATGCTCTCTCAGAGCAAAGAACTACCCTGATTATTGCCCATCGCTTATCAACCATTATCAATGCGGATAGGATTGTCGTGCTGCAGGATGGTGAGATTGTAGAGCAGGGAACTCATGCTGAGCTTATGGCTATGATGGGAGTATACAAAAAGCTATATGAGTTAAGCGAAGCTGAGGAATAGACTGTAAGATAATTGACAATTCAAAAAGCAAGGCGAGCTATAGGTTGCCCCAAGAAAAAATGCTATAAAAATTTGCCATTTTTTATGAAAAACTTGCCAGAAGCAGGTAAAATACGCTAAAATATAAGTATTCTCAGAAGCTAGCTTGAGTAATTTCAAGAGAGCTTAGGAATTTTTGGAGGTTGTGTGTATGGCAAAATTTGTTAATTTAGCTAAGGAGGCTTATACCTTTGAAGGTAAAATGCCTCTTGGACAAGCTATTCCTTTAGGTCTGCAGCATGTGCTAGCTATGTTCGTAGGCAATCTTACCCCGCTGCTCATTATCGGCGGTGCCTGTGGCATCATGGGCGGTACGGAATTTGTAAATTTACAAATTAGCTTGCTGCAAAATGCGATGATTATCGCAGGTATCGTAACCTTGGTGCAATTGTATAGCATCGGTCCCTGCGGTGGTAAGGTGCCCATTATCATGGGTACGAGCTCGGGCTTCATTGGCGTCTTTGCCAGTGTTGTTGCTACCATGGGTAGTGGCGTGGTGGCCTATGGTGCCATTATGGGTGCGTCCATCATAGGTGGTATTTTTGAAGGTGTTTTAGGCTTCTTTTTAAAGCCTTTGCGCCGTTTCTTTCCTTCTGTAGTTACTGGTACAGTTGTGCTTTCCATTGGTCTGTCTTTGATTGCCGTTGGCATTAATTCCTTTGGCGGTGGCTTTAAGACTAAAGACTTTGGCTCCATGGAAAACCTTGGTTTGGGCTTATTCGTGCTTGTTGTAATTCTTTTCTTTAAACATGGTACCAAGGGCTTCTTCAGCTCTTCTTCCATTCTCTTTGGTATTATCGCTGGTTATTTTGCCGCTGGCATCATGGGCACGATTCTCCCTACCACTGGGGTTACTGCTCAGGGCGTGCAATATACCAAGTCCTGGGTACTGAACTGGGATAAGGTAGCTAATGCAGGTTGGTTCGCCGTGCCGGAGTTCATGCCTGTGGATATTATTTTTGATATGCGCGCGATTATCCCGGTAGTAATTATGTTCATTGTTACTGCAGTGGAGACCGTGGGCGATATCTCTGGCGTTATGGAGGGCGGCCTTGAGCGCGAGGCTACGGATAAGGAGCTCTCTGGTGGCGTTATCTGCGATGGTTTGGGCTCTAGCTTTGCCGCACTTTTTGGCGTGTTGCCCAATACCTCCTTTAGCCAGAACGTAGGCCTTGTCGCAATGACGAAGGTTGTCAATCGTTTTGCTCTCGCAACTGGTGCGGTATTCCTCATCCTTTGCGGTCTGATCCCTAAGCTGGGCGCACTTGTTTCCATTATGCCCCAGTCCGTTTTGGGTGGTGCAGCTGTTATGATGTTCTCTAGCATCGTAGTAAGCGGTATTCAGTTAATTACGAAAGAAAAATTAACGCCGCGCAATCTGACCATTGTGGCAGTTGCTCTCGGCGTTGGTTATGGTATGGGTGCAAATCCTGGTATTTTGGCACATGTACCTGCGACTGTGAAATTAATTTTTGGTGGCTCCGGTATCGTTCCGGCCGCTCTGGTAGCGATTATTTTAAATATTGTGCTGCCGCGTGATTAAGGCAGTGGCGTAAATCGCGCACTGTATCAATATCATAAAGCTCATATTTATCCTGAACCTGTACTAAGCGTACGCGTTCAGGATATTTTTTTGCGATAATTCCTCCTCCCTTGTCTTCTGGTAAATTCGCAAGCTCCATGGCAAATTCAGTAGGGAAGAGCATGGGATTACCGGGCGTTTCACCGTAGGCAAGGCGCCAGATAGCATAGGGCGTTGTAAGAAAGCTCTGACACAGGTGTACCACGCTCTCCCAGCGGAGAAAGGGCTGGTCACTGGTACAAAAGGCATAGCCTAAAAGCTCGCTTTTTTGCAAATAAGCCATGCCCAAGCGAACAGTATCGTTAAGATATGGTTTGTCATGTAAAAGGTAAGGAATATCCTGTTTTCGACACAGCTCAGCAATTTTTTCATAGCGTGTAACAACTACTCGCTGGGCAAAAATATCTCGCGTGCTCTCAAGAATGTATTGAATTAGGGGTGCTCCCTCAAAGTCCTGCAACAGCTTATTGCTGCCGAAGCGCTGGGAGTGCCCCGAGGCCATTATTATACAACCTAAGGGATAGGGGGGCTTCGTAAAATTTCTATTATTCATCATTAGCAGCTCCTTTAATATTAGTATATAATTCGCTAAGAAGAAAAAAATTCCTCTAGGGACATAGTAAAACTGAAAAAGCAATTTTTATCAGATTTTTCTTGACAAAATTATGAAGATTATCTTATAATAGCTAATAAGATAATATACTAATAATATTATAAAATAAAAAGTTGGTGGTTATCAAAAACTAGAAATTTACAATAGCTGCAGAAGTATAAAATAGTTTTGGATTCTGATAAAGGAAGCTCTAAAGTAAATGTTAAAATTTAAAAATTTAAAAGAAATGTTAGAGGATTGTCAGGTTACTGCTGAAGAATGTGTAGTAGTGCCACGTGAAGATATGTTGGAAATCCTCGGAGAGCTGGTGCGAATGCGCCGGAAAACTATTGCGCAAGCGCGTAAGAATACAAGCGTGCCGAAAAAAGTTTAAAAATCTTGCTGATCACAAGTTCATATATGTTTGGTAGATAAAATGGCGAAGCCTACTTGGACAGGAATCCGTGAAGTCGGAGTTCTACCAGACGGGAAAAAATAAAATTAATCTGTTGGCTTAATTTTATAGGGATGCAATGGCATCACTGTAAAATTGGGCTTTTTTTATTTGTAAAAATTTTTATGGAGAGTAATTTTTACAAGGAGGTATACAAAAATGAGTAGATTTTTTAACAAGAACCGCAGCTGGAGTAGACGCTTAGCTGCGGCCGTGACTGCAGGTCTCTTGGCAGGCGCCATGAGTACTAGCGTGTATGCGGCGGATTACAGCAAAGCTATTACTGGTGTAGAGTCAGTAGATAGCAAAAATCTTACTGGCTTTACGATTACTACCCAAGAGGATGGTACTGTAGTTTATGATGCTGATTCTGCGCAAAGCTTTGTAATGAACAACACCAGAGCTATTGCCATTACCAAAATTCCTAGTACAACTATCGTAAATGCTGACTTAAATATCGTTTCTAAAGGCTCTACTAGCTGGCAGGTAGGCGGTATTCAGGTAGGGTACGGCAATCCTCAAGGTACTGAGGACGGTACGAAGCAGGGTAAGCTTATCATCAATGGAGATCTTACTATGCGCGCTAGCGATGGCTCTTGGGGAATCGACGCTGATGAACTTCATGGTGGCTATAGCTATTATAAAGGTGCGCGTTGGCAGCCTTCTGGTGTTAGAGCATCTACCGGTGGTCATATTGTCTTAAATGGCGATGTAGACTTAGCTGTACGCGGTACGGCTCTATCTGTAGACTCCGGCTATAAACTGAAAAATGTTGATGCTGTTGAAGCTGCTTCCATTACTGTAAATGGCAATCTGAAGATTGAAACTCCGCAAGATAATACAGAAGCCTTCTATGCATTTGCAAACTATGGCGGTACCCTTAACATTAACTACGATGGTTCTAAAATCACTAATGAAGATAATGTTATTACCTTAAAGGGTAATGCTTTTACCATTAAACAGGATTCTTATGGTAATGGCAGTCCTTATTATTTCCAAAACAGCATCACTAACATCGCTTTGACTAACGCTAAATCTTCTTGGACTGGCGTTATTGATAACTCCGGAGCTGAACAGGCTGGCGATATGAATCTCGTGCTGCAAGGTGGTGCAACCTGGACACACGAAAGCATGTCCATGACAGATGGCATGCAAGTTGATAGCATGCCTGATCCTAGTAATACGCAGTATGGCGTTTACGATGGCGTTTCCCATCTGATTAGCTTAAAGGGTGGCTCCAGTGCAGCTAACACCGGTTATATTTACGCTACCGATAAAGCTAATATTCAAATCGGTAACTACAGTGGCTATACTACTGTTTTCTATGCACATAATAATAATGGCGCTGCAGCTAGCGACTACACTGCTGGCAACATCATTATTGGAACTGCTGAAAAGGGCTCTGCTATTAACCTAGTAACTGCCAATAATGGTATTGATACCTCTGACAGCAGCCTGGTAAACAGCGTGCTGAAAGCCTTGGCTGGCAAGCTGACCTATTCCGGTTATACTGATGCTCCCGACAACCTGACTGGTACTGTGGAAATTGCCGGTGGTCTGACTAGTGACCGTGTAGTAATGAAGAGTGGCGATATTACCTTTACTGAAGGTGGCAAAGGTACTTATAGAAGTCCGGATGCAGCAACAGAATTCGGTAGCACTCTGACAGGCGATGCTGATAAGGATAGCGAGTATGTACTAGGTTCCGTTCGCCAAGATGATGGTACTTATAAATTTAAGTATGATAGCACCATTGACGTAACTGCTCAAGGTGCTAAGGCCATTGACCTGGGCACTCCTACAACTATTGATGCTACAGACAAAACTTTAACTTTGAAAGCAACTCAGGAAAGTGGCTACAATGATGTTAAAGGTATCACTGTGAGCCAAGTTCCCGGTACTTATAATATTCACGCAGGCAACTTGGTGATTAATGCTACGGCTACGAACAATACCCGCGTCGAGGGCATTGGCCTGACGAATAGCGACAAGACCACCCTGCTGCAAATGACCATTGATAGCGATGTGGATATTAATACCAGCAATGCTAATTATTATAACTTAGGTGTTTATGCTTCCGGTAGCACTAACCTTGTTATTAACGGTGACGTGAAGACAAGCCTGACTACCCAAGCTCAAAACTACTACGAAGCTACCAGCATTTACTCCGGTGGCTCTCTGAACTACTCTAACCCCGAAAAAAATGTTGGCGCCAGCATCACTGTTAATGGCGATGTGGACCTGAATGGCGATGGCAACGGCGTACTGGCAAGCTATGCAGGCTCTACCTTGGCTCTGAACGGCAATACGAACATTGTCGCTGCTAAAGACGGCATGGTTGCTATTGGCGCGCAATCCGGCGTTGTCAATGTCAATGTTAAGGAAGGACAGGCAGGTAAGAATACTGTTAAGCTGACTGGTAACGTTGCTCTCTTAAATGGCGCTGTTAATCCCAGTGAATCCTTTAAGGATACCATTATTAACCTTGCTCTGAACGATAGCGACTCCTTCTTGAATGGCGTTGTTCATAATGGCTTTACAGAAGATAATGTCGCAGATGGCTTTACCGGTACTGCTAACCTGTGGCTGCAAAACGGTGCTACCTGGACTAACGAGCTGACTTATGATATAGCTGGTTATACTGCATTCACCGGTAGCCATGTAACCAACTTCAAGGGTGGTGCTGACGCTGCTAGCGCAGGCAATATTTTCCAAAAAGATACCAACGCGCTGACTATTGATAACTATAGCGGCGTAACCAATATTTACTATGCACACGAGAACGCAGGTGAAGCAGCTAGCGATTATACTGCTGGCGATACTATTATCAAAACGGCTACTGCAGGCTCTGTTGTAAACCTGATTACTAATAATAGCGGGACTCTCACTGCAACAAGTCTGAATAATATCCTCTCCGCTCTGGCAGGCAAGCTGACCTACGCTGGTTATGTAAATGGCGAACGCAATCTGAGCGGTACGGTTAACATTGCTGGCGGTCTGACCAGTGACTCCGTGATTGTTTCCACAGCTGATATTGTTTTCAGCAGCACTGACGGCAAGGGCTCCGGCATTACCAATACTACTGTAACTCCTCCGGATCACCAGACTGCTACTGAGTTCGGCTCCACCTTAACCGGTGACTCCAGTGCTGACTTAGAATATGCTCTGGGCGGCGTAATCCAAAATAATACCTACAAGTTTACCGAAGACAGCAAGATTGCTGTAAGCGGTGCTCAGAACGCTATCCAAGCTGACAAGGCTGTAACTATTGCAGCTAATGGCAAGACTCTGACCCTTGTAGCAGAAGGCGGCGCAGGCATTTACCAGGATACCACCAATAAAGTCGAGGTAACTGCCAAAGCACTTGATATTACTGCTATAAACTGTATCTATACTCAAAACGCAAATGCTAGCACTAAGGCAGAAGCAGTTATAAACAGCGATGTGAACGCTACTGTAAGCTCCATGGGCTTGAAAGCAGCAGGTAATGCTGAATTGACTGTTAACGGTGATGTTGAAGTAACTACTACTGGTTCTCCTTACTCCTACTACTCCAGTGCCGGCATTTATGCAGGTAGCATTTATTCTATTCAAAAGGGTGCAACCATTAACGTAAATGGTGCAACCTCCATTAGCGGACCTGGTGCTGGCGTGCTGGCTAATGGTGGCGGCGCTACTGTCAACCTGAATGGCCCTGTGACTATTACTGCAACAGGTAACGGCATGGGCGCTCTGATTGCTCAAAGCGGTACCATCGTCGTTAATGAAAAAGGTGGTAATGTAGTTAAGCTTGCAGGAGACCTAGTAGCTGCAGATGGCTCTGTAAATGATGCTGAACCCGTTCTTGAAAGCAAGATTGACATCAAGCTGGACCAAGCAGGATCAGAACTGAAGGGTGTTGCCTACAACCAGTTCGGCGACGGTATTACCTCTGATGGTGGTAAAGTGTTTACTGGCACTATCAATTTGGAGCTGGCTAACGGTGCAACCTGGTATAACGAAGCTAATGGAACTTTACCGGGAGCTTGGTGCGGTGGCATTGCTTTCGCTGGCAGTCATGTAACCAACTTCAAGGGCGGCGCAAGCGCAGCAGCTGCTGGCAACATCTATCAAAAAGATTCCAATCCGCTTACTATTGACAACTATAGTGGCGTAACTAATATTTACTATGCACACGAGAACGCAGGTGAAGCAACTAGCGACTACACTGCAGGCGACACCATTATTAAGACTGCAGCTGCAGGCTCTGTTGTAAATCTCGTAACGAATAACACTGGCGCTTTGTCCGCAACTAGCATTAGCAATATCCTCAATGCTTTGGCAGGCAAGCTGACCTACAGCGATTACGCTAGCGGAGCAACCAACCTGACTGGTACTGCGCAAATCGCAGGCGGTCTGACCAGCGATAGCGTAACCATGGCTCTGGGCGATATTGTCTTCAGCGATGATGACGGTAAGGGTACTGGAGTAACAAATATCACTATTGCAGATGCCCCTGACCACCAGACCGCAACTACCTTCAATAGCACTTTGACAGGTATTGCTGACAACGATCTGGAGTATACTTTAGGCGGCGTGCGTCAAGAGAATGGCACCTATAAATTTACCGAAGATAGCAAAATTACTGTAACTGGTGAAGCTGCTCAGGCAGTAGCATTGGAGCAGGGTACTACTATTAATGCCGATGGTAAGACCTTAACCCTGAACGTAAGCGATGCAACAAAGTCTGCTGTCGGCATCTACCATGCAACTAGCGATGCTAGCACCGTAAAGGCTGATACCTTGAACATCAATGTAAGTGGTACAAATGCAGGTAGTAATGGCATTCAAGGCATTCGCAATCTTCAGGGGAGTCTGACCATCGATGGCGATGTCAATATGGACATCAATGGTGATAATAACACCATTGGTGTTTACAATAAAGGCGATGTGACTATTAACGGCGATCTGGCGATTAAGCTGGATGGCAAGAATGGTGGTTATGCTCAATACGGCGCTTCCGGCATTTATGCAACCAGCAGCATGGGTGGCACCCAGGGTGGTACGATTAATGTAAATGGTACCTATACCTTCGAGGGTAATGGTAATGGCATCTATGCTAATGCAGGTGGCAGCACCGTGAATGTTGCAGGTGGCAGCGTAAAAGTTGCTGCAGGTCAAACCCAAGGCTACGCAGCGCTGATGGCAGAAAACGGCACCATTAATATGAACGTAACTAACGGTGTTGCAGGTAGTAACGCTGTCAACATCGACGGCAACGTAGTTGTTTCTGCAGGTGCAGTAAACAGTTCTGACGTTTATGGTACCGAAACAAAACTGAACCTGGCATTGACCACTGCTGACTCCAGCTTGGACGGCGCAATTTACAATGCTTTCCCGACAGAGGGAATCACCAAAGGTGAGCTGACCTTTACCGGTGCAGCTAATCTGTGGCTGCAAAATGGCGCAAGCTGGACTAACGAGGTAGTGGATACTCTGACTAGCGTTTGGGGTGGCGAGACCTTCAACGGCAGTCATGTAACCAACTTCAAGGGTGGTGCTGACGCAGCAAGTGCAGGCAATATTTACCAAAATGATAGCAATGCCCTGACTATTGATAATTATAGTGGCGTAACTAATATTTACTATAAAAATGATGCTAGTGGCCTGGGCGACTTCAGCGCTTTGGGTGATACCATCATTAAACACGCAGAGAGCGGCTCAGAGGTACACCTCATAACCAACGGCTCTGTAGCAGCTAACTCCGACTTGAACGCTGTTGCAACCGTTCTAAGTAACTTGGCTGGCAAGCTGACCTATGCTAACTATGTGGACGCAAATGGCGCTGAACGTAACCTGACCGGTACTGTTTCCTTAGCTGGTGGTCTTACTAGCGATAGTGTAACCTATGCTTTGCAGGATGTTGTCTTCGATAGCAGCACTGGTAAGGGTGGTGTAGCAGAGGATGCTCCCATCGAGTTCCCGGAAGCTCCTGAGGATCAGACGGCTACTACCTTCAATAGTGTCATCAATGGTGATACCAATCTGGAGTACATCTATGGTGGTGTAATGCAGGATGATGGCTCCTATAAATTCACTGAAAACACTAAGGTTAATGTGGATGGAACCCCTGCGGTTTCTGCAGAAAATGAGATTAAGATTGATGCAGAAGGGAAGACTTTAACCCTGAAGGTTCTCAATAGCGAGTTTGGTATTGCCCAAGCTACAAATAACAAGATTGATATTACTGCAGGTAAGCTAGTAATAGAAGCTGAAAATGCTGCAGTGAAGGGTATTGCCTCCAGCTATGCAGGGACTGATGCTAAAGCAATTACTAATATCAAGGCAGATGTCGACATTAAGGTCAAGAGTACCGCTGATAGCTATGGTACCGCCTATGGTATTTATGCAGATAAGAATGCAGCTATTAATATTGATGGCAATGTTGATATTGACGTAAATAATGCTAGCGCTTCAGCATCCTGGAGCTCTGCTGGTATTAGAGCTAATTCCTATAGTGATGCTGCTAGTGAAGTAACTATTAATGGTGATGTAACTATTAATGGTGATGGCGTAGGAGCCTATGTAAGTGGTGCAGGCTCCACTATTAATTTGAATGGTGGCGTTGATATTACTGCTGACAAGGATTATATGTCTGCTCTCTTGGCTGAAAATGGTACTATTAATGTCAATATGACTGAAAATGCAGCTGCTAACAATGTGAAGCTAGTAGGTAATGCGGTTGCTAGCGTTGGCTTTGCAAATTCTCCGAACAAGGTAGTAGATACTATTATTAATATGAACTTGTCCAATAGTGCTTCTAGTTGGACGGGTGTAGCTTATAATCAATTCCCGGCAGAGGGGATTCCTGCGGATGCTAGCACTTATGGCTTGCGTACACGTGATGCTGTCATGACTACAGATGCTGGTGAAGCATATCATGGAGCTATCAACCTGACTTTAGCTAATGGTGCTCAATGGAACAATGAGCTTGTTGGTGAGCTAGAGCCTTCTTGGACTACCTATGCTGAAGACTTCACCGGCAGCCATATCACCAACCTGACTGGTGGTACTAGCGAAGCGAATGCTGGCAAGATTTACCAAAAGGATCTCAATGAGCTGATTATCGACAACCTCTCTGGTAGCATCAATATTACCTACGATCATGAAGGCTTAGGTAATAATGTTGAGGATTATGCAGCTGGCAATACCATTATTAAAAAGGCAGCTGCAGGCAGCCTAGTAACTCTGGCAACTGGTGCAGGTAGCGGAGAAAATGCTATCGACATTATGAACCAAGAGCAAGTAGAAAATACTTTCCAAGCTCTGGCGCAAAAGCTGAACTATGAGGATGCAGAAAAAGCTCCGCAAAATCTCCAAGCTAAAATGAACATTGGTGGTGGCTTGACTAGTGATGCAGCTACCTGGGAGGGTGACATTGAATGGAACGGCACCACTGGTAATTACCAGCTGGGCAGCGCTAACCAAATCTTCAAGCTTTCTGAATCCGAGCTGGTACAGGGTACGCGCTCTGCTATTATGAGTGACATGATTATGTGGCGCAATGCTATTACCGATATGTATAGCACACGTAACATGGCTCGTAACCCGCAAATGGGCGGCGGTCGTGGCCCGATTGATAGTGGTGAACGTCTAGGTGAGGCACAGCAGGGCGTATGGGCTAGAACCTGGGGCGGTGAGAACAAATATAGCGGTAACAATACCTCCTTCGATAGCAGCTTCTGGGCAGGCCAAGTGGGCTATGACAAGAACCTGGCTAATGGCTGGAATGTCGGCGTAGCACTGGACTACATGACTGGTGATGATAGCTACATTAATGGTAGTGGTGAGACTAAGTCCTATACTCTGGGCTTCTACGGTACCAAGGAAATGGCTAAGGATGAGTACTTGGATGTAAACGTTAAAGTAGGTCGCGTAGAGAACGAGTACAAGGTAAGCAATGTCAGCGGTACTGTCAATGGTGACTACAATGCAACTGGCTTCAGTGTTTCTGCTCAATACAGCAAGCGCTATGGCAACCTGGCAAATGGCTATCTGGAGCCGCAAGCACAGCTGACCTTTGGTCGACTGGGTAGCTCCGACTTCACCGGTAATGCAGGTGCTCTGGGTAATGTTCATGTAACCCAAGATGCTTCCACAAGCTTAATTGGCAGAATTGGCCTGGAAGCTGGTCAAGCTAGTGACCATGGCAGATATTTTACACGCCTTAGCTTGCTCCATGAGTTTGGCGGCGATGTTGATACCCATTTCGTTGATGATATGGGTGGCGAAAAACACACTAGCTACGATCTTGGCGATACCTGGTGCGATTTGACTGTAGGCGGCACCTTTGAGGTAGGCAAGAACGTAACCTTCTATGGTGATGTGACCAAGACGCTGAGTGGTGATTATAAGCACGATTGGATGGTTAACGCTGGTCTGCGTTGGACCTTCTAATAAAGTCTCACTAATTTAGCTCCCCTCCGGGCGGGAGTAGCCTCTAGCCACTTCCGCCCTACAATATATTAAGAGTGCTATTCTCGAGAGGAATTGACAAATATGATGAAAAAAACCTTTAGCAAAAAACAAGCTGTTGTAGTTTTGGCTACTCTTGCAGCAATGGGAATTAGCTCCATGGCCTTGGCTAATGAACAGACCCTGCCAGGGGAGGACATGGAGTTTACCTTGGATACTATGATTGTTACGGCTGGTCGTGTACCCAGTCGCATTACCGACGCTAAGGCTGACGTCAGTGTTGTAACGCGTAAGGAAATTGAACAAATGCATGTCAACACTGTGGAAGAAGCACTGCGCAAAGTTCCTGGTGTGCAATTCCTGAACTACGGTGGTGAGGGTGGTTTGAACTCTAACATGAGCTCTATTCGCATTAACGGTAGCAAGGATATTGTAATTTTAGTGGATGGCGTGCGCGTAAATGACTTCCGTGGTGAAAAGACCGGTAATATTAACGCAGCTTTAATGAGCAATATGGACAATATTGAGCAAATCGAAGTTTTGCGTGGCAGCGCCGGTACTGTCTATGGTAGTGCTACTCGCGGTGGTGTAATCAACATCATTACGCGTAAAATTAATGATACTAAGACTACGCTGGATATCTCGGCAGGCAGCTTCTCCAAGCAGCATTACAAGCTCTATACTCAAGGTCGCAAGGATAGGGTTGGCTTTAATGTTTTCTACGATAAGAACAAGAGTGGGGATATTAAAGATGGCTCTGGTAAGAAATGGCCTAGCAGTGTAGATGTTGATTCCTATGGCGCTAAGGTGTCTTACAATTTTACCGATGACCATACTCTGACTTTGAATTTTGATAAATCCGATTCTGATAGCTCTGGTTATGATTTTGTATATAGTACGGACTATAAGAGTAAGGTTAAGAGCGAAAACATCACCTTGAAGGACGAAATCAAGTTTTCTGATAAATGGAGTAACAGCTTGACTTATCGTCATAGCAAAGCGAAGGATCACTATGAAGGTATTGATGGTGGCGCACCCTATATTTATGATACTGATTACACTTATGATTTCTTAAGTGAGCAGGCTACCTTTACTACTTCCCGTCATACCGTAGTATTTGGCTTTGACTATTCTCAAGCTAAGGATAATATTTCTAAGAAAGTTAATGGTACTGGTAGCAATGTAAGATATGGCAATATGGGCCTGAAGAACACCTCTTACTACGTACAGGATGACTGGAAAATTATTCCTAAGGTTACCTTGTCTGGTGGTCTGCGCTACGATAAAATGAGTAATGATGGTGACAGCACAGGTTTAGATTTTCCGAGCCATACTTCTAAGAGCTACAAGCTAAACTGGGATATTACTGAGAAGGACTCCATCTATGCAGGACGTAGTGATTTCTTTAAATACCCAGGTATGGATCAGCTTTTTAACCCTCGTTTTGGTAATAGACTGTTGGCTCCAGGCTATGGCCGTAATACAAGCATTGGCTACAACAAGACCTTTGACCCCAATAACATTGTTACTTTAAACTGGTTCAAGACTGAAGCAGAGAAGGACATTGGCATTGGTGCAGATGGTAGCTACATTAATTCTAGCGATAGTATTGCTCGTGGTTGGAATCTGCAGTACATGGCTCAGTTTAACGAAAATTTGAGTGCAAACTTTGGTTGGGCACATCTCTTCCAATTCGCTAAGGACGATACCTTCTCTAAAGGCTACTATCCGAAGGATTTGGCAACCTTTAGTATTAGCTACGACTATGAAAAGGTTAACGCAACTCTGAGCGGCTACTACTTCATGCGTAAAATGAATTATGAAGTGCCGCACATGGAGGAGGCATTCCCTTGCGACAATTACGCTATTGTTAATTTGAGTACTACTTACAAGGCTACCAATAATATTACCTTCTACGCTAAGATTGATAACCTCTTCGATAAGCTCTATGCAGAGCATAGTGATGTACAATGGAATTACGTACCTGGTAACTGGTACTCCATGCCTGGCCGTAGCTTCGTAATCGGTATGCAATATACCTTCTAATTTGTTTTTTAGCATATCTCCTTATTATTTATCTCAATAAAAGCAAGACACCCTCGTTGATTAGTTGACGCTATGATGGGGGTGTTTTGCTTTTTCTTAGAGAATAACAGATTTTTGAGGTAAGAATAGACATTTGAAGGCAATTTATCTTGACATTTTTGTGAAATATATGCTATAATTCTATCATACTATTAGGATTAAATACTGAATAAAATAGCATAACAAACGATAATCTAAAGGATTAGTTAAAATGATTAATCAGGATAAGATTTGAATTGTACTAGAACATTAGCAGTAGCTTGATCTTAATATTTGCTTATGTGTGGTACATGCGCAGTATCATATAAAGCTACAATTTCATAAACAGCTAGGTGTAACGTATACTTGTACGTTACTTTACAGGGAAGTTCGGTGAGAATCCGAGACTGTTCCGCAACTGTGATGGTTAGCTATCCTATCATGAGGCCTCTTACAAAGGGATGGGAGAGCAATGACCCAAGTCAGGGTACTGAACTAGCTAGGCAAAAAGACTACATGCACGGATAAGCAAAGGGTGGGCTATGCCACTCTTTTTTTGCGTTCTATTGCATTTTTTGGAGTAGTGCAGAGTAGTATGATTTGTTGGATGACACAGTCGGATTAACCGAAGCATCTTTTGCTTTGGCTAATTTGGCTGTGTTTTTTATATCCAAGAATCCTTAGAAGGGAGTGTTTTTTATGAGTAGAAAATGGACACGTAGAGCTCCAGGCTTGAAATCCAAGCTCTGGAAGAGTCCATTGGCAATGGCTATTACTGCCGGCATGCTGGCAGGCATGAGCTATATGCCAAGTGCATTCGCTGAACAACAAGTTGCGGATGGCACTTTAAGCTACAGTCAGTACATTACTGCGACCACAGCGGACACAGACTATGTGAACGGTGACCTGTGCGACGCAAGTATTGCTACTAACCAAGGCACTAAGTACAGCACCTATATTTTCAAGGGTACAGGTCAAAATCTGAATACCTTAGAAATTCAAGGTGTTAAAGTAACTGAACAGTTCATGGATGTAGGCATTAGAGCCAAAGATATTCCTAACCTGAATGTCAAAGATGGCGTCATGATTTATCTGCATGATAACCTGTTTATGAAAGCCGATAATATGAATATCGGTGCTACTAAGCAGGAAGCAGCTGTTTTTGCAGACGGTGGTACCATCACCTTGGATGGTAATGTTAATGTTGATAGCCAAACCAAAGGCTTGGTAGCATACCTGGATGCTATCACTGCAGACTTTAACGAAAGTGGTACCTATAGTACTGGTAAGTTGACTGTTAATGGCAATGCTGTTGTTGAGAGCGTGGGTCATGCTGTCCAAGCATCCGGTGGTGAAATTAATATTACCGGTAATGTTGACCTGCATTCTACCGAGGGTATTGCTCTTCGTGCATCTTCCTATAGAGCGTACACTACCGAAAGCTATTACGAAGATAAACAAGGTAGCGTAAATATTAACGGTGGTTCCATTGTTGCCGATAAATACGATGCTATCCACAACAAAGGTAGTAATGTTTATCTGAATAACTCCGGCACCAACACCCTGACTATCAAGGGCGATATGGTGATGCTGGACTATGTTCTGATGCAAGCTAATACCGTTCTGAAGCTGACCGACGCAGATTCCTCCTGGGAAGGCGGCCTCTACACTGGTAAGTATATGCTGGGCGTAGAACCGGGCTACGAAAATTACCAATCCACTAACCTGGCTCTGACCCTGCAAAATGGCGCAACCTGGACCAACGTAGGTGAAAACTTCAATGCTTGGGGTGGCACAACTGGTGACGAGAATCTTTATGGTCTTGACTTCACAAGTACTGTCAATAATTTCATTGGTGGCTCTGACGAAGCGCATGCAGGTGTTATCAAGCAAGAGACTAGCCGTACGCTGACTCTGGATAATTATTCCGGTTATACGAAAATTATCTATAGCCATACTGGCGATGGCACCTTCCTGCAAAATTATAATGGTGGCGATGTTGTCGTAGGTAGCGCAGCTGAGGGCTCCCATATCGACATGATCACCGATAATAGCGGCATAGGAACCTCCGCTTATTCCATCAATACTGTCCTGAATAACCTAGCTAGCAAGCTGGTTTATGAAGGCGCAATCGTAGCTACAGATAAAGAAACTGAGAATAACCTGAGCGCAACTGCGATTATTGCCGAGGGACTGACTGCAAGCTCCTCTACTTTGCATAGCGATAAGATTGAGTTCAATAGCGAGACTGGTCGCGGCTACCTGGGTAATTATATATCCCAAGGTAAGACGGAATTTACCACTACTCTGACCGGCGTAGGTGCTAATGACACTGAATATATTGAGGCCAATGTACTGCAAGAGGCTGGCGATTATCGCTTCAGCAAGGACAGCAGCATTAACGTCAATGGTGCTAATGCAGTAGCTATTAAGCTGGCAGCTCCTGCTACCATTATTGGCAATGGTACTGCTCTGACCTTGAATGTGACAGAAGCTAGTGGTGATGCAGTTGGTATTATCAATAATGTTGCTGGCGATAGCGTAATTACTGCTGCAGGTTTGAACATTAACGTTGCTGGTTCTGGTACTGCTGTGGGCGTGCAACAAATCAAAGGCACGACTCAAATCGACGCTCCTGTTAATATCAAAGTTTCCAGCACCTCCAAGGATAGCACCCAAAAGACTCTGGGTATAGCTGCTTATGAAGGCATCTTGACCGTGAATGGCGATGTTGACGTAACCGTTGAAAGCAACGGTATTGGTTACGAGCAATATGGTGCCAGTGGTATCTATGCAACCGGTAAGGGCGGCTCCAACAAGGGTGCACAAATTGACATCAATGGCAAGCTTACCTACAGTGGCTATGGCAACGGCGTAACCTCCAACATGGGCGGAGCGACTGTCAATGTCGCTGGTGCAGACATTACTGTTGACAAAGACAATACTATGGGTTACGCAGCTCTGCGTGCTGAAGACGGCATTGTTAATGTGAACGTTGTTCGAGATGAAGCTGGCAAAGTAACTGCCGCAGACAGCAACGATGTTAACATTAAAGGTAACGTAGTTCTGGCTAACGGTGCTATCTATGCTGGCGACACCAATGGCTATAACAGCGCAATTAACCTGGGCCTTACTACCTACGGCTCCACTCTGACTGGCGTTATCCAAAACCAATATGGTCTCAATGGGCAACAGATAGATGGCTATAATGATGATAAGATTACCTTTACTGGTGAAGCTAATCTGTGGTTACAAAATGGTGCAACCTGGTATAACGAAGAATATGGTAGCTTAAAGGAGCCTTCCAGCTACTATCCGTATGACGAGTATAACGGCAGCCTCGTATCCAATTTCGTGGGCGGCAGCAATGTTTACGCAGCAGGCAATATCTATCAAAACGATAGCAACCCGCTGACCATTGGCAATTATAGCGGCTATACCAACATTTTCTATGCTCATACCAATGATGGTACTAGCGGAAACGACTATGCAGCTGGCGATACTATCATTAAACACGCTGCAGAGGGCTCCGAGGTTCATCTGCTGACAGATAGCACTAATATTACCCTGACTGATCGTACCCAGGTTTATAAAGTAATCGCTGCTCTAGCTGGCAAGCTGGTTTACGAAGGCTATGTAGATAACGAAAGAAACCTGGCTGCTACTGTAGGCATCGCTGAGGGCCTGACCTCCTCTAGCGAAGTAAAGGTAGTTAAGGGCGTACAGTTCAACGAAGAAGATGGTCGCGGCTACTTCAAATCCGATGAGATTAAAACTAGCACTCTGACCAGCCCGTTGACTGGCACTAACGCCGATGAAGAGTACTTCATGCAGGGCGTAACCAATGATTATGCTGACTATTATTTCAACCCGTTGGATTATGACTACAGTGCAATAACTATTAATGCCGAAAATTCCGCAGGCATTATTTTCAACAGCGGTCATGATGTTTATGTTTCCGCTCCTGGCTTGGGCCTTAACGTAGTAGGCGGCATTACTGCAGCTCGCAATAAAGAGAACCCGTGGCAGGGCAGCTATCTCTCCATTGACACCATCAATGAAGAGGGTGCAGCAGGCACTGTAACTGTTACCAACCCCGTAAATGAGAAGGGAGCTATTGAGGCTACTGCTGATGTGCGCATCTATGGCAAAGCAGCTATCACCTCTGCTAACAACGGCATCTATGCAGGCATTGTTGGTACTAATGGCGGCTCCGTAGAGATTACTAAGGGCACTACCATTAATGCAGAAGGCAAAGGCCTAGTTGCTGATGGCGGCTCCATTACTCTGGATAGTGCTAATAACAGCATTATTGCTAAGGGCGACGCTATCTATGCTAAGGGTGTAGAGGTAAATCCCAAGACTAACTTAAACGAGTATGAGCAAAAGCTTGAGGACGCTGAGGTTGAAGGCGATGCTGGCGGCTGGAACGAGAACGAAAAGTATGGTGAAACCCAAGACGATTATCATGGCATTACCCAGTCCACCGACCCGTACTACACCGGCGGCTATGTATACGTTGAAGGCGGCAAGATTGCTTCTGAAGAAGGTAATGCTGTAACAGCTGACCATGGCACTGTTTACATCAACGTAGGTGGCGACTACACTACTAATATTACTGGTAACATCGTGCTGAGTAATGAATCCGTCCTAGACCTGAAGCTGAGCGATGCAGACTCCACTTGGAATGGCAACCTCTTAGCAACTGACTCCAGCGCAGCTATTACCGTGAAAAATGGCGCAACCTGGGTTCAGACTAACGCAGAGAATATGACTGTCAACACCCTGAACGGCTCTGACACCGAGACTGACGCTGCTGCAGGTAACATTTACCGCAATGGCACAGGCGAGTTGACTGTTGGCTATCTGAATGGTGCTATTAACCTCTACTATGCACATACTGGTGATGGCGACAAGGCAGAGGACTATGCTGCAGGCGACACTCACATTAAGAGTGCAGAGGGTGGCTCTGTAGTAACCGTAATCACTGATAAAAATGCTAACTTCGACGCTGAGAAGCTGGATACCTATAAAGAGATTCTGAATACCTTGGCAGGTAAGCTGTACTATGATGGGTATGTATCTGGTGAACGCAACATCTATGGCTATGTAGGTATTGCCGAAGGTCTGACAACCTCCAGCGTATTGCAAGCAGTGAAGACCATTACCTTCAGCGAAGCTACTGGTCAAGGCGCTTATATTGAGGTATACGAGCAAGGTATTACCGGTTCTGCAGACGATACTCGTTATGTAGAAAAGGGCGACGTTAACGAAGATTTTACCGAATACAATTTCGGAGAACAAGGCGGCGCACAGATGAGGATTCCTTCCATCACGCTGCAGCAAATCGATACTCCGCAAAAGGTAACTGTTAACAGCGTGGAAAATCTGGGCATTAGTAAAAATGTTTACGTTTCTGCTGAAAACGAACTAATTATTAAAGCACCCAATACACTTGTAAGCACTAGCTATGCAAATGCTTTTGAAGCAGCTGGCGGCAAGATTACTATTAATGGTTCTGCTAATGTATCTGCTAACGCTAAAGGCTTCGTTGCTGACGCTGTTGTGAAGACGGAAGCTCAACAACAAACTGCGCATGCAGGCGAGTTGACCGTAACTGGCGAAGTTTACGCTGTAACCTATGGTTTAGGCGTACTGGCTAATGGTGGCATTGTTAACATTAATACCGACGGTCAAGCTAAATGGGTATTAATGAATGGCTTCCTGGCTGGCCAAAGCTCTGAACTGGGCACCGAATCCGTATTCAATATCGTTCTTAATAATGACGACTCCCGTTGGGAAGGTCGTATCCGCGTAGACCAAGACGCTCAAGTAAACCTGACCCTGCAAAATGGCGGTACTTGGGCAGACTATCGTAAATATCAATCCGATATCGGTAGAGATCCTGCCATGATGAACAACCGCGTTGCTGACCTGACCGGTGGCGACAGCGATGAAACTGCTGGTATTATCCGTATTACCGACTATGTTCCCCTTTACCTTGACAATGTTAGTGGTAACACCATTATTCACTATAGCCATCTGATGGGCTACGATGGCACCGATAAATCTCATTACTTCAACGGTCTGCAAAAGGCTGACGTGCATGTTGGCTCCGCTCAAGAGGGTGCAGTTATCACCGTTATGACTGAGTCCGACGACATTGACCTGAATAATCAAGATACTGTGAACAAGGTTCTGAACACCTTGGCAAGCTTCCTGTATTATGATGGCTATGTAACCGGCGAACGTACTCTGACCGGTCGTGCTGCAATCGCAGAAAGCCTGGCTGGCTCCTCCTTGCTGCTGGCAAACAAGACTGCTACCGAAATCGAGTTCAACGAGACCACTGGTCAAGGCTACTACACTTCGAAGTATGTAGATACCGTATTTGATACTCCTATTACAGGTACTAGTGAAGATACTGAGTACAGTGATAAAGGCGTAGTTACTGAGCAGGATCCGATGACCGATGCTTACATTTACAACAACTACAACTTCGAGCCGAGCGCGACCGGCAATATCGTAGTTCCGGCTATTAATGTAACTCCTCTCAACAAGACTCTGAACATTACTGCTGAGGGTGAAAACTTGGTAGTTGACGGTGGCATTAGTACTAATGGTCACAGCAACCTGACTATTAATTCTGCTGCAGTAAGCATGGATACCAAAGCTGAGAAAGCAATTGCTGCTTATGGTGCTGGCATTGCCATTAAGGGTGACCTGAATGTTGAAGGCACTGGCAAGGGTATTGTTGCCGAAAGAATCCAAACTTACGAGGGCGGTTCTGCTAGTCCGGCTGGTGCAGCAGTTACTGTTGAAGGCAAGACTGTAATTGATACTGTTGGTACTGCTGTTGAAGCTCTGGGTGCAAGCATTACTCTGAAAGATGTAGCAGACCTGTCCTCCGAGACAGATACTGTAGTTCTGAAGGCTTCCGATGCTGATTTGACTGGTTCAACCGGCCTGCACTTCTATTCTCCTAGCGCAGCTAGTCTGAATATGGTTGGTGGCTCCATTACTGCTGAAAGTGGCAATGCTATTTACGCAGAGGGCGCAACCGTTAACCTGAACACTGAGGGTGCAAATGACCTGATTGTGAAGGGCGATGTAGCTCTGAAATCCATTACCCTGCATGACTTCTATGGCGATTTAGTTCAATACTACGGCAGCTATGTCAACATGAATCTGACCACTGCAGACTCCAGCTGGACTGGTAGCCTGATGAATGATGGCAACACCATGAATCTGAAGCTGACCAATGGTGCAACCTGGACTGACGCAGTAGTAGAGGGTGCTGCTGACAACAATGTAGTTAACACCTTCACTGGTTCTAGTGGCGAAGAAGTTGCTGGTAACATCTATCGCAATGATGTTCGCGACCTGACTATTAATAACTACAGTGGCAATACCAACATCTTCTATGCACATGCAGAGGATGACGCAACCAGCTTCAGCGCAGGTAACACCATTATTAAGAGTGCTGCAGAAGGCTCCAAGGTTACTATGATGACCCAAAAGGCTGGTATTGACCTTGATAATAATGATGCAGTTACTAGCGCTCTGAACGCACTGGCTGGCAAGCTGTACTACACTGGTTACAATTCTGGTGCAGCTATGGATGCACAAAACCTGACCGGCAAGCTGGCTATCGCTGAAGGCCTGACCACCAGCGAAATTACGGGTGAGGTTAAGGATATAGTCTTCAATCCGTATACTGGTCAAGGCACCTATGGCCAAGGCACCGAGTTCATTCCGCCGACTCAACAGGAAACTGAGTTCACCCAAAAGATTACTGGCCAGGGTGCGGATGTAGATGTTCCGTATTATACTGCAGGCGTTCTGCAACCGAACGGCTCTTACATTTTCACTAAAGACTCTAATATCACCACCAGTTCCGCAGCTATTATTACCAGCACCTCTACCAACATCGATGCAACTGGTAAGACTCTGAACCTGACTGCTAACGCAAACGAAGCAATCAGAAACAATGGTGGTACTTTGAATATTACTGCCGATACGTTGAATGTTAACATGAATGGTACTGGTAAAGCTGGTGCAATCACCATTCAACAAGGTGGTTCTGGCAACATTATCAACATTACCGGTGATGTAAACCTGAAAGCAACTACTACTTCTGGTTCCAGCAACGCTATTTATGGCATTGGCATTGAAAATTCCAAGGATGCGCAAATCAATATCTATGGTAACCTGACCATTAAGGGTGAGGATGATGCTTGGGGCCTGGATAATGGCGATACTGGTTATGGCGCAAGCAACTGGATGAACACTGGCACCAATGGCATCTACACCGATAAGGGCCAAATCCTTATTGATGGCAATGTAGACCTCAAGGTTAACGGCTCTGCAGTTGTAGCAGGTTGGTCTAATAGCTCTCGCATCGATATTACCGGCGGTGGTACTATCGTTGTTAATAAAGAGATTACTCAAGACGCAAGCAATGCAAATAAGGGCAACTATGCTTTGGAAGCATCTGGTGGTGGTCACGTTACCATGAACTACAAAGATGGCGAAGCTGGCGATAACAAGGTAAATATCCTGGGTAACATTGGTATGTTCTATCCGAACAACTGGTCTCAAGAAAATAGCAGCGTAATTCTGGCTATGACCACTGCTGATTCCACTTGGACTGGCGTAATGCATAATGCATATACCAACACCACTGGTATTACTAACAATCACAACTCTCAAGGTGAAGCAACCTTGTATCTGCAAAATGGTGCAACCTGGACTAACGAGCAATGGGGCGATATCTACCAGAACAAGACCAATACTAATATTGGTGAATACACTGGTTCCATTTGGGAGAACTTCATCGGCGGTGCAAGCGCAGCTAAAGCTGGCAACATCTTCCAGAAGGATAGCAAGAACATCACTCTGGGCAACTACAGCGGCTACACCAACATTTATTACAGCCATGATGCTGAAGATGTAACCACTATGATTGGCGGCGACACCATCATCGGTCAAGCAGCTGAAGGCTCTGCCATCACTTTGATCACTGACCAAAGTGGCATTACTCAAAGTGATGCTGACCAAGTTAAGTCCGTTCTGAACGCACTGGCTGGCAAGCTGGTTTACACTGCAAACGATGGCAACCTGGCTGGTACTGTGAAGATTGCTGAGTCCCTGACTGTCAGCGCAGCTGAGCTGATTTCCGGCGATATCGACTTTGATGCAAGCACTGGTCGCGGTTCTTATGGCGGCATGGGTGTAATTGAAGAGCCGGTTCAAACTATTACTACACCTCAATCTGGTAAAAATGTTGAATTTACCTATGATAAGAATACTGTTATCACGGTTGAAAATAGTGCAGCTATTTATAACACTGGCAATGGTAACGTGAAGGTAAATGCATCTGGTCATGACCTGACTCTTGACGTTAAAGCTGATGGTGACGCACGAGGCTACTACTTGTATAGCAGTGCAATGTCTTCGAGATATCCGACTATCAAAGCAGATAACTTCAATGTTAAACTAGAAGCAGGTGGCAACTCTTCTGCTATTGAGCAACATGGTGCCTTCGAAAATACTGTAACTGCAAATGTAAGTGTTCAGGCTACTACTGCAGAAGGCAAAACCTTAAATGGTATCTACTGCCATGCTTACAATGGTAACTATGGCAAGTTTAACATTAATGGCGATTTGACCATGAAGAATGGCGACACCTGGGGTGTTACCAACGGCAACACTGCTACTGACAGCTCCTACAACTATGGTGTAACTGGTATTTATGCAGAAGGTAAGGATAGCTACTATGGTTATGGCAATACTGTAACTGTTAGTGGTAAGACCGACCTCAAGATTGACGGTACTGCAGTTGTAACCAGAGACTATGGCGAAGTTACTTTGAGTGGCGCAAGCTACATCGAGGTTAACAAAGATGCAGCAGAAGGTACTGCTAACTACGCTCTGGAAACCAACGGCAGCGGCACCATTGCCGTTTCTAATGCTAAAGACATTAAAGGCAACATTGGCGTACTGGGCGGCGGCACTATTAAGCTGACCCTCGACGGTGAAGATGCAAGCTGGACTGGTGTATCCCATAACAACGGTGGCGAAACCAATATTACTCTGAAGAACGGTGCAAACTGGACTAACGAGCAATATGGCGAAACTTGGGGCGATACCTACACTGGTAGCAATGTAAAATATCTGTACGGTGGCAGTGACGCTGCAAGTGCTGGCAACATTTACCAAAAAGATAGCAATGCTCTGACTATTAGCAGCCTGAGTGGCTATGTAAATGTTTACTATGAACATGCAACTGACACTCCGATGACCATGATTGGTGGCGACACTGTTATCAATGGCACTTATGGTACCGCAGGCGTAACCATGATTACCGAAAACAACGGTGTAACTGATGCTAACGCTGCACTGGTATTGAACGCACTGGCTAACAAGCTCGTTTACAGTGGTTCTGGCTTGGATGCAAAAGTACAAATCGCTGAAGGCCTGACTGGCAGCGGCTTCTCCACTGAAGCTCTGGGTATCACCTTCGAAAGCGGTCGCGGAACCTACAACAGCGGCACTGCTCTGATGACTGCAGATGTAATGCCTATTGACGAAGGTGGCGAGGACACTCCTGCTCCTATTACCACTCCGATTGTGGCAGAGGGCACGGAAGTAACTGCAACTGCAGCAGCTGATATCCATACTACAACCGATGGCACTCCGATTATTGCGAAGAGCAAAGTAGATGAAAACGGTATTGTTACTCCGGCTACAGTAGCACTGCTGGCAGGCGGCAATATCTACTCTGGTGAAGTAGGCGAAATCTACGGCACTGCAGTTTATGCTGAAGGCGCAACCGTAGCTCTGAATCCTGAAGGTGGCAGTGATCTCGTAATCAAGGGAGACGTTGTTCTGAAGGGCATCTCTGGTGAAGACACTGTAGCTCCTTCCATGGCAATCATTACTCTGGATACCGAAAAATCCAGCTTCCAAGGCAACATCTACAACGATGAAGCTTCTAGCGTAGCAATGACCTTGGCTAACGGCGCAATTTGGAACAACCGTGACTCCAGCCGTGAAGATGAGCTGGGTATTACCGGTCATACTATTGCAAGCTTCACTGGCGGCGTATCTGCTGAAAAAGCTGGTAACCTGTTCCAGAATAATGATGCAGATCTGGTAATCAACTCCTTTGGTGGCTATGTCAATGTATACTATGGTCACCTGAACGATGGTACTAGCGAGGACGATTTCAGTGCTGGTAATATTATTATCAATAGCGCAGAAGTTGACTCTGGCATTACCCTGATTACCAACCGTTCCTACAACATTGATTCCAGTGATGAAGCTCAGGTTAACACCATTCTGAATAACCTGGCTGGTAAGCTCTGGTACACTGGCTATGCAGATGGTGAACGCAACCTGTCTGCAAAGGTTGCTCTGGCAGAATCCCTGACTGGCTCCGGCGCAATCATTACTAGTGGCGACCTTACCTTCAATAACGAGGGTCAAGGCTACTTCGGTAAAGCAGAGCATATCGCTGGTATCTACACCACCGATATCACTGGCTCCGCAGCAGATACCGAATACCTGAATGCAGGTGTAACCGAAGAGTTCATTACCTACGACTTTACTGATACCGTAGAGGGCGACAGCAAGGTTATCCTCCAAGGCATCAAGGTTGCAGGCGATACCGAAAACTACAAGGACAGCAAGGATGTTAATATTAGCATTAAAGCCGATACTGCTGAGCTCAATGGCAACATCAATGTTGGCTACAGAGGTCAAGTTGCTATTGACGCTGACACCGTAACCATTAATGGTGTATCTGGCTATGCTATTGACAACAATGGCGGTACCCTGAACGTAACTGGCGATGTAAATATTGCTGATGTTAAGGGTGGCATCCACACCAGCTCCAAGACCGACGTTCTCTATGATGCGGCAACTGGTATTACCAATGTTGAAGACTATATCGGCACTGTAGAAATCGAAGGTGCGGCTAACATTAACGCTATTCAAACTGCCATCGCAACCGAAGGCGGTCATGTAAGCGTAGGCGCAGGCTCTAACATCGTTGCTACCGAAGGCGACGCAATCGTTGCTACGGCAACACGTCTCCTGTCCGTACAAGTTGGCTACACCGACAAAGAGGTTGCAGGTATTGTGGAAGTTGCGGGCGGCAACATCGAAGGCGCTTACAACGCAATTAACGTAGCAGGCGGCCAAGTCTATGTTAACGCTGCCGGTGGCAACGACACCACCATCACCGGCAACATCGTGCTGAACAAGGATACCACTAATATTAATGACAGAGGCTGGACTCAGGATGCTCCGCAAGCAAGCATCGTTGGCGTAACCCTGGATACCGAATCCTCCAGCTTTAATGGCAACATCCTTGCTGCAGACGATTCCCAATCCTCTATGCAATTGAAACTGGCTAATGGCGCAACCTGGAATAACGTAGCTAACGAAGCTATGGACGGCTACAGCACCATCATTGACAACTTCATGGGTGGTGAAGGTCTGGCTAATGCTGGTATCATCATGCATAGCAATGCTGGCAGAATCGATATCAATAACTACAGTGGCGCTGCTAAGGTTTACATGGCACATGAAACCGATGGCCAGACTACTGAGGACTACGCTGCTGGCGACGTAATCGTACGCAGTGCAGCACAGGGCTCCGAAATCAACCTGATCACCGATAGCAAGAACGTTGCTATGGATGATGCAGACAACGTAGCAACTGTACTGAACGCATTGGCTGGCAAGCTGTACTTCTATGGCGAGGAACAAGAAGTAGCAACTATGGCTCTGGCTGAGGATACAGCAGTTGATACTCCGGCTCTGAAGGGCACTGTAACCATTGCTGAAGGTCTGACCTCCGCTTCCGCTGCATTGAAGAACGCAAATGTACTCTACAAGGGTGAGGAAGCAGGCAACTACTTCGGTCAAGGCTATATCGACAAGGATAGCGTAGAAGATGCTGGTGGCCAAAAACCTGGCAGTGGCGACGCTGAAATCTCTCACGGCGCATACGAAACCGCAACTATGCGTGCTGTTAAATCCACCATGGCTTCTGCAAACCTCATGTGGCGTGCAGAAAACAACGACCTGATGCAACGTATGGGTGACCTGCGTGTACTGGATGGCGAACGCGGCATGTGGGCTAAATACTACACTGGCAAGTTCGAAATGGATGCTCAAAATGCTAATATGAGCACCAAGTACAAAGCCTTCCAGCTGGGCTATGATACCAAGGTTAATGAAAACTGGACCGTTGGTGCAGCAGTATCCTATGATGATGGTAGCTCCTCTACCAGCAATGCGTCCAGCGAGCTCTCCAATGCTTGGGGTCATGGCGACCAGAAGAACGTGGCTTTGGGTATGTATGGTACCTGGAGACAAAAGGATGGCCAATATGCAGACATCGTTGTGAAACTCAGCCGTCTGAACAATGATTATGAGCTGAAATTCAACAACGGCATCGGCACCTATGACATTGATGGCGATTACAACACTTGGGGTACTTCCATCAGTGCTGAATACGGCAAACGCTTCGAAGGTGCAAATGGCACCTACTTCGAGCCTAGTGCTGAGCTGACCTATGGTCATATGAATGGCAAGAGCTACTCCGCTACTACCAACTATGCTAATGGCACGAAGCTGGCTGTAAGCCAAGATGCATTTGATACCTTAATCGGTCGCATCGGTCTGCGCTTAGGTCAGAAGCTGAATAATGGTAGCTACTTCGCTAAATTGGCAGTTGCTCATGAATTCATGGGCGACTTCGACACCAGCTTCCTGGAAGAGGGTGTAGCAGCTAAGAAGGCTTCCATCGACTTTGGCGATACCTGGTACGAGCTGCAAATCGGCGGCACTGCTAAGCTCAGTGACAACAGCATGTTCTATGCAGATGTTCAACGTAGCTTCGGCGGCGACGTAACCGAAAAATGGCGTGTAGATGCAGGTCTGAGATTTACCTTCTAATTCTTAGTTTAAATAACTAGAATTCCAGATCGTTTTTTAAAAGATTAGATAGTTGTTTATGCATATCTTAATCTATTAAAACAATAAGTCAGTAAAGCATAATAATTCCCAAAAGCGAGCAGATACATTTGGGGTATCTGCTCGCTTTACATACTATTAGAAAGAATTTGTTTCTAAATTGTGTAAAAATTACAGTAAAACTACTTTACTTTTTAATCAAAATGATATATAATACTAATAACACTAAAACAAGTAATAAAAGCTAAATTCAATTAGTTGATTTTACTTGTACATTAGATTAGTTAATTGAATTTAAAGGAGAATGTAAAATGGCTAGAACCAAAGAAACCAAAGTTGAAGAAGTTAAGGAGCAAGCAGTAGAGGCAAAAGAGGAAGTTAAGGTAGAAGCTCCGGCTGCTGCACCTGCAGAAGAAAAGAAGGCTGAACCGACTTTGGCTATGAAAAAGCTGACGGCTTTAAAGGAATTTGCTGACAAAGCAAAAATCTCCGGTCTGCAATATTTGCAAATTAATGAGAACAACCTGTTGGTTAACACCCGCCTCTTAGTAAAGGGCCAAACCCTGCCGCTGTTCATCGTTGTAAATAACACCGTATATTCTTACATTCAAGCTCATTTGGTAACCATTCCGGAAGAAAAACAAGCTGAAACTCTGAAATTCATCAATGATATGAATAATCAATACAATATGCTGAAATACAGCGTTAACCCGCAAGGCAATGTAGTGTTGACCTTCAGCGTACCGGCTGCTGATGACAAATTTGAGCCTGGCCTGATTTTTGCACTGGTTGACCAAGTTAAAGCACATCTGGAAGAAAATTATTCTGCACTGATGGAGAAAATCTGGGCTAAATAATTAGTCAATAATAGAGGTAAAAAGCATGAAAAAGAAATTAATGGCATTTGTAATGACCGTAATGATGAGCTTAGGCCTGTGCAGTAGTGCCTTGGCTGCTCCCATGGACGGTGTAGTAGGCTTTGTTAATATGCAAACTGTGCTGAGCAGCTATCCTGGTATTAAGGATATTGCTACTGAGATTGCTAATAAGCGTAATGAACTGCAAAAATCCTTTAATGAGCAAGCTAAAGCTTTGGACGCTAAAGGTCAACAAGATCTGCAACAAAGCATGAATAAGCAGCTGGCTGATTTCGAAGCAAAGAAAATGGCACCTGTTCATAAGAAAATTTTTGCAACCGTTAATAAAGTAGCTGCTGACCAAGGCATTAAAAGTGTAGTTAATATGCAAGCCATGGTAGCTGGTGGCAAAGATTTGACTAAAGATGTTTGTAATGCATTGAAAGCTGAATGAATTGATGAGAAGAGAATTTGGCAAAGGGTTCTAGAAAGCTCGGTGCCAGAAGTGATATGGGAAAGCATTGGTAGGAAGCTACTCTTGCTTGCTTTATTTTAAAAATACCTATTCTTTCAAAAGCACAATTGACTAAATAAATTTTGAAATATACAAAAAGCGGACGGCATAGGCTGTCCGCTTTTTTGCGTGCTAAAAGCTATATTAGTACGTTTATGCTGAGGTATTAGCAGAAAAAGAGGGCTAGCTCTTTTAAAACCCTGCAATTTATGGTAAAATAAAATAGACTTAATATGAGCAAAATTATCATTGGAGGGCTTTTTATGCTTACAATCCGTGAAATTAAGAAGGCTGCAACGCTGGAAGAGGCGTGGCAGCTGAATCAGAAGCGCCCCAATCGCGTGATGGGTGGCATGCTCTGGATGCGTCTGTCCCAGGGTAATGTGATGACTATGATTGACCTGTCCGATTTGGGCCTGAATCAGATTGAGGAGACTGAGACGGAATTCAGCATCGGTGCGATGGTGACGCTGCGCGAGCTGGAGCTGCATGCAGGTATCGCTAGCTACACTAAGGGTGCGATGAAGGAAGCTCTGCGCCATATCGTGGGCGTGCAATTCCGCAATCTGGCTACTGTGGGCGGCAGTGTGTTCGGTCGCTTTGGCTTTAGTGATGTACTCACCATCCTGATGGCTCTGAATGCCAAGGTGGAATTATATAAAGGCGGCATTATTCCCATTGTGGAATTTGCCAAAATGAAATATGATCGTGATATTCTTGTGCGTGTCATCATCCCGAAGGAGGTGCTGAGCGCTAGCTATGCCAGTGTACGCATTGCCAAGACTGACTTCCCCGTGCTGACCTGCGCGGCAGCGCTGACGGGTGAGGGTGTGCAAATAGCCGTAGGTGCACGTCCGGCAAAGGCTACGCTCGTGAAGGACGAGCAGGGGCTTTTGACACTGCCCTTTACTGAGGAAAAGGTGCAGGCCTTCGCTGAATATGCAGCAAGCGTACTGCCCACCGAGAGCAATCCGCGTGGCAGCGCGAAATACCGCACGCACTTGATTAAGGTGCTGGCTGCTAGAACTATTTTAGCATTGGGAGGTAACGCCTGATGGAAGTGACTTTGACTTTAAATGGCAAAAAAATTACCCGTTCCGTGGAAGCGGATATGGCTTTACTAGATTTTGTACGCGCTGAGGGCTGCCTGAGCGTGAAACGCGGCTGCGATACCTCTAACTGCGGCCTTTGCACTGTGTATCTTGATGATAAGCCGGTGCTGAGCTGCTCCGTACTGGTGGCACGTGCGGCGGGGCATAGGGTAACTACGATGGAGGGCTTGCAAAAAGAGGCGGTTGAGTTTGGCGCGTTTATCGCGGACCAGGGCGCGGAGCAGTGCGGCTTCTGTAACCCGGGCATGATTATGAACGCGCTGGCGCTTTTCCGTGAGAATCCCGAGCCTACCGAGGACGAAATTAAGGAGTATCTTGCGGGCAATCTGTGCCGTTGCTCTGGCTATGAAGGTCAGCTGCGTGGTATTCAGAATTTTATCGCTTGGAAAAAGGCGAAGGCAGAGGAGGGGAAATAAATGAAAATTGTTAACCAATCCCTGCGCAAAAAGGACGCGATGCAGCTTGTGACCGGTCAACCCGTGTATACGGACGACCTGGCACCGAAGGATTGCCTCATCGTTAAGGTGCTGCGTTCTCCCCATGCGAATGCGATTATCGAGAGCATTAACACTGCTATTGCGGCGAAGGTGCCCGATGTGGAGGCGATTTTTACCTATGAGGACGTGGACCAAAATGGCAAGCGTTGCACCTATGCGGGTCAGACCTATCCCGAGCCCAGCCCCTATGACCGTCTGCTCTTAGACCGTCATGTGCGCTTCGTGGGCGATATCGTGGCGATTGTCGCAGGTCGCACCGAGAAGGCTGTAGATAAGGCGTTATCCTTGATTAAGGTTAAATACAATGTTTTAGAAGCAGTGCTTGATTTTCATAAGGCACTGGATAATCCTGTACTGGTGCATCCCGAGGAGACCTGGGAATCCCTGGCTCCGGTTGGCGCTGATAATAAACGCAATCTGTGCTCCCATGAGGTAATTAGCGATGGCGATGTGGATAAGGTTTTAGCAGAGTCCGATATCGTGATTGACCGCACCTACCGCGTGAAGGCTGTGCAGCAGAATATGATGGAGCCCTTCTGCACTTATTGCAGCATTGATACCTATGGTCGCCTGCATATCGTGAGCTCCACGCAGATAGTGTTCCACTGCCGTCGCATCGTGGCGAATGCGCTGCATATCCCGAAGACGATGGTGCGCGTGACGAAGCCCCGTATCGGTGGTGGCTTTGGCGCGAAGCAGAGCTGCGTGAGCGAGATGTATCCTGCTTTTGTAACCTGGAAGCTGAAGAAGCCGAGTAAGATGGTCTTCAGCCGTTATGAGTGCCATATTGCCTCCAGCCCGCGTCATGAGATGGAGATGCATGTGCGTCTGGGTGCTACGAAGGAGGGCAAGATTCGCGCTATTGACCTCTATACTCTGTCCAATACGGGTGCTTATGGCGAGCATGGTCCGACGACCGTGGGCCTGTCCGGTCATAAGTCCATTCCTTTATATAGAACGGAAGCGTTCCGCTTCGGCTTTGATGTAGTGTATACGAATTTGCAGGCTGCCGGTGCTTACCGTGGCTATGGTGCTCCCCAGGGCATTTTTGCCGTAGAGAGCGCTGTTAATGAGCTGGCTGCGAAGCTTGGCATGGATCCGATTACGCTGCGCGAGATGAATATTACGCATGAGGGCGATATTATGCCCGCTTATTATGGTGCGCCGAATACGAGCTGTGCGCTTGATAAATGCCTGGCGCAGGTGCGCGAGATGAGCGGCTGGAATGAAAAGTTCCCGCTGCGCAAGATGCCAAATGGCAAGGTACGCACGATGGGAGTGGCGATTGCTATGCAGGGATCGTCCATTCCCTTCTGTGATGTGGGTGGCGCGACAATTAAGGTGAATGATGATGGCTCCTATACGCTGCTGATTGGTGCTGCGGATATGGGCACTGGCTGCGATACGGTACTGGCGCAGATGGCGGCAGAGGTGCTGGAGTGCGATTTTGACCAGATTCAGGTTTTTGGTGCTGATACGGATGCATCCCCCTATGATTCCGGCTCCTATGCTTCTAGTACGACGTATATCACGGGTAATGCTGTAAACCTGTGCGCACAGAAGATTCGCGCAAAGATTTGCCAATTGGGCGCAAAGAAGCTGGAATGTGCCGTGGAGGACGTAGTGTTCGATGGCAAATTTGTGCGTAGTACAGTGGATGATAGGGCGATTAGTTTGATTGACATCGCAGTGGCGTCACAGGTGGCAAATAATATTGCGCTGCAGGAGACGGTGGAGATGGACAGTGTGCTGAGTCCTCCGCCGTTTATGGCAGGTGTGGCTGAGCTGGAGACGGATTTGGCAACGGGCGAGACGGAGGTTGTGAATTATTATGCTTCCGTGGATTGCGGTACGCCGATTAATCCGCATTTGGCGAAGGTGCAGACTGAGGGCGGTATTTTGCAGGGTATTGGCATGGCGCTGATGGAGAATGTGACTTACAGTCCCGAGGGTCGAGTTTATGAGAACAGCTTGATGCAGTATAAGGTGCCGAGCCGTCAGGATATTGGCCATATTCATGTGGATTTTGCGTCTAGCTATGAGGAGAGCGGTCCTTATGGTGCGAAGTCCGTGGGCGAGCTGGTTATTAATACGCCTGGGCCTGCGATTGCGGATGCTGTGTACCAGGCAACTGGCAAGAGATTTTTTGTTCTTCCTATTACTCCCGAGAAAATCGCGCTGGGCGAAGAGGACGAATGATAATAATAAATACGGAAGTATTATCTGCTTCCGTATTTATTTTGAAAGCGTTATTCGCAAGTGAGAGTGACGAATAGGGTGTTAGATAAATTGGAGTTTGAGAAGGATGAGGGTAGGAAAAGTAGTCCTTGTACCAGTCAACAAAAACTGGACACATAAGGAAGATTTTGAGACTAGAGCTCACGGGAAAGCGCCCCTTATAGGGGAGCTGGCTGCGAGCGAAGCGAAGCAGACTGAGGGGTCAATTAGGTGTTTAGATAACACAAATGCATTTATATAACTAAATATTTATGTTATACCGTAACATTTTGCTTAGACAACTTAGCTTATATTTACGTTAAACCACCGTGACCCCTCAGTCATCCGCATTTACTACCATATACATGCGTAATTTACTGCGCGGAATGACAGCTCCCCTAAAGGGGCGCCTTTCCTAACGCTTTTTTGTCATAATTCTACCGAACTAATTGCTCAATTCACTATAAGTTTGCTTACGAAGTATCGTAAAGCAAGTCTAGAGCAGAGCCAGCACTTTGCGGTAGACCGACAAAGCTTTAGAACGTCGTAAGTAAATATCCCTGGAAGCGAGAACTTCTGGGTATCAGAAGTAGTTCCCATAGCTAAGATTTACGAACTTAAGTGGATAATGGTAAAGCCCTTTTTTGCAGAGCTTTTTTGGGCGAGCAAAAAAGCGATGTTTCCCGCGCTTTTCAAAAGCGCGCACTTTCTTGCTTCTTCTTTGGTGTCAAAGAAGAAGGATGAGAATTAGATAAACATAAAGATAAACTCCAATTTACACAACAGGTAACATTATGTACGACCAATACAACCGAAGAATTAACTACATGAGAATATCGTTAACGGACCGCTGCAATCTGCACTGCAGGTATTGCCGACCTCAGGTGGCGGAGCATCTGGAGCACAGCGATATCCTGCGCTATGAGGAGCTTTTGCGAGTGGCGCGGTGCGCCGTGGCGCTGGGAATTACGCGCTTTAAAATCACGGGGGGCGAGCCTCTCGTGCGCAAGGGCGCGGTGGAGTTTATCGCTCAGCTGAAGGCGCTCCCCGGGGTGGAGCAGGTGACACTGACGACGAATGGCGTGCTGCTGGAGAAATATTTGGCACGTTTAGTCGAGACTGGATTAGACGGCATTAATGTGAGCTTGGATACGCTGGATGCAGAGCTTTACCGTGAGCTTACAGGCGGAGGAGAGCTAGGGGCTGTGCTTAGTGCGCTTCAGGCAGTTGTTAAGTCGGGGGTAAGCTGTAAGCTGAACTGTGTGCCGCTGAAGGGTAAGATGGAAGTAAAGGTGGCAAGTTCTTCTCCGGAAGAAGCTCGAATTAATGTGGCAGGTTTATTTCCAAAGAGTGAAGCTTTAGCAAACGTGGCAGGTCTTTCTCCCAATGAGTGGAATATACTTGAGTTAGTCGCTTTTGCCGCAAGTTTAGGCGTGCCCCTGCGCTTCATTGAGCTGATGCCGTTAGCCTGTAATGGGGCGTTAGAAAGCTTTACAGGAGCGGAGCTGAGGGAGCTTTTGCGAAAGAGTGGCTATAATTTAGAGGCTGTAAGCAATAGTATAGGCAATGGTCCTGCTGAGTATTATAAAACTACTGAAGGGCAATTATTAGGCTTTATTGAGCCTGTGTACCACAAGTTTTGCGCGAGCTGTAATCGTGTGCGCTTGACAAGCACAGGGGTGCTGAAGCCCTGCCTCTATAGCCCGGGCACGCTGGATGTGCGGGAGCTTTTGCGTAGTGGCGCGAGTGATGCGGAGCTAATGGAGGCGTTGCGCAGGGCGATTTATGCTAAGCCGTTGGGGCACCATTTTGAGGAGCGTGCTGCTGGGTTTAGTATGAATGAGATAGGTGGGTAAGAGAAAAATTGTCCACCATAGCTTTTGACCGGAGAAGAGTTGTCACATATGAGGGAGGACTTATGCTGGAGAAGAGTTGTCACGATGGGGTGAGGAGTAGGTTATGAGTGAGTTAACGCATTTTGACCGCGAGGGCAATGCCATCATGGTCGATGTTTCGGATAAAAAGATTACTACGCGGGAAGCGGTGGCTACGGGCCGCATTTACGTTTGTCGCGAGATTTATGAAAAGGTAGCGCAGCACGAGATTGCGAAGGGCGATGTGCTAGGCGTGGCGCGGATTGCCGGAATTATGGCGACGAAGCGCACGAGCGAGTTGATTCCACTTTGCCATCCGCTGCCGCTGACGAAGTGCGAGGTTGATTTTAGCTTGCATGAGGAGGTTTGCGAGGGCGTGGAGAACAAGTATTTCGTTGAGGCCTCTTGTCGCGTGAAGACTGATGGGAAGACCGGGGTCGAGATGGAGGCGCTGACAGGGGTGCAGGTGGCACTGCTGACGATTTACGATATGTGTAAGGCGATTGATAAGGGCATGGTGATTAGTGACGTGCATCTAGTTTCTAAAAGCGGGGGCAAGAGCGGAGAGTTTAGATTTATTGAGTGACGTAATAATTTAGACTCCCCCCGTCTGCTTCGCTACGCTCGCAGCCACCCCCCTCGGTGATGGGGGAAAAAGTTCGAAAAAGCTGACTTTTGTGCTCCCTCCCCGAGGGAGCTGGCAGTCCGCGCAGTAAACTAGGGTAGAATAGATTTGTAAATGCGGATGACTGAGGGAGTTTAAAGCTATTGTAGTCTTTGTAGAGTAGAAAAATTTGTAATATAGAAAAGAGATGATTTTATGACTTCATTACAAGGCTCGATTCGTGCTCTGTGCGTGAGTGTGGCGCGGGGGACGGAGAAAAGGCCTGTTGCTAGGGTAAATTTAATAGAAAATTATGGTCTTGAGGGTGATGCGCACGCCGGGCATTGGCACCGCCAGGTGAGTCTGCTTTCGGCGGATAAGGTGGACGCCTTTAATGCGCGCATCGATGAGCTGAATGCCTCTGCTAATGAAGCGCAGGCTACAGCTAAGCGTCTGCCTAGTGAGCATGTGCTTCCTGGTGCTTTTGGCGAGAATATCCTCGTAGAAGGCATCGACTTTCGCGTGCTTCCCGTGGGTACGCGCTTCTATGCAGGCAGCGTCATCCTCGAGCTGACGCAAATCGGCAAGGAATGTCACAGCCACTGCCAAATCTTTCACCGTGTGGGTGACTGCATCATGCCACGGGAGGGCGTTTTCGCTACTGTAATACGGGGCGGTGAGCTGACTGTGGGCATGGATATGACTGTTGAGCTGCCGCGAGCAGACAGGCCCTTCCGCGCTGCAGTGATGACCCTTTCCGACAAGGGCTCCGTGGGCGAGCGCGTTGATACGAGCGGTCCGCGTGCTGCCGAGCTACTCACTGAGGCGGGCTATGAGGTCGTAGAGCAGGTGTTACTGCCCGATGTGCAGGCACGCATCGAGCACGAGCTGAAGCGGCTCGCGGATAGCCGTCAGGTGGACCTCATCCTCACTACGGGAGGAACGGGGATGTCGCTTCGTGACGTAACGCCCGAGGCAACGCTGGCCGTGGCTACGCGCAATGTGCCGGGTATTGCGGAGGCGATTCGTGCGGGCTCCATGGCGATTACGAAGCGTGCTATGCTCAGCCGTGGGGTGAGTGTAATGCGTAATAGAACGCTTATCATCAACCTACCGGGTAGTAAAAAAGCTGTAGAAGAGTCCCTTGATGTTATTCTGGAGCAGCTCGAGCATGGCCTGCGCTTAGTGCGCGGCACGGATGGGGAGTGTGGTAGGATGTGAGTGCTTTAGTAAATTCTGTGGACTGGTCGCCTCTGTGGATAAGCCTGGAAACGGCTGTAGCGACCATCTTCGTCGTCTTCTTCGTGGGAGTCATCGCAGCGCGCTGGGTGGAGGGCTTCGAGAGCGAGGCCGCAAAAATCCTCGTAGACGGTATCTTTACCCTGCCCATGGTGCTGCCCCCAACGGTCGCAGGCTTTTTCTTGCTCGTCTTTTTTGGCAATAATCGTATTTTAGGACGCTTTTTTATCGAAAATTTTAGCGTGCAAATCGCCTTTAACTGGATTGCAACTGTGCTTGCCGCCTCTGTTATAGCCTTCCCTTTGATGTATCGTTCAGCGCGGGCAGCGCTTGTACAGGTCGACAAGGGCATCCTCGAGGCAGGGCGTTCGCTGGGCATGACGGAGTGGCACATTTTCTGGCGCTTGCACCTGCCCAATGCTTTTCCAGGTATCATCGCGGGCGGCCTCTTGGCTTTTGCTAGGGGTCTCGGCGAATTTGGCGCTACGGCGATGCTGGCGGGCAATATCGCGGGCAAGACGCGTACACTGCCACTCGCTGTGTACTCTGCGGTGGCAGCAGGTGATTGGGATAGCGCGGCGATTTATGTTGCGGTCATTGTAGCTATTTGCTTAGCAGTAGTAATTGGTTTAAATTTATATCAATATAAAATCAAAAAACAGGAAGGATGATATTCATGAAAAAATTTATCGCTTTAGTTCTCTGTGTATTTTCTTTAGCAATGCTCGGCTGCGGTGGCTCTGAGAAAAAGGCTGAGCCGGCAAAACAGCAGAAGGTAGTGCACGTAGCTGCAGCTGCTAGCCTCGAGAAGGTGTTTGAGCAGCAACTTATTCCTATGTTTAATAAAAAGCATCCCGAAATCAAGGTGCAGGGCGTCTATGGTGCCAGTGGCAAGCTGCAAAGCCAGATTGAAAACGGTCTTGCTGCCGACATCTTTATTTCTGCAGCTAATAAACAAATGCAAGCGCTCGACAAAAAAGGCTACATGGATAGCGCTACCATTAAACCGCTTTTGGAAAATAAGCTGGTGCTGATTGTACCTGCTAAAGGAGAGAGCACTATTAAAGAGTTCAAGGATATCGCAAAGGCAAAGCATCCTGCGATTGGTGATCCTGCGAGCGTGCCGGCTGGTCAATATTCCCGCGAAGCACTGACGAAGCTGGGTGTGTGGAATGAAGTGCAGGCTAAAGCAAGCCTCGGTACCAATGTTACCCAAGTACTGAACTGGGTGGGCGAGGGCAGTGCTGATGCGGGCCTCGTTTATGCAACTGACGCCGCTTTGATTAAAGATAAGGTAAAGGTGATTTGCGAAGCACCTGCAGGCTCTCTGTCCAAGCCTGTTATTTATCCTATTGGCCAATTGAAAAAAGCTCCTGAAGCTGCAGCAGCTAAGGAATTAGCAGCCTTCCTCGTAACTGATGAGGCTATGCAAACCTTTGAAAAATACGGCTTTGCACGCGTAAAATAGGAGTTGAAGGAAAATGAAATTAATCAAAACTGAGGACGCTGTGGGCAGCGTGCTCTGCCACGATTTAACGCAAATTATCAAGGGCGTGACGAAGGATGCCGTTTTCCGCAAGGGGCATATTGTGCAGCCGGAGGACATTCCTGTGCTGCTTTCCATTGGCAAGGAGCATCTCTATGTGTGGGAAGCTGATGAAAAGATGCTGCATGAAAATGATGCAGCGCGTATTCTCTGCGACCTCTGCAAAAATGCAAATATGAATGAGTCCGGCGTGAAGGAGGGGAAGATTGAGCTGAGTGCAGCTCAGGACGGCCTCTTCAAGGTGGATGGCAAGCGCCTTGCTTTAGTAAATGGCTTTGGTCAAATGATGATTGCTACGCGTCATGGCAATACGCCTGTCAAAAAAGGAGATAAGCTGGCGGGCACACGCATTATTCCCCTTGTTATAGAGAAGGAAAAAATGGCCAAGGTGCAGGAGCTGTGCGGCCCCGAGCCCTTGCTTAAGCTCTTGCCGTACCAGCTGAAGAAGGCTGCCGTGATTGCTACTGGCAGCGAGGTCTTTACGGGTCGTATTAAGGATACCTTTACCCCGGTGATTATCGAAAAGCTGGCGGAATATGGTGTCGAGGTGATTCACACCGAGGTACATGGTGATGATGATAAAACAGTGACAGATGCGATTAAACGCTGCATCGAGGAGAAGGGCGCGGAGCTGGTCTGCTGCACTGGTGGTATGAGTGTGGACCCGGACGATAGAACGCCACTGGCGATTAAAAATACGGGTGCTGAGATTATCTCCTATGGTTCACCTGTGCTCCCGGGGGCGATGTTTCTGCTCGCATATTATGGCGCTAAAAAGGTGCCTGTTATGGGCTTGCCTGGCTGCGTAATGTATGCGAAGCGCACGATTTTTGACCTTGTTTTGCCGCGCGTGCTGGCCTGTGATCCTGTTACAGCAGCAGAATTGGCGCAGCTGGGCGAGGGTGGCTTGTGCCTGAATTGCCCCGTGTGCACTTATCCTGCCTGCGGTTTTGGTAAGGGGTGGTAAGGGTGACCTACCGTGAGCCAAAGCATTTTCATGTGAAGGTGCGGGTATATAACGAAGAGATAGCATTTGGCAAGGGCATTGCCCAGATTCTGCGGCTGGTGGAGCAGCATGGCTCCCTCAGCGCAGCGTATAAGGAGATGGGCATGTCCTCTAGTAAAGCATGGAAGATTCTGCAGCGTGCTGAGGCGGATTTAGGCTTTCCTCTCCTAGCGAGTGTTAGCGGTGGTGCCCATGGGGGCGGTACCGTGCTGACGGAGGAGGGAAAAGAGCTTTTAGAAAAATATACTGAGTTTGATAATGCTGTGCAGAATTATGCACAGGATTTATTCCATAAGCTTTTTTAAATATTTAGCAATTGCTTGTACTTGACAGATTTCTAGGTAAAATGTATAATATACACATCTGCTATTAGAAATTAGTATTAATAAGGTAAATCGGCTAGTTTTCTAAACTTACTAAAAATTAACCGACTTACACTTTTGTGAAAGAAGGTACAAGTATGAGTATTTTTAGCGGTGCAATTGATTATTTTGTAAAGGGCGGTCCGTGCATGTGGCCTTTGTTGTTTTGTTCTATAGCAGCAATAGCCATTGGCGTAGAGCGCTATCTTTATTTTAAGAAAATGATTTCTGGTACAGAATTTACAATGAATTTCTGTCGCATGATGAATGATTTTAATGTTGTAGGAGCTCATGATTACGCGCATGATTATAAGGGTGCAGGCGCTAAAATGGCTTGTGATGTGCTTTGTATTGATGATGATTTGGGTGATCGTCTTGAAGCAATTATTTATGCGAAGGCAGACCGTATTATCGATAGCTTAGAGGATAAGCTTAATTATTTAAGCGTTATTATTGGTTTGGCTCCTATGTTGGGCCTTTTGGGAACTATTACAGGTATGATTTCCTCCTTCAATGCGCTTAATGAACGCACTCAAAATCCTATGGCAGTAACAAGTGGTATTGGCGAAGCGCTGATTACTACTGTTTTTGGTCTTTGCATTGCTATTATGGGTATGTGCATCCATGCATATCTAGCTGGTAAAATAAAAACTGAAACCCTTAATCTTTATGAAATGTCTAGTACCTTAACAGATATTATTGCTGCTAAGAATAGTATGGCCAGCAAAAAGCAATGAGGGGCGGTGTGAACTATGCGTAGACGTCATAGAAGGGAAATCAAGTCCCCGGAAATTATGCTTAGCCCCATGATTGATATGATTTTTTTGCTCTTGGTATTCTTTATTATCAGTACCATGTATATGAGTGAGCTAAAAACTATTCCTATTCGTCTGCCTGTGGCTCAGCATTCTCAGACTGTGTCTAAGACTAATTTTAATGTTACTATTAAAAAAGATGGTAGCATCTATTTAGATGAGACACAGACTCATATTGAGCAGCTTGTAGCAAATGCTGCTGTGGAAAGCAAACGTGATTCAAACTTCTCAGTAATTATTCGCTGTGAAGCTGATGCTGAATATCGTAATGTAATTACCTTGATGGATAAACTTAAAGGAGCAGGTGTAACCCGCTTCGGCCTTGCTACGGATGTAGGTGATAGCAAATGAGGGAGGATAAGCAGCGCATGAGCGTAGCCTTTGGCACAGCTATAGGCGTCCATTTACTAGCTGCGCTAATTATAGGTATCTTTGGTTACCGGTTTGTGACGCGTCCGCCTGAAATATTAGAGGTTGCTTTAGTTGGTGGGGGCGGTGGCCCTGAAGAGGTAGTTGAGGAGCAGGTAGAGAAGGATACTGTGCTTCGTACTATAGATGATATTATAGATAAACGACTTAAACCAGAAAAGAAGAAGGTTAAGGTTGTCAAAGAGATTAAGCCTAATGCCAAACCAAGTAGTAATCCTTCTGCTAGTTCTAGTTCCAACCCAGGTGATGGAAGCGGTGGAGAAGGTACTGGCTCCGGTGGCGGTAGTGGCGATGGTGAAGGTACTGGCTCCGGTCGTGGCGTGCCTGTTACACCTCCGCGTCTTGCCTCATCTATACAGCCAAGGTATCCTAGCTCTGCACGTAATTCTGGTATAGAAGGTGTTGTTGGCGTTAAGATGCTTGTAGGTGCTGATGGCCGAGTACAGGAGGCGTTTGTTGTGCGTTCTTCTGGTAATGCAGATTTGGATCAGGCTGCTGTGGATGCAGTTTATAAGTGGCGCTTTAGCCCTGCGAAGGACAAGTTTGGCCAAAAAGCTGCTTGCTATGTAACTCAGGGTATACGGTTTGATTTGAAAAGATAAGCTTTTTATGCTAATATAAAAACAGATAAATACTAATATTATAGAAAGAGAAGCTTATGCATATTCTAATCAGCAAAAGAAAGCTTATATTTTTCCTTTTGACAAGCATTTTTATATCGCTTCTACTTGCAGGCTGTAAGCCAGCTAGGCAAAAACAGGAGGAGGGACCCATCCTCTATACTGTTACAGATGCTACTGGAACGGAGCTACGCTTTAAGGAGAAACCTCAACGTATAGTGTCTCTGAATATTAGCGTGGATGAGGTTTTACTGGATTTAGTTGAGCCAAAACGTATAGTAGCACTGACTTCTTTAGCAGATAATGCGGAAATTAGCAATATTTCTGCTCGTTCTGCTGCAGTTAAAGGACGAGTACAGGCGGCTAATCCTGAGAGTATTCTTGCACTGAAGCCGGATTTAATTATTTTGCCTAATTTTACGAAAGCTGATACCATAGCCCATCTGCGTGAGATGCAGCTTCCTGTATATGTGTATAATGCACCCTATCATATTGAGGGGATTAAAGGCTTTATTCGTGAAATGGGCCTTGTTGTGCATGAAGAGTCAAGGGCGCAGCAAATACTCCAGGCTATGGAGCAACGGCTTCAGACTGTGTGTCGTAAGGTTGAGCAAGTTTCCAAGGCGCAGCAAAAGCGTGTAGTTTTTATGAATGATCTAGGCGCATATTATAGTCCTGAGCATTCCTTTAACGATATTTGTCAATATGCAGGGGTACAGAATGCTTTAGCCGAGCTAAAATATACTAAGCCTGTAATGGTAGCGCAGGAAGAAATTGTGCGTCTAAATCCCGATGTTTTTGTGCTTTCGGGGTGGACTAATAGTGCGGACGAAATTCCTGATCAAGTAGCATACATGCTGCGCTCTGACCCTGGCTATAGTACAGTAAAGGCAGTGCAGAGGCAGGCTATTTATATCCTTCCTGCTAGGCATTTGCTTTCTCTATCTCAATACGTGGTTGAGGCAGCTGATGATTTAGCTAGGGCTGTCTATGGTATAGAGTGATGAAATAGTTAATTGTATGCATGAAGTTCCTTGCAGTAGTTTAATTTGTTCATGTTAGAAATTTTTCAAGGCGCTGTCTAAGTAGACGGCGCTTTTTTACTTGACAAGATTTAGCTTATAAGGTAAACTAAACACATAATGAGATTAAGTACTAATAATAGATTAAATTAGTACGTAATTTAATCTCACTAAGCTTAAGTCTCTATATTTGATAATTTCATAAAAACGTAATGATTATACAGGGAAGCACGGTGTGAGTCCGTCACTGTAACGCAATAGTATTAGGGAGCTAGTTCTTCGATACCTCACGCAAAGGGATGAGCTAGTGATGAGCTTAAGTCTAAGCGCTGTATAGTCGCTGTATCCATCAAAACCTGCGATATTCAGGCGGATTAGGTCAAAAATTGGCTTAGTGTACGCTGAAGACAGGTATTGATGGATTTTTTTGTTTTATAGAAAGGTCTGTCTTTTCCTTACAGACGAAAATTTGTTCCTGCCCTGTTTTAGGGCAGGAAGGAAAAACTATGGTTTTTAGGCTTTGCCTGAAAATAGAGAGCCCTAGCTTTCTGGGAGCAAGGCTGCTAGGGTTTGTGGAGAAATTTGAGATAATTTGGAAAGAGGTATGATTATGGAAAAGAAAAATGCTATGCGCAATGCAATTCTGCTGTCCGTATTTGCTTGCGCTACTGCTATGTACAGCCCTGCTGTAATGGCTGCCGAGGTTGCTGCTGCACCTGCAGATAATATGGAATTTGCTATGGATGAGTATGTGGTTACTGCTAGCCGCACCCAAACTGCAAAGGTTGATACTCCGGCGAATGTTACTACTATTGATGCAGAGAAGATTGAGAGCAGACGCTATCAGGATGT